>NZ_JAMXFD010000006.1:90459-324396 GCF_025370875.1 Laspinema palackyanum D2c
GACTGGATAACGACTGAAGTCGTTACTACGAACAACAGGCTGAGACTGGATAACGACTGAAGTCGTTACTACGAACAGGGGTAGGACGCGGGGCGATTTGCAAGAAAGTCTCAACGGTTGATGACTGTTGGGGCTTTTTTGGGTTTATCTCAAGGTGTTATGTTCGGTGAGGATTCGTTCGACTCGCGCTTCTTCTACTTTGGAGGTGAGTTTTTCCGCTTCATGGCGATCGCGCAGGGTTTTGGCGAGGCTAAACGAGGAGCCGACGGTGAAGAGGACACCCATTCCCATATAACCTTTGACCCAATTGGTGACGGGTAAGTTAACGATGCCGACGCCAGTCGCTGCTAAGGCGATCGCAAAGGAAGCCCAAACTTGAATAATCCAGGCTGTTGTGTGTTGTTGCGAAGGAACTTTGTTCATAAAAAACACCCTCAATCTCTGGTTCTCAGAGTGGTAAAAATTTGATTGTTTCCTGAGCTTGTTTGGCTTGATTCTATTGCCGAAGGGTTAAAGAATTAGAAACCCTGTGCCAGTTTGAGAAGTGGCATCTAGGCCAGTTAAAATTGGGCAACGAAAAGACAGATTTTGCGATCGCAAACTCTTGGGATTTTTCCCGGCGATCGGGACTTGGAAGTGCAATCAGGGAATGAGTCTAAAACTTCGAGAAAGGGCTTGACAATTTCACCCATATCGGGTAAATTTATTCACTTAATAATTACCGGAAAGGGCGATCGTAACTGCACCTGAATAACCCTTGATTCATTCCTATAATCCCCTATATCGGTGCAGGGGAAGCAACTATTCTTCAATCGGGTTTTCTTCCTGGAACATGACAAGTTCTTCCGTTTTCTCCAAGGGTTCATCCTCGTCAATTAACCCACTGAGGTTTTGAACCACGAAGGGGAGAGAAGCCCCTTTCAGACCGCGTTTAATGCGCTCTGCCGTGTCATCAAACACCACAAACAAGGGATAAATCGTGTCAGACCCTTCTCCAATGATGTATTGATAACGCAGAGGCATTAACCACTCGTAGGCATGAGACAACCACATTTGAGTTTGTCGCCAGCGGCGGAGTAAATCGGAAAAATCTTCTTCTGGACGATGAATAAACACAAAGATTTCCACCCCCATTTTCACCTTCCAATCCGGGTCACACATCAGAATGGCGACATCACAGGGTAAAGAAATCACATCTCCGGAGTTGGCATTTAATCCACTGGGAGAATGGGAAGAAATGGTTTCGCGAATGCGGATATTGGGTAAGGGAATGGGAATGACGCTTTCCTGGGGACGGCGCATACTTGGAATCATTTCCAAATAGGTTCGATACTGCCGCAGCAGGGCGATCGCACTAGCCCGATTGCTATAGTCAGCGAGTAACTGTTCGTAATGGTATTGTTTAAGAGACATAATTTTTCAAGACGTTTCAACTTCTGGATTGACCTACAAGGAGTCGGCATTCCAGTCAATGAGCCGTATCAGGAAACCCAAATCCGATTGAAAGCGGGGGAAATTTGTAATCAACCCCGCTAGTTCTTGGCATTTCAAGCTCAGGAATCGGTTCGTCAATCCAGCTCATCCCCCTCGGTTTATCCGAGTTGGTCAAACACAGCAAACATAGGCAGATACATAGACATCAAAATCGAACCCACCATTGCCGCAATGCCCACCATCATAATCGGTTCCAGGGTACTGGTGAGACCTTTCACCGCTTGTTCCACTTCATCTTCATAAAAGTCGGCAACTTTGGACAGCATCTTGTCCAGTTCCCCGGTTTCTTCTCCAATTCGCATCATGGAAATTGCCATTGGGGGAAAGATATTTTCTCGGTCAAAGGCTTCCGTTAAGCTCCCCCCTTGTTCCACCTCGGCTTTCCCATTACTAATGGCATTAGCAATCACCTGATTTCCCGCAGTACGGGCCACAATATCAAAGCAACTGAGCATGGGGACGCCTGCGCCCGTTAACATAGAAAACGTGCCACAGAAACGAGCAACCGCCGTGAGTTTAATGAGTGGACCAATAATGGGCAGATTCAAGTACATCCGATCGCAGATTAAGCGACCCTGGGGAGTTTTATAAAACGTTTTGTAGGCAGTCACCAGGAGGAAAAGGCAGACAATCAAAACCAGCATTTTTCTCCAATCCGTAGTAAACGCACTGATTCCCAGCATAATTTGGGTAAACATGGGTAACTCTGCACCCAATTCCTCGAAAATGCCAGCAAAGGTCGGCAGCAGAAAGGTGGTCATTGCAAAAAACACGATAATCGCAATACTTCCCACTGCTTTCGGATAAGCGGAGGCGGATTTGATGTGGTTTTGAATTTTGGCAGATTTTTCTAAAGCAATGGCGAGACGGTTGAGCACCATGTCAAGCACCCCCCCAATTTCTCCGGACTCGACCATTGCACAGTAGAGGTCATCAAAGATATCGGGGAATTTGGACATCGCCTCGGAAAGCGGAACCCCGGTTTCCAGTTCCCCTTTAATCTGACGCAGGGCCTTTTTTAATTTGGCATTATCTGAGGTTTCCCCCAACATGGCGATCGCCTTCATTAACGCCACACCGGAGTTAAACATCACGGCTAACTGACGGGAAAAAACAGCTTTGTCTTTCACCGTCATTTTAGCCATTGCCACATTGAGATTTTCTTCCAATGCGGCAAAATCAAAACCTTTCTTTTTTTCTTCAGTTGTAATAACGTTTGTCGCCATAATTAACCTCCTATTCGAGATAAATTGAGAGAGTGCAGGGATGGAATGACTCGAAGCATCAGTAAATGTCTAACGTAAGGGCCGATTCCATCCTAACAACAGCCGCTCTTGATGGAGGGTTCCCCTGGGAGATCAGAAAGATTGAGGGGGAGGAATTGACGCACTCCCCCAATATCCTGCCCACCCAATTAGTGCCCTGCCGCTGCATTACTGAGGGCCGGAGAGGGTCCGATCAATCGTTCCAGTTCATCGGCTTTCACCGCTTTACTCATCGCCGCTTCCCAAGAGACTTTGCCCTCTTTGTAATGTTTAGCCAGGGCCATTTCCATTGTCTGCATTCCCAAGCGACCCCCAGTTTGGATCATGGAGTAAATCTGGGCCGTCTTTCCTTCCTTGATTAAGTTACCAATAGCAGCATTATTCACGAGCACTTCCTGGGCGCAGACCCGACCGCCGCCCAGCTTGGGAACCAAGTTTTGACTACAAATGCCAATTAAGGAAATCCCCATCTGTGCGCGGATTTGGGCTTTTACTTCTGGGGGAAACACATCCAACATCCGGTCTACGGTACCGGCAGCGGAGTTGGTGTGCAGGGTTCCCATGACCAAGTGACCCGTTTCTGCGGCAGATACGGCCAGAGAAATCGTCTCAAAGTCCCGCATTTCTCCAACTAGAATAATATCCGGGTCTTGACGCAGGGCCCCTTTAAGCGCATTGGAGAAGCTCTTGGTGTCTTCCCCTTTTTGCCGTTGGTGGAATAGGCTCTTGATATTGGGAAACACATACTCGATGGGGTCTTCTACCGTGAGGATATGTTCGGCGCGGGTGCGGTTAATCAGATCCAGCAATGCGGCCATCGTGGTGGTTTTTCCCGAACCCGTTTGACCCGTGACCAGCAATAGCCCCCGAGGGCGCTCAGTCATTTCCCGGATCACCTGGGGAACCCCTAACTTATCGGCATTAGGAATGGTGGAACCCAAGGCCCGCAAACAAGAGGCCCAGCAGCCGCGTTCCCGATAAACGTTTACCCGGAAACGGGCCAAACCTTTAACCCCGTAAGCGCAGTCTAAATCCCAGTTTTGCTCTAACGTTTTGCGTTGTTGGTTGTTGAGCATTTGGAAGATGACTTGCTGACATTCTTCCGGGGCGAGACTTTCCCCAAATTGGGGCTGAGGAGTCAGTTTCCCGCTGACGCGGAAGTAGATGGGTGCACCGGCTTGGATGTGGATGTCTGAGCCACCTTGTTCAACCAGGGACTCCATAATATCTTCAATGACCAGACCTGCCATAGTCGCGTTTTCTCCGATAATCTCTGTTTAGATTGTATTGAAAGTAAATCGCCGAGGAAAGTTAGGCTGCGATCGCCTCAATCTTGTTGGAAGCGGGGGGTTAAGCAGTACAGACAATCGAGCCACTCCTGCTGCAAACCAGCCCCGCAAGCCTTACAAGTCAGACCCGTCTTGCGTTTGGCTTTGAGTTCAGCTTCCAAGCCGGAGTCGGTAAAAGTCACCCGTTCAACCTCTTCAAAGGTGGTATGACCTTCCCGAACCAGATTCAGGCTATAGGCGAGCAAAGTCACCATCCCTTCTTCCACTGCGGCTTCCTTAATCCTTTCGGTGGGAGCACCTTGAGAGATTAACATTTGCAGATTTTCAGTGTTTTTGAGGACTTCATACACCCCAACCCGGCCTTTATATCCACCGCCCCCACATTTCTGACATAAAGTCCCGGCGTCTTGGGCGGCTTTGCGCTCTGCGGGGGCCACGATGTTGGCTTTATAGAACGTGACATTATTTTCCCCAGAAACGGAGAGACCAAAGCGACCGAGTTCTTGGGGAGTGGGGGTGTAGGCGATGCGACATTCGCTACAGACACGCCGCATCAAGCGTTGGGCCAATACCCCAATCAGAGAACCGGCGACCATGAAGGGCTCAACCCCCATTTCATCTAAACGGGCGATCGCCCCTGCCGCGTCGTTGGTATGCAGGGTGGTTAACACTAAGTGACCCGTCAAGGCTGCTTCAATAGCCGTTTTCGCCGTTTCTTTATCCCGAGTTTCACCCACCAGAATGATGTCCGGGTCTTGCCGCATAAAGGCCCGCAACAAGTTGGTAAAGTCTAATCCTTTGGCCCGAATCACCTGACATTGGGTAATCCCCGGCAAGGCATATTCAATCGGGTCTTCTGCTGTGGAAATATTGACGCTGGGGTCGTTGCGTTCGGCTAACACCGAATACAACGAGGTGGATTTCCCTGAACCTGTGGGTCCCGTCACCAAAATCAGCCCAAAAGGACGACTCGCCATTTCCCGGACTAGGGCTAAACTCTCAGGATTGGAAATTAACTTATCCAACCCCAACTGGGTGGAAGAGTTGTCCAAAATCCGTAAACAGAGTTTTTCGCCATATCGCGACGGCAGACAGTTCACCCGGAAGTCCACGGTACGTCCCTGGAAGATCCTCCGAATCCGTCCATCCTGGGCATTCCGACGTTCGGCAATATCCATGTCGGAAATAATTTTGAACCGCGAGGTCAAGGCATTTGTAATTTTACTGGGTAACCGGGCAAACTCGTGGAGTACGCCGTCTTTCCGCATCCGCACTCGGAGAAACTCTTCTTGGGGTTCGACGTGGATATCGGAGACGCCATCGGAGAGGGCTTTGGCCAGGATTTTATTAACGGTGTTAATAATCGGTGCGTCGTTGGCCCCTCGCAACGCCGCATCCAGGTTCATGTCTTCATTTTCTTCTGGGGCGTCATCGAGGGATTCCCCATCTACCTCATTGAAGACGTCACTATTGAGGTTTAAATCGAGTTGATTAGCTTTTTCTGCTTTGGCCTGTTGTTCTTTGGCCTTTTCGTCAGAATATTGATTGAGTAAGTTGTTATAGTCTTCTGGTGTGATCACCAGTCGGCGTAGGCTCAGTCCCTGGGGTCTGAGGATGCGGGTCAAGTCGTCAAGGGCGGCTAAGTTATCGGGATCGACCATTGCTACGGAAACTGATGGGGAATCGCCTTCGTTGCGGGAGATGGGCAGGATGCGATGGCGACGGCAGCTTTCTAGGGGAAGCAAGGTCTCTAGGAGTGGACCGAGTTGTTCCGGTGAGAGTTCGGTGATTTCTGGATCCAAGGCTTCGACACCGTAGACAATTTTCAGTTCAAAAAGCTGTTGTTTTTTGTACTGCCTGAGCAACTCGGGAGGCAGTTGCTTTCCGGTAATGGCTTCGAGGACCTCAGTAAGAGGCTTTCCTGATTTCCGACTTTCGATGTGGGCGCGTTGAACTTGTTCGCGATCGGCATAGCCTGCTTGGATCAGCTTATTGCCGAAGGGAGAAAACGCATTCTGGACAACTAGAGCACGCCGCTGTGATGCGAAGTTTGTCATGGCTGGTTGATTTAATATGCTTGACTAGAGTATTCCCCAAATTTAAGCCGGTTAAGCACTTTGGCCCCAAGGGGTTGGCTCGCGCTTGGGTTGATTCTGAAGATATCCCCAGAACTGAGGACGGGTGGGGCGGAGGACCGTGAGGGTTGCTCCTGAGTGCGATCGCCGATGTTGGTTTAGTTCAATGTTTACTGGATTATCTTTGATGATAGCTTTTACCACCCCGAAAGCACCAACTTTTGCGCTATATATTCTCTTATTTTATAACCTGATGTCGCACAGTTAGGGATTAATTTTTGGCGGGTTTGGCTGGGGACTGATTCTCTAAGATTGAGTTGTTCAAGGGTCGCCTCGATCCGGTGGCGGGGATCTCTACCTTGCATCGGTCAGTTAGGGGTGAATTTTCTACCCTCGGTGCTTCTGTTCATCCCTCACCTGAAAGGCGATCGCTGTTAGAACAGTCAATCCGTTTTTATACCTAAAGCCCTCTAAACTTAACGGGCGATCGACGATCCCCATCGGTTACTACCCAGCCAATTCTCTTCACTGAAGCGCAATCTGCTCATCCATTTCCCCGAAAGATAAACGAGGATAGTGCCGGGACATTGTCCTGCGCCGTAGTGAAGGTTTGATTTGATGTATTGAGAGTTCCCTGAAGCGATCGCTTTCCCACATTTTCTCCCACTCTCCAGTCTGATATTCCCTGAAAAGCTTCGCAAAAAATCTGGGCAGTTTCAACCCATTAATTATAGGCTATTTCAGCAATCCCTAACAATATTGTATCAACAATCTTCATCGAGGGAGCAGATTGTAGAAGGGAGGGGTTCAAAGTTGAATCCCCAATGAATCTATCATTTTTCCCAGGCTGGTATCGTATTGTAAATCACATTAAGTCAATCTCGCTCTATTTTTATTTCAATAAACAGGGTTTGAGATGTCATCGGGTTCTGGAACACAGAAGAAGCGGAACCTCTAGCCCCGGATTCCATAGCACGAATTGGACACAAGCGCTAGAAAAGAATGCGACTATTTTGAGAAGGCAATAAAGGAGAGGTTAGCTGGCTTTTGTGGGTGGGGGAGAAACATGGCGAGTCCAATACAAAATCAACAGAACGAGGGCGAGTTGAAGTGGCCAAGGGGCAATCACTATATCCCAGCCTACCCCCAGGGTCCCGACAGCCATCGCCAGAATTCGGGGAATTTCTTCTGAGGTATTCATATAACAAAACCAGGCCGTTAAACTGGTTACCAGTGCGATCCAGAACATTCCGATCATTTGCAGTCCCTCCTCAAGGGCGAAGGATTAAACGGTTACATCCATCAATCCCTGTGATTTTCTTGCTCTAATCTAACTACGGATTCAAAATAAACCCGTGATGATCACAGGTCCAACCTTAAGATAATCATCACGGAACCAGGAGATCCAAATCAATCCCAGAGGCGATCGCGATCGCATCCTTCCCTCTTCTTAGTTCGTAGTAACGACTTCAGTCGTTCTCTTCCTTAGTTTGTAGTAACAACTTCAGTCGTTCCCCCCTCCTCCAGTTTGTAGTAACAACTTCAGTCGTTCCCCCCTCCTCCAGTTTGTAGTAACGACTTCAGTCGTTCCCTCCCCTTTGTACAGATGCCCCAATCGGTTCAACCAGCAACGTAATATTATGCCGTCCCACGACAGAAACCACTTCACCGGGACCTAACGTAATATGATGTAGACATAAGGCAGGCCACCAGGAATTCTGAAACCGGACCCGTCCTCCAAAATAGGGAACAATGGTTTCATCCACGATCGCCAATTGGTTAGACTGCTGTAGGATCAATTCTGAGTCAATCTCAGCGCCTTGAGAACTCCTGCTGTTTCTTCGGGGAAAAAACAGTTTGCCGAACAGCCATTGGAACCAATAGAACTTCATTCGATGCCATCCTCCCATCAACGATACCGATCGCGGTAGGGGCTTCAATATCAGCCCGGGTCACTCCTGCGGGGCGATCGCCACTTCACCTCAAGAGGCGATCGCCTTCTAAACGCTTTATTAGGATAGATTGCTCAAAAATATGCAGGGTCGTCCCCTCGGCAACCGATGAGTCTTCCCTTCGGGAATCCTTCTAGGGGGTTTCCTCAGCAAATCGCTACCCATCCGCCCTCAATCCGGTGCAGAAACTGGATTTTTCCAGGCTAATTTTGCGATGCGGGGCATTTTTGCATAATTGGCGATGGACTGCCCTAGTAAATCTTTAGAACCCAGAAACGACGGATTTCCGTGAGCTCACGATTCCCGAACCGAGAACGAGAATGTTAAGTCCATCAAACCCGAACCCGATTCCCACGCCACCCCGGCGTTCCCCTACCCTGAAGCAATTTTGTACCTATCTCCGGTTAAATCACCAAGGGGGGCGCTGGGTGCTGGAATGGAAAACTGAACCGCGTTTACGGCGCAATATTCAGTTATATATCGCCCAAGACCCCAACTTTGCCGACTTGTGCGATCGCCAGGACGATGGGACAGGATTAGAACAGTTCTGGATTGCCCTCGCCCTCGATTCCCTACCGCCCCAAGGGTGGGAACCCCCCGATCGCCAGCAACTGGCATTCCAGCATTTAGCCAGTTATTATGAACCGATTTGTCACCAAGCGGCCCGTACCATTGTCCACCAGCATTCTCAAATTTTATGGGAAGATGCCTTCACCATCGCCCGACTCTGGCTCCAAAAACAGGATAAATTAGCCGAGATTTTCAGAAAATATCAACCCAATGGACCGGCAAAATTTTCTACCTATTTACAATCGGTTTTAATGCGAAATATTAAATCAGAAACCGATGTGGGTCGTTACTCTTCCTGGCGGTTATTATGTAAAGCTCCGGACTATGAAATAGCCCAGGCTTTAGAATCGGTTTACCTGGGTACAACCCAAGCTTCACAACTATTATTAGCCCGCAAATTGTTTAAAAAAGTTTATATAGCCAATCATATTAATGGAGGGGGCAGAACCCGAAGGGAAATTTGGCCTGCACCCCAAAAGGAAGATTTTGCGGAAACGGCTAACTTTTATAATGCTCAGAGACTCTTGCCTTCTGCTTTGCCCGAAGTGGCAGCTAATCCTCCCAGCAATGCAGAACAGATTGAATCTTGGATGCACTGTTGTCTGAAAGCCTTAAAAGATAAAAGAGGACGGGAAAATCAGGTCTATTCAATTGATGAGCTTGAGGAAAAACAGGGACTAGAAATACCCGCGCCCCCAACTGAATTGGAAGACGCTATCCTGGAAGAAGAGTCTGAAGGAGACTTACAGGATTCTCCTGGGACTCAGCTCAAACGCATTCATGAGTTATTTGAAACCGAACTCAGAGGATGCCGCAGTATTCTCGAAGTTCAACTAGGCGATCGCCGGGTATTGATTGATAAAGATCGGATTCTTATTCTGAAATATGGAATCGGACTCACTCAACATCAAATTGGGGAGTTGCGGGGGATTAATCAATCGAGTGTGAACCGCAAACTTAAAACCTATAAAACCCATCTGTTAAGTGCTTTAACTCAATTAATTCAGCCGGAAGAAAAAGCCCTCAACTCGGTGCAAGGGTGGTTACAGAAAAATTTTTTATCGCCTAATCCGGCGGATCTAATTGCTCAAGCCTTGGGGAAGGCGATCGCGACCCAGAAATCTGAGGACCGAGAGTTATTGTCCTTACGCTATGGGCAAAAACTGACGGTCCAACAAATTGGCGATCGCCTCGGAATGACGGCAGATCAGGTCCACTCTAAACTGAGTACCATTGAAACTCAATTGCATAAATGTTTATGCACGACCCTAGAGAATTGGATAAAGAAGTATGTAGACAAGTGGCTCTATGATTTTTACCAATCCGCCTTAAGCCAACTGCTCAATCAAGGCTTTAATTTACTTTCTCCTGATATCCAGAAAATTCTGAAACTTTCCTACACCCATCGCGTCCCTCTGGACCAGATAGCCGCGAAACTAGGACTGGATAAAGACAGGGTGCATCACTTAGTTTGGGAAGGAATTTGTCTACTAGAATCTTATTTGATTCAGAAGCTTTCCGATGAATTGAAAGTCTCTCTGCTTGGAAATGTCGAAAGACAGCATATCACCCAATTGACCAACGACTGGTTAAACAGCTTACACAAATCGGATTCAGGAGAACTCGATCATGAACTTTATAAATAATGAATGGAATCAGCCCAGAATTCAAAACTCTTCGGAAGGAATGCGCTTCAAAATTGCGCCTGATCACCAAGAACAGGCTTGGCAGATGGCCGATCGCCACTCCAATACCCTCACCCGCTATCAAGCCTATCTCAATTGGATTACGGTAAAAACTCTCTTACCCTGGTTTGAAGAATGGGCTCAAGAGGAAGGATTACCAGCCCCTTCCATTTGGCCGACAGCAGAGCAACTTTTTGAGAGTTTAGAATTGGTCAATGGCACTGCAATTGAGCTGGATTTCACTCGATTTATCCTCATTCCCGTGGATGAAATTGAGTCAGAATCTGTAGAGGTTCCCCAAGAATGGATAGACAATCCGAACTGGGTGGGGGATTATTATCTTCCCATCATCGTCAGTTTAGATGGGGATGAGGAGGACTGCTGGATAGAAGTTCCCGGATTTGCCACTCATCAACAGGTGAAAACCCAAGGGAATTATGATGCTAATAGTCGAATTTATGAATTAGAAATGACCGAGTTAATCCCGGATTTAACGGTGATAGAAATAACCCGGGGACTCCAGGTGCGAGAACCGATTCTCCCCTTACCGGCACTATCGGCAGTCGAAGCTAAAAAGTGGGTGATAATTTTGGGGAATCCGGGGATTTATTCCCCCAGATTGCAAGGGGAAATACCGTTTGAAACCTGGGCCGCTTTGTTAGATAATCAGGAATGGCGACAACAACTGTGCGATCGCCGGATGGGGAAAGTTCCAGAAGTTGCCTCGGATCAACCTTTACAGGAGTTAAGACAATGGTTACACCAGGTAACGGAGGAAGGACTGGAAGCGATTTCCGGGGGATGGCAACAGTTTGAGGCATTGTTTGTGCCGCCAATCCCGATCGCAGTGCGTGGAAAAAGTGAGACAACCCAGGCGATCGCCCCAGTGATTCGCTTGTTGCAACCGAATGAATTAGAGCAAACTCGTCGTCATGCCGCAGGAGTCTTGGGAGAACTTGGATTTGGTAATTCTGAGGCGATCGATGCTTTAACTCAATTGTTGCATACCGCCCGGGATGAAGAAACCCGTTGGCAAGCGGCACTCAGTTTAGGTAAAATTAGTCCCGGACATCCTCAATCAGGCATCAGAAAAGCCCGCTACCTGGATTGGGGAATGTCTCTCCAAGGTCATTCTGTAGCTTTAATTGTGGCAATTATGCCCAAACAAGACAGCAAATTGGGGATATTTCTGCAAGTCCAACCGACTGCACCGGGAAAGTTACCCCCCCATTTAAAATTGAGCGTCTTGTCAGCATCAGGAGACACCATCCGAGAAGCTGAATCCAGAGGCGATCGCAGTGTTCAAGGTTACGACAACTTGATTCAATTGCGGTTTAGTCCGCCTCCTGGTACTCACTTTCGCGTCAGGGTATCCCTAAAAGAATCTAGCATTACGGAGGATTTTATCGCCTAAATCAGGCTCAGTCACATTTATTCAAGCGGGAGCCATTATATAGGGGAACTAGGCTAGTTTTAAAAGGGGTTTCGGGTGACTTAAATCAAGGATTTAAGGTCTGATTGCAAGTTATAAATGACCCAGAAGGTTTATGCTTGCTCGAAGGAGTGGGTCCTTGGCGATCAGGGGTCAGATATATTCGCGCTTCCACTTGTGCATGATGCTGGATAGTGCGTGGTAAATCATCGGGTTTAAATACCGAACCGCTTACTCCCAAAGAGGTAGCTGGATGATGCAGGGGTGGGCCCAAATTAAACCCCGATCGCCTATGGACTGTTTACAAGGTGAGGCGATCGGGGTTTTTGGGAGGGGAAGAATTCGGGAACGACTGAAGTCGTTACTACGAACAATTAAGAACGACTGAAGTCGTTACTACGAAAGAAGAGTTAGTTTGGGGGGTCTAGGCGGTTGACTAGGAGGGCGACGGGTATCATGGGTAATCCGGCAGCTAGACAGATTAACCATTGGGTAAGATTGAGAGGGGCGGTTTGAAAGATGCGGTTGAGTAGGGGAACTTGGGAGAAGAGAATTTGCAAGACGACTGCCCCAATAATTCCTCCGATAATGGCAGGTGCACCCTTTTGGGAAGTTCGGTTTCCCTTCATTTTTGCGATTAAATTTGGCAATAATTGGCTAATGCTTAATAGATAAAAAATCCGACCGGAAACTAAGGATTGAACGGCGATGGTTCGGGCTAAGGCGAGTTGGTCGGGATGGGTTTTAAGTGACCATTCAAACATTCCAAAGATGACAATCCAGTTATAAATGGCGATGATGACAATGCGTTTAATGCGATCGGGCGATAACAGAGATTCGCTGGGGTTGCGCGGGGGCTTTTCCATCACCCGGGGAGATTTGGGTTCAAAGGACAGAGGAACGGTCATAGTGATGGAATTGAGCATATTCAGCCAGAGAATTTGTAAGGCTTCAATGGGTAGGTAGCGACCTAATAACACACTCAATAACACTGTCATGGATTCCCCTAAGTTGACGGGTAAAATAAAGGAAATCGCTTTCACTAAGTTGCTATACACCGTGCGTCCTTCTTCCACGGCGGCTTCAATGGAGGCAAAGTTATCATCGGTGAGAATTATATCTGCCGATTCTTTAGCAACTTCCGTTCCCGCACCTCCCATTGCAATCCCCACATCGGCTTGTTTGAGGGCCGGTGCATCGTTGACTCCATCTCCCGTCATGGCGACAATCTCACCTCGGGCTTGCAAGGCTTCAACGAGGCGGAGTTTTTGTTCCGGTGCCACTCGGGCAAAGACGACGCTATCCTCTAGGTTATTGGCGAGGGTTTGGTCATCCATGTCGCCGATTTGAGTGCCGGTAAAGGCTTGAACTCGACCGTTTTTCTCCATTCCCATGCGACGGGCGATCGCAGCGGCGGTGGTGGCATGGTCTCCGGTAATCATTTTTACCTGAATTCCGGCATTTTGACAGGCAGCAACAGCGGCGATCGCCTCGGGTCTCGGGGGGTCAATCATCCCCTGTAATCCCATAAAAATTAACCCCTCATCGATATCTGGGCGATCGATGTCATTCCGTCCTGGACTGACGGATTTTTTGGCAAAGGCTAACACTCGTAACCCTTGTTCTGCCATGATTTCGACTTCCTCATGCAAGGCGTCGGCATCTAAAGGAATCACCTCACCTTGACGATTAAAGATTTGGGTACAACGCTTGAGGAGGGATTCTACTGAACCTTTGACATAAATCGTGGGTCCATTGGGGGTATCATGCAAGGTTGCCATATACTGAAACTCGGATTCAAAGGGAATCACATCCAGTTTTGGTAGTTCTTCGGCGATCGCATCTTGGGTTAATCCCGCTTTATTCGCCGCAACAATTAACGCGCCTTCTGTTGGGTCCCCCACGACCACCAAATTCCCATCTTTTTCTTCAATATGAGAATCATTACACAGAAGTCCGGCCCGCAAACATTCTAATAAAATTGGGTTTTGTTGGAAGTCAACGGGAGAATCATTAAGGGAAATTTCCCCTTCTGGTGCATAGCCTTGACCTGTGACATAATACTTCTGACCTCCAGCATGAATTTCTTGAACCGTCATCTGATTTTCTGTCAAGGTGCCGGTTTTATCGGAACAAATAACGGTTGCACCCCCGAGGGTTTCTACCGCAGGCAATTTGCGAACGATCGCATGACGTCGCGCCATCCGATTCACGCCAACGGCTAAGGTCACCGTTACCACTGCCGGTAATCCTTCCGGAATCGCACTCACAATCAAGGCGATCGCGGCTTCTAATGCACCGGCGATCGAGGGTTGAACATTTCCGAATGTCTCTGACGCCTCATTATTATAATAATTATGGAATGCCACCGCCACGGTTAATGCACCTAACCCCATCACTAAAGTCATCCAAACTTTACTAAATTTGTTAAACTTGCGGGTTAAAGGGGTTGTTAAATTAGTCCGTTGGTCAATCAGTTGAGAAATCTTTCCGGTTTCCGTATTATTTCCCGTAGCCACTACCAAACCTTGGGCTTGTCCGAAGGTAACTAATCCCCCCGCATAAGCCATATTAATTCGTTCAGCCAGGGTAGTTTCTGTATTGAGGCCCTCGCTGTTTTTTTCCACGGGAACTGACTCCCCCGTTAATCCCGATTCATCAATTTGCAAGTTTTTAACTTGAATTAATCGTAAATCAGCCGGTACTTTGTCCCCGGAATTGAGTAAGACTAAATCTCCCGGGACTAATTCGGTGGAAGAGATGCGCTGTTTGTTGCCATCGCGAATTAAAGTGGCTTCGGTGGTGACGGCTTTAGCCAAGGCGGCGATCGCCCCTTCCGCTTTCCATTCTTGAAGGAAGCCAATAATCGCATTAATAATCGTTACCCCCCAGATAACCCAGGCATTCGGCCATTCTTCTAGGAAGGCTTCCACCGCACCGGCAACCAGTAAAATTAAAATTAACGGTTGATTAAATTGCAGGAGAAATTTTAACCATAAAGGTTGAGCTTTCTTGCCGGTTAATTCATTGGTTCCGAATTCTTTTAATCGTTGGTTTGCTAAATCGGTCGTTAGTCCTTCTTCGTTGCTAGAACCGAGTTTATTGGCAACTTCTTGTTCCGATAAACTATGCCATTGCTGGGATGTTAATTCACTGGTTTGATTTGATGTTTGCATAAAATTCTCTCTAAAAGTGATACGGTTTAAATCAATTTTTCCCAAAACCTAGGGAAGTTTAGGGCTAAATTGGGGTTAAGGGAGCCTTTCCCTGAAAAAAATCATCAAAAAAGGTGAGTCGTTATAAAAGCCAACAGTTTAAACCCTCGGAGGGTTTCAAACTCGAATGGGTGGGCCGAAACCCCGTTATTTAAAAACTTGAGTCCTCTGGGATTCTTGGCATCCGCTAGGAGGGTTCTGTTTAATTTAACATATTATCCTCAAGGTTTGGTGCGTTGGCAGTCCGTGCCATTCGATTGCATTCTGGTTCAGGAGAGACATAAAAAATTGGCAATTCGTCAATGTTTCTGAAGATAGATTTTTAGGAAACCTGTGATCGCCAACCCAAATTAAAGAGACCCGTGGGATAATAACTTCAAACAAGTCCAAGGGGAGGATATGAACCAGCAACCCGTCACCTGGCATCTGCAACAACCCGTACTCCCTCCGGAGTGGTTCCTCGAACAAGTCCGACAGCATCTCGACTCCCAGCAGTCGGGTTTATCCGGCCAATATGCCGCAGCATTACTCTGGCAACGGGGAATTCAGGACCGAGAGGAACTGGCCCGGTTTTTAAATCCTCAAGACTATCAACCCGCCAGTCCATTTGATTTCGGCGAGGAAATGTCCGCTTGTGTCGATCGCCTCAAACGGGCCCGGAAACAGGGGGAAAAGGTGGCAATTTGGGGCGACTTTGATGCCGATGGCATCACCGCCACCAGTGTCTTATGGGACGGACTGGGCCAATTTTTCACCCCCCTCACTCAACTCACCTACGTCATTCCCAACCGCTTAACCCAATCTCACGGTCTGAATCGGTCCGGAATTGACGATTTAGCGGCATCGGGAACCACATTAATCGTGACCTGCGATACGGGGAGTACCAATCTTGACGAAATCGAGTATGCTCATCAGTTGGGCATCGATATCATCGTCACGGATCATCATACTTTACCCCCGAATCGTCCCGGAGTTGCAGCAATTATCAACCCCCGTTCTCTTCCCTCAACCCATCCCCTAGCGCATCTTTCGGGAGTCGCTGTTGCTTATAAGGTGGTAGAAGCTCTGTATAGCACACTGCCAGAAATTCCGCAAGAACCGTTAGAGGGATTATTGGATTTAGTTGCCATTGGCTTAATTGCTGACTTGGTACAACTGAGTGGAGATTGTCGATATTTAGCCCAAATGGGACTCAAACGCCTACATCAGGAGTGGCAGAAATCCCCGATGGAACGACGCCGACCCGGGGTGGGGGAGTTGTTGGATTTGTGCAAACGCAGTGGCGATCGCCCCACGGATATCTCCTTTGGCATTGGTCCACGGATTAATGCCGTCAGTCGGATTCATGGCGATGCTTCTTTCTGTGTGGAATTACTCACCACTCGCGATCGCCGTCTTGCCCAAAAACTCGCCCAGGACACTGAAAGCGCCAACTCCCGACGGCAAGCTATCCAAAAAGATGTGGATAAACAGGTCCAACAAAAACTCGATCGCCTCGACCTCTCGACCACTGGCGTGATCGTCTTACAAGACCCCCAATGGCCTGCGGGAGTCCTCGGTTTAGTCGCCGGTAAAGTCGCCCAAGACTACGCCCGTCCCACCATTTTGTTAAGTACCGATTCCGGCAATTCTCAGGTAGAAAACCCGGAGAAAATCCCGCTATTCAACGATTCAGCCTCGAATAGATCCTTGACCCTGGCCCGTGGTTCAGCGCGATCGGTTAAAAATATTGACTTGTATGAATTAGTCAAAGAACAAGAGCATTTACTGCACCGTTTCGGCGGTCATCCCTTTGCCGCTGGGTTAAGCTTACCTGTTCAAAATGTTTCCTTGTTTACGGAAGCCATTAACCGATTGTTGAAGGAAAAAATGGGAGCAGTCGGGGGTTTGGGAATGCCCGTTGTCCAAGCGGATTTACGCTGTACTGTGGCCGAATTAGGTCAGACCTTATTTCGCGAATTAAAAGTATTAGAACCTTGCGGGATGGGTAACCCATTCCCCTTGCTATTAATTGAAAATTGCCAATTTAAAAACCCCAGAAATCGTAAAATAAAGGATAACAAAGGGCGGAAAATAGAATATATTAAAACCGAGTTCCAGATTTGGGATGAATCGAGTGAAACCGGATTTCCCGGCCTATGGTGGGGACATTATCAAGAGGAGTTGCCGAAGGTTCCTGCTGATGCTGTGGTGGAACTGGACTACAACAGTTATCAAAAACGGTATGAAGTGCGCTTGATTGCAGTCCGTCCCCGAGAAGCGGGTACCGTGATCACATCCCCGGAAGGGGGGTTACCGATTCTGGATTTTCGCCGCCACCTGATTCAAAAGGGAGAAGAGGAGAAAACAGAGTTAGGCGATGCTGAGGGGGTGAATTTTGATCGCACTACTTCAATTGTGATAGAAACCTGTCCGAGTAGTTGGGAGGAGTTGCATCAATGGTTAGACTTGGCAATCCAGACTCAAAAGACACTGGCGATCGCCTATCCCCCGCCCAAACCTGTTTCCCCCCTGCAAGTGTGGCAGCAGTTGGTGGGGGTGGCTAAATATCTCAGCCGAACCGGACAACAAGCAACCCGGGGACAAGTCTGTTCTAAGTTATCGATTAGCGATCGCACCTTAGAACTTGGCATACAAGCCTTAATCGCCGCAGGTTTTCAAGTCAAGACAATGGGAGATAGTTTGCAGGTGATCCCGGGACCTTTGACCCATCCTCTCGACGTTGGCGATCGCTTTTGTGCGGCCGTTGAGGAAGAACAGTTTCGGCGCAACTATTTTTATCAAGTTCCTCTCTCTACCGTCCAGGCGATCGGGCGGAGTAAGGGTGAGGGGGGAGATGGGGAGGATTGCTCATGTTCGTAGTAACGACTTTAGTCGTTGCCAAGAGTGTTATGGCTGATGCCATAACACGAGCTATCGCCGCGTCTACCCCTTGCCTGCTTGGCAACTGGAAGCAGAGGCGGATATGGGCGTTACGAAAGCGATCGCTTTCGTAAAGAGGAAACGACTGAAGTCGTTACTACAAACGGGAGCATCCTCCAATGACATAAGACCCATGACGCAATCAATCCAACTGACCTTGATGTTCACATTCATAATCGTCGGGTTGCCATTGGGTGATATTAATTTCACTCAGGCGTTCCACCTGCTGACATTGGGGGGAAGAGAACTGATCAATGATGGCCCAAATTAAACTGCGGGTGACATCTAATGCAGTTTTTAGCCAAAACTCTTTATTGCCAGGAATGCCTTCTTCCTCTACGGTTTCTATTTCTACTGCAATTCCTTTGGCACCTAAAAGAATTTGTGCTAACCACTTAGCGCGAGGCAGATGGGTTTCGGAGGTGATAACTTTAACTTTCTTGACATCCCACTGTTTTAAGAGTTCACCACTAAAGGTAAAATTGGTAAAGGTAGAGTAGGCGCATCGTTCTAACCAAACATTCTGATTCGGAGCGCGATCGCGATCGAAAATTAGCTGCACACAAGGAGAGGCCGAACCTTGGGAAATCACAATGGGAATGTCCGGATTCTGTCTGGCAAATTGGGTGACGTACATTTCTCGTTTGATACTACCACCCAGGACTAAAATAGCATCTACAGACCCAGCGGCAGCGGATTGGAGACGGAGCATTTGGGCAGCCCAGAATCCGCCGAGGATGAGGACAAAAAATACAGTAACTCCGGTAACTATTTTCTGTGTTTTCCCTCTGCCTCTAGTGCCTAAGTGGGAGGGAGTGGGTTGCGGACGGGATTTTTGCTTCATGGCGATCGCCTACTCCGTATCAGGTAGCCGAAAAATCACTTGACCGTCCTCGGTGATTTCCTTAGTGGCCCCAAGGTTGAGTATTTCTTGTTCGGCGCGTTGTTTAACCGATTCATTGATACTATTTTGATAAACCTCATTCCAGGACCAGAGGCGAACCCCGGTACTATCGGGTTCAGTTCTCAGGAAGTCTGCTGCACCTTGATAGAGGTCTGCATAGTCTTCGTACTCTGTGCCGATCGCCCATTGGGCTGCCCTTTCATGGGATTCAATGCTGCCGGGAATATCTCCGAGTAACAGCAGTTGATCGAGGCCTTTAAAACGCCACACCAGAAAGGCTTTGGGATTGATTTCCGGGGACAACACCGCTAGACCGCGTTCCATATATTGGATGCCCAATTCCGGTTCTCCTTGGGCAAAGGAAACCGCAGTGGAGATAAAGGGATACATATCGGCGAAGCGGGGGTCGAGGCGGGTAATGACATCGAAGTATTCTTTATTTAAGGCGTAGCCGATTTGGTCTCGGATCTCTTCATCGCCAAAATATTGCACCCATTTGAGGAAGGCATAGTTAGCCATCAAGTTATCGAAACCGAGGGTGGGCGATCGCCTCAGCATTTGGACTTGTAAGGCTTCTTGTTGTTGAGCTTGTCTGGGGTCGGTTTGGGCTAGGCGGGGGCTTCCTAGACCCGTCTGCTGCATGATAATGGCTCCAGCGAGGGCGACAATGGCGATCGCCACAGTCCCCCATTCTCCCCACCCTCGCGAGGTAACGGTTTGTACTTTAGATTCCACTACACCCTCCTGATCTGAATTCTTGCGGATTGGAGGTAACCCAGGCTAATGGTCCCAGTCTTTAGGTCTGGCTTGGTCTCCTTCAGACGGCCTCCTTCTACCGGACTTTCCTCGGCAATCTCGACCTCAGTTCGCTTTGTCTGCTGGGGGTATCTGCCCCAAAGCGTTCAACCCGGATCCCCGAGTTACAGAGCTTCAACATCTACAGATTAACTTAAAAAATATTGCATCGGAACATACTGCGCTTGACAAATATTTTAGCTACACTAGAGACAACCTCAATTAAATCATCCGTGTGTCAACATTCATTCGGCGATTTCAGGGACGCTCACTGCTTTACTCATCCGGAAACCGTTTCCGTTGTCGTGAAGTCACTGCTAGTCAGGGGACCAAGGACGGTTACTCCATTGTCACCCCATTTTATAACTTTACGGGTTAAAGGGCCACCAACCTCTCCAAGACAAACGGGAGCAAATGTTGCAAACCAGCCAAATTGTTGGCACTATTGCTATTAGAGAGTAGTAGCCCTTGTCTTGCTCAAGGTCACGGTTGAGGAATTCCAGCTAGGTCGGAATTGACCCGGACTAGACCCGTTCTGGGTGAAGGCTGGGAGCAAAACAATCCTCATGCTGGCAAAAATACATCTTGATTTGGAAAATTAACGACCACTCAACAGAACTATCAGTCCCTCAACTGGAAAAATTTGAGAGTCTAAAGAATCAATTTTATTTAACCCGTTGGTTCTCTGGATTAAATTCTCTAACAGATTGTCTCTATTCGTTAAACCCCTAATCCCCCAACTTACATGAATCAATACTCAAAACGGAACTCTTTGCTGCAAATTGCCCTATTTGGTGGAGCCTTTGCCACCACTGCAGCTCTGACCTTATTAACTCCTCTTGGCTCTCGGGCGGTGCGAGCACAGCTTCAAAATAGTCCCAAGGCGATTGTGGATGAAGTGTGGCAAATCGTGAATCGGGACTATGTGGATGGCTCATTTAATCAGGTGAATTGGGAAGCCACGCGCACGGAGTTGTTAAGTCAGGAATATTCCTCGCCGGAACAAGCTTACGCCGCAGTACGGGTTGCTTTAGCCAAATTAAATGACCCCTACACACGATTTTTAGACCCAGAACAGTTTGAGGAGTTGACCACTCAAACTTCGGGGGAAATGTCTGGGGTGGGGATGCGTTTAGAGCTCAATACAGACACCCAAAAAATCACGGTGGTTGAACCGATGGAAAATTCCCCGGCGAAGCAAGCGGGACTGCAATCGGGGGACCAAATTTTGCAGATTGACGATCGCCCGACTCAAGGGATGAAAGTCGAAGAAGCCGCCCAATTGATACGGGGAAAAGAAGGGACGGAAGTGAGTTTGCGGGTCTATCGCTCAACTCAAGGGGAATTTGATGTCACGTTAAAACGGGCGCGGATTGAACTCCAAGCGGTTCGCTATAATATCCGCGCTGAAGGGGGAACCAATGTTGGCTATATCCAGTTATCCGAGTTTAGTTCCCATGCGGCGGAACAAATGCGCGATGCGATTAGCGAACTGAGCGATCGCGGTGTGGATGCGTTTGTCTTGGATTTGCGCGGCAATCCGGGGGGTTTATTGTACGCAAGTATTGATATCGCTCGGATGTGGTTAGATAGTGGGGAAATTGTCCGCACGGTCGATCGCAATGGCGGCAGTCAAGATTTTCGCGCCAATCGTTCGGCGATCGCCAAGCAACCTCTGGCGGTTTTAGTGGATAAAAACTCCGCTAGTGCCAGCGAAATCTTATCCGGTGCTCTGAAAGATAACCGCCGCGCCACGATTATTGGTACCCCCACCTTTGGTAAAGCTTTGGTGCAGTCGGTCCATTCCCTCTCCGATGGATCAGGGTTAACGGTGACGATCGCCCATTACTACACCCCCAATGGTACCGATATCTCCCAACTCGGCATCACGCCGGATATCGCGATCGACTTGACCAATGAGGATAAACGCCGTCTAGCAGCCAATCCCCAACTCCGGGGAACCTCTGATGACCCCTGCTATGCTCGCGCGGTTGCTTCGTTGCTCGCACAACTCCAACCTAACCCGTTAGCGATTCAGTAAATTGCCTTGAACTGGCATTTTCTACCCTAACAAGACCCGCAACCGGAACAAGAGGGACGCATCAGATTTGCGTCCCTCTTTTTGTGTGCCCAAAAATCAATCCAAAAACATGATATTATCTGCGGTTAAATTGCCGATTCCCACATCGACCCGGGCGATCGCGCCGGAGGTAAAATCTCCATCATCATCGATATACAGTTTTCCCGTATCTGTGGCATAGCCAATCCGAGCATTACTGCTCGTCATGGCTAAAATATTAGCCTGAGTATCCACAATCACCCGCTCGGTCCCATCCATCAAGGATGCCTTAGACAGGGTGACTGGGGTTCCTCCGGATACACCGGATAGATTCTCCGTAAAGGCGATCGCATCTCCATCAGCGCCAAAGCTAAAATCCGTAATGCGATCGCTGGCAGTTCCCGGGGAATTCACCGTGGCATAGACAAAGATATCTTGACCTTTTCCCCCCGTGAGAGTATCCACCCCATCGCCGAGGAACAACAGGTCATTTCCCTCAGTGCCTTGCAAGCTGTCGGCATCGCTAGACCCGGTAATAATATTAATCTGGGGTTGATTCTCCACCACGGCTATGGCGGGATTCCTCGACGCCATCACCCGAAGTTCCTCCGGCGTATTACTAAACCTATTGTTTTCCAGGAACGCATTGGTCACTTCCGGTTCAACCACTATGCCGACGGGTGCATTCTCGATGGCATTATTCGCCAGGGTGACATTCTCGGAATTAGAAACCAGCTTAATCCCGCTCCCCTGTTGATCTGCGCCGACGGGTAAATTCGATAAATTGCGATTTTCCCCTAATCTCACCTGATTTTCTTCAACTTCAGACTCCGATAAAGACCCCAAGATGCCAAAATCCACGGAGTCTAGGGTGTTATGGCGAACGATCGCACTCATCGCCGAGTCAAACAGTCCCAAGACAATCCCGCCACTGCCTTGAATCAAATTATTCTCCACGGTTGCCGTGGCCGCATCTTCTAAATTGATGCCATCAAGCGCATCCAAAACTCGCACATTCTCAATGACCAGATTCTCAATCGCTGTCCCGTTCTCCGGTTGGACGGCCAAAATATCTCCATTGGTCTCAATGCCATCCAGGGTGACATTACTGGCGAGAATTCTGATAGTGGTTCCACCTGCTTCAGTGGAAATCATCGTCTCATTCGTCCCACGAGCGCTATCGTTTCCGGCTACACCAGCATGAAACCCTTTAAGGGTCAAGGGTTTATCGATGTCCAGGAGTTCGGAGTAGGTGCCGCTACTGACCATAATGGTATCTCCCGGGTTGGTTCCGGCGATCGCGGTTTGAATGGAGGTATAAACGCGGTAAACTTCCAAGGTTTCGGTATTGGTTTCCGGGTCAGCGACAGCAATTTCAATCTCGAAATAATTGGACTGGCTCAGGTTCTCGGTAGCTGTGAGTAAAATCTCCCCAGTTTCGGGAGCGAGTTCAAATAGATTGGATACTGACTCTCCCTCACTATCGATGACATCTAACAGGGAATACTCCGTATTACTGGAATTTTCCTCCGTCGAAATCATGGCGATCGCGCCTAGGGGAGTGGTTTCATTGACGACAAAGACTTGACTCGGTGCCGGGGGAATGGGATTAGTGGGCGGAAAAAACAGCACCGGCTCACTATCTGGAGGCGGAGGTGGCTCAATAAACGCGCTGCGAGTGAATTCTATTTCTGTTTTCTTCACCCCTTGCAAAATGGCTAAATATTCCCCAGTCCGTTTATCTTGGATGATGGTCTGGGGGGAATTTTCCTCTCCTTCTTGTATAAAGTTTAAATTGTCAAACCGGAGTCCGTCGATGAGTTCGATTTCATCTTCGCCGAAGGTAAAATCAACAATCAGATTCGCTTCGCTCCGGGTGAAACTTCCGGTCCCTCTTGCCAAAACGATGCGATCGCGCCCTTCTGCTCCGATTAACGTATCGCTCCCGGAACCCGCAACTAGGAGATCATTTCCCCCACCCCCGGAGAGAAAGTTATTTCCTTGTTCGACATACAGTGTATCATCTCCCTCTCCACCATACAGGGTATCGTTTCCTCCGTTACCATTTAACCAGTTGTTCCCCTCATCTGCAAAAATCAGATCATCACCCTCTCCACCATAGAGGGTATCGTTTCCTCCCTTACCAAACAGGACATCATTCCCTTTGTCGCCATAGAGCAGGTCGTTTCCGTCACCCCCATAAACCGTATCATCATCTTGTCCACCGTAGAGGGTATCCTCTGCCCCATTGCCCACTAATAAATCATTGCCCTGATTCCCATATAATCGGTTATTTCCTCCCTCGCCATAGAGGGTGTCGTTCCCTCCGTTGCCCAAGAGGACGTCATTCCCTTTGTCGCCATAGAGCAGGTCGCTTCCGTCACCCCCAAACACCGTATCCTCATCCTGTCCGCCATAAATAGTGTCGTTGCTCTCGCCCCCAACTAACCAGTCGTTGCCCTGATTTCCAAACAGGATGTTGTTCCCGGCAACCCCATAGATGAAGTCGTCTCCTTCGTTACCATACAGGAGGTTATTTCCCGATTGGCCCACCAAGACATCATTACCGGGTCCGCCAAACAAGGTATCATTATCGGGTCCGGCTGAGAGGAAATCGTTGCCCTGATTTCCTAGGATGTAGTTCGATCCGGGATTTCCCTGAATCTCATCATCCCCGGAACTTCCCAGAACCGTATCATTGCCATTGAGTCCCGGTAAAATTTCGGACTCAGTAGATAAGGTCTCGCTTCCGTTGTTGGCCTCTGTGCCGTTGATGGCTACCATTTTTTTCCTCCTGTTAAATATTATTAAGTTTGAGCTTGCCCAGATTTAGATGATTTTCTTCTCAGTAATTATACGGTTTTCCGTAAAACTACTGAGAACAAGGGCTCAATTTCTGTATAAAAGATGGCGGTAATGACATAAAATGCGGGGATTTCACCCCGAAAGGCTTGTGATGACTCGGATAGAGAACATCCATCGTAGGGATGAACTCTCGGCAGAAACGGGCTTTGGGAACTGAAATGATGGAGATTAGCCTACAATTACCCCCACAAAACTCCCGGGCCGAAGGACCCGATGGGTGGCGATCGCCCGGTCATCCCCGGCTCACTTTAGTAGCCAGTCCTGGCTTGAGTGAGGACGTTTGCCGTTCTCACTCCGTCCCATTATGGTTATAATGACCTACATTTATTCCGGTTCCACTCTACCGGCTGGGGTGTTTGCCCTGAAGAGATGGAAATCAAAAAACTGCCTTTAGGTCGTTGACAAATTTTAAATTTTATGCTTTTGAAGAATAAGTTGATTAAAGGTTGATGCGAATACAAACCCAGGGTTTGTATTCGCGTTAAGGGACCCAAATAATGTAGTTTTTGGCAGGTTAGGCTTTTGGAGAGATAGAAAGTAATCGGATCAATGTCCTCCCGATTTTACCTGTTGAGTGAGGTGAATTAATTCAGGTAAAATGAGCTTGATGAGGGCCAGTTTGACCGCCCCCGTTGAACCGGGGATGGAGAAAATTAACTTAGATTGATAAAGGCCAGCGATCGCCCGAGAGGCGATCGCCCGCGACCCGATTTCTGGGTAACTTAAGGCGCGAAAGAGTTCGCCAAAACCGGGTAAAGTCTTCTCTAGCAAAAGGGCGATCGCATCATAAGTCGTATCCCTCGGCGCGATCCCGGTTCCCCCATTAAAAATCACCGCCTCCAACTCCGGACGCTGACCCAAGGCGACTAGATGGCCCTGAATCTGTGCCGGTTCATCGGGAAGAATCGTATAATCCACCACGGCATGAGAGTTCTGGGTCAATAGCGCTTGAATCAATTGGCCGCTGCGGTCCGTTTCTGGGGTGCGCGTGTCGCTAATCGTAACAATCGCGCAATGGACGGCAACAGGTTGAGAGTCGGGATGAGGGATGTTTGTCATAGCATTTGGACAGAGGCGATCGCGCCTGAGTTGAGACCCGGGGACCAAGATTAAGCCTTGCTAAACCCTAAACCATTTTCCTTGGCGTAGCGTTCCATAAACCGCATAAACCGATCCCAATCCGCTTGGGATTTCATCACATGGGTTGCTTCGATGCCGTCCGCTTGTCCGTTCACGAATTTACCCTTGACATCCCGGCAAGCGATTTCCCCTTCTTCATCCAGCAAGTACATCCCGGTAATCTCATCGGTGCTGTCCTTGTCCAGAATGGCCGGATTTTTGAAGTAAAAGGTCGCGGTCCCCTGTTTGCCATCTTTAGAGCGAGTGAGGCGCACGTCTGGGATCACCTCTTCCTTGATGCCTCGGGAAAACTGAATTTCTGTCATGTTCTTGTAAAGTTTTATAAACGACTCTGGGGATTATTTTCTCATCTTTGGTCCTTATTTGCGCTCAGGATGAGAGGATTCTACAGAATCGGAGTCGCCGAGGGTGTTAATTCGGCGAATCAGTTGGTACATCCGTCCGGCATCCCGGCGGTTAAAGAAGAAAATCAGGCGGGGGAGTTCAAAGGTTTCATCTCCAGTTTCTTCCGGTAATCCGTGGCTTTTTTCGATGATGCCTCGGACGAGGATATCGCTAAACTCTTCATTGAGTTGGGCGACTGCTTCATCGGAGAGTTCGGTTTTGAGGCGAATCACGAAGCGATCGCCGACATAGCGACTGGAGTGATAAACCCGATAGAAACTGCGAATGGTTTCACAGGCAACCTCGACGTTATCGGTAATCGTGTAAATACTGCAATCATGGGGACTGATTAATCCCCGGTGCAGGAGGTGCTTGCGGATATAGGCATCCCAGTCTTTCCAGTAGTCACCACCGGGACAGTCGATGAGGACTACGGGACAGGGACCAAAGCGCCCGGTTTGTCCCAAGGTGACACATTCAAAGGCTTCATCTTGAGTGCCGAATCCCCCAGGGAACAGGGCGATCGCGTCACTTTCCTTGAGGAAAAATAACTTGCGGGTAAAGAAGTATTTGAATTCGACTAAATTCCCGGGGTCAATATAGGGGTTGGCTTCCTGTTCAAAGGGCAGTTGAATGTTTAAGCCAAAAGAGTGGGCTTTCGTGGCTCCTTTATTGCCCGCTTCCATAATGCCACCCCCGGCACCCGTCATCACCATAAATCCCTGTTCGACGACTGCACGGCCAAAGGCTTCAGCAATCTGGTATTCTGGGGCCTCCGGTGGGGTGCGCGCTGACCCAAAAATGGTAATTTTCCGGGTATGGCGATGGGGATGAAAGGCTTGAAAGGCGGCTTCCATATCGAGTAAAGCCGCACTGAGGATTTTCCAATCCAGACGTTCCATGTCTTCGCTGGTCAAGCGAACGAGGGTGGAGAGCGATCGCTCAATCCATTTTCTAAACTTGAGGTTTGGCAACTCATCAATGAGTTCATTAATCTGGGCCTGGAGGCGATCGAGAGAGTCAGAAGAGTAAGGGGAAGCCATAAATCTCAGAAAGGCTGCACCTTGATTCTAGCGAAAAGCGATCCCCAGTGGCAGAAAAACTGATTTCGGTCGAGAGTTTTGCCCGGATCCAGAGGGCAGAAATGATAAACCCGCCCGAGTTCAACCTAGGGCGGGATAGAGTTTGGACCCCGCAGAGTCCAGCGATCGCAAAGTTGCTCTGGAGAAGTTCAGATGGAATGGAGTCCAAAGAAAATAAAGAATTAGGCGCTAACAATTAAAAGGTTTAATGTTGAGCATTGTAAATTCTGAATTCTCAAGAACCAACATTTCGTTATGAAATCTCCAGAAAATCCGTTTACTAAGGGAGTCTCGATGGTGAGTCGATTACTTTGCTATATATTTTTCTAGGGTATTAGCCAAGGTTGTTTTCGGCACAGCGCCGACCACCATATCCACCCGTTGACCGCCTTTGAAAATCATTAAAGTAGGAATACTTCTGATTCCGTATTGGCTGGCTACGTTCGGGTTTTCGTCGGTATTGACTTTAACAACTTTAACCTGACCGTCGTACTGCTCGGCGATTTCATCGACAACAGGGGCTACCATCCGGCAAGGTCCGCACCAGGGTGCCCAAAAATCGACGAGAACTGGAACCTCGCTATCAAGCACTTCTTGCTTAAAAGTAGAGTCTGTAACTTGTGCGGCTGCTGACATTGCCCTTGATTCCTTTTCTATAGGGTTTCTCAACGAGTAATTTTACCATCCCAGAACCGATCGCCTGTGGTCAGACTTTCTGGCAAGAGGGTAGCACGGGGCTAAATCTCATGTATTGAGTCGATTTAGTTTAGGACGATTGGTTTGGATGCAGATTTTAGTTTAGTCTATTTTCGCATTTAAACAAGCCGTCCTAAATAAAAAACCGCCCGAACAGAAGTCCGGGCGGAGTGTGGTGTGAGGAGTGAACGGAAACATGCGTCTCCGCTATATTCTATTGTAAACTACAGAAGGCTCTGCTGGTGTAAAACTTTGCACAAATTTTACATCACCACAGAAGGCTAGTAAATTTACTTACCCATTCCCAGTTGTTGGGCTTTTTGATAGACTTTTCCTTCGGTAAGCAAAGAAGGAGCGATCGCCACTTCCACCTGCTGCATTTCCTTCATATCCTTAGCCCCTAACGTCCCCATACTGGTTTTCAGCGCCCCGAGGAGGTTATGAGTCCCATCATCCAGACCCGCTGGCCCCCGGAGAATTTGTTCTAAACTCCCGGTACTGCCCACCCGAATCCGCGTCCCCCGAGGTAGCACTGGCGAAGGAGTCGCCATCCCCCAGTGATAGCCCCGTCCGGGAGCCTCTTTCGCCCGAGCGAAGGGAGAGCCAATCATCACCCCATCCGCACCACAGGCAATACATTTACAGATATCCCCCCCGGTAACCAAACCGCCATCGGCGATGATCGAAACATATTTGCCCGTTTCCCGGTAGAAGTTATCCCGTGCCGCAGCACAATCCGCCACTGCTGTTGCCTGGGGAACCCCAATACCCAAAACCCCGCGAGACGTACAAGCGGCACCGGGTCCAATCCCCACCATAATTGCCGCAGCACCCGCTTTCATTAACTTCAGACTCACCTCGTAGGTGACGCAATTGCCCAAAATCACGGGTATGGGCATTTCCTGACAAAACTTGGCTAAATCCAGGGGAGTGATGGATTCGGGAGATAAGTGATCCGTGGAAACTACAGTCCCCTGAACGAAAAATAAATCGGCCCCTGCTTTGGCAACCGTTGCGCCATACTGGGCGGCCCCTGCCGGAGTGGCACTGACTGCAGCAATCCCACCTTGGCTTTTAATTTGATGAATACGCTTCTCGATTAACTCGGGCTGAATCGGTTTAGCATAGAGTTCTTGCATCAATCCGACAAACTCTTCTTTGCCGACAGATGCAATGCGATCGAGAATCGGTTCGGGATCTTCATACCGAGTTTGGATGCCTTCCAAATTCAGCACACCCATCGCGCCCAATTGAGAAAGCAAAACTGCCATGCGGACATCGACGACTCCATCCATCGCACTGGCAATGATCGGGATTTCTCTCTCAATCCCGCCCAGGGTCCAGCGCGTATCCGCTAAAGAAGGATCTAGCGTTCTCGTACCCGGGACTAAGGCAATTTCATCTATTCCGTATGCCCTGCGAGCCGTTTTGCCACGCCCAATTTGAATGTCCACTGCTTCTATCCGTTCCCAAAACTATTTATGCTAGACTATCAAATTTACAGGCAAACTGACTGAGATTTGTGATTTGTCTTATGTCATTTGTCCTTGGTCCTTGGTCCCTGGTTGATGGGGAGGATGGGGAGGATGGGGGAGATTCGGCGTTGAAGCTTAAAGTGGACACTTTGGGCTGGCAAGAACTTTAGAATAAGAATAGAAAGAAAGTTCATAAAACTTAAAGGATGATGAAGCTGAAACGGATCGGACATATTGCCATTCGGGTCACGGACCTCGATCGCGCAGTGCATTTTTATCACAACTTAGGCATGACTGTGGTCTGGAAGGACCCTGATTGGGCCTATTTAAAAGCCGGAGAGGATGGATTGGCCCTCCTGAGTCCCAGCTACCAACACGCCGGACCCCATTTTGGCTTCGTCTTCAGCGATCGGGCCGAAATTCAGTCCGCCTACGATCGCCTCAAAGCAGAAGGGGCCGACGTCCGCGAAATCCACGATCACCGCGATGGGACTGCCTCATTTTACGGCAAGGACCCCGATGGCAATTGGTTTGAATATCTCTACGAACCCACTGCGATCAAGCAACCCGCCCGGACCACTCCTTAGACATTCTCACTTCAACCGACACCAAACCAGAAACCGGGTTTTTTCCCTAATTTACGAGTCCCCATCCAAATTTGGGATAAAAACCCGGTTTCTCCATCTTATGCAAAAGACCAGAAACCGGGTTTTTGCCCTAATCTTTGATTTTCTATCCAAATTTGGGATAAAAACCCGGTTTCTAGCCCCCTACACCAAACCAGAAACCGGGTTTTTGCCCTAATCTTTGATTTTCTATCCAAATTTGGGATAAAAACCCGGTTTCTTAACCCCCATAAATCCCCAAATTGAGGTATGATATTTTTCAATAAACTCCACCGATAAAAACTTATGTCTTTGACCATTGAACACTTAAAAAACCTGCAATCCCAACTCGAAAATGATTCCAGTGATTACCAGATAGAATTACGCGAGGGAAACCTGATCGTCATGGGTCCATCAGATATTGTCTCCAGCTACATTGGCGCACAGTTGAGTCGATTACTGGGTAATTGGGTGAGCCCCCGACGCTTGGGGTTAGTTTTTGACTCTAGCGGGGGGTTCATTCTACCGAATGCTGATTTAACGGCCCCGGATGTCTCTTATGTGTCGCGATCGCGAATGCCTCGCACCGTCCGGTATTTTAGCGAAGTGGTTCCGGATTTAGTTGTAGAAATCAAATCCCAAAGCGATCGTATTATTAAACTCCGGGAAAAAATTCAAATGTTTTTGGAACAAGGGGTGAAAGTGGGCATTTTAATTGACCCGGATGAGTTAACTGTTACCCTCTATCGCCCCAATCAAACCCCCATCGTTTTTACCGACACCGACATCTTGACACTTCCCGAATTGCTTCCGGGATGGGAATTACAAATTGCTGATTTATGGCCCCCCGTGTTTGAAGAAAATGGAGATTAAAATAAGGGGAAGTCAGGGGAATAGGCGCTGGGTATGTCACTCAAAAGGGGCTAAATTGAGGTAGAATAGTTTTAAATAAACTGAGCCTATAAAAACTTATGTCTTTAACCATTGAACACTTGAAGAACCTGCAATCCCAACTCCAAAATGATTCTAATGATTACCAGATAGAATTGCGCGAAGGAAACCTGATTGTCATGGGTCCATCAGATATTGTCTCCAGCTATATTGGTGCACAATTGAGCTTTCTCCTCAATGTGTGGGTGAATCCCCGACGGTTGGGGTTAGTTTTTGACTCTAGCGGGGGTTTCATTCTACCGAATGCCGATTTAACCGCCCCAGATGTGTCCTATGTGTCGCGATCGCGAATGCCTCGCACCGTCCGGTATTTTAGTGAAGTGGTTCCGGATTTAGTGGTGGAAATCAAATCTCAAAGCGATAGGATTACGAAACTACGGGAAAAAATCCAAATGTTTTTGGAACAAGGGGTGAAAGTTGGCATTTTAATTGACCCGGATGAGTTAACCGTTACCCTCTATCGCCCCAATCAAACCCCAATCGTTTTTACCGACACCGACATCTTGACACTTCCCGAATTGCTTCCGGGATGGGAATTACAAATTGCTGATTTATGGCCCCCAGTGTTTGAGGAAAATGGAGATTAAATAGAACGACTTTGAGGGTCGAGGGCGTCGCGTAATCCATCCCCGATATAATTAATACTGCTGACTGTGATAAAAATTGCTAGTCCTGGAAAAATTGCTTGATGGGGTGAGGTTTGTAAGTAATCCCGCGCATCATAAAGCATTCGTCCCCAGGTTGGAACGTCTGGGGGAAATCCTAATCCAAAGAAACTGAGGGTGGATTCGGTAATAATGGCATTGCCGATCGCCAGGGTTGCGGCAACAATTACTGGACCAATAATATTCGGTAAAATATGAATCCAAATAATCCGTCGGGGGGATGCACCCAAGGCACGGGCGGCGGTGACAAAATCTAATTGTTTAACGGTTAAAAATCCGGCCCGAACCAGTCTCGCTACAGACATCCAGGTGAGGGAACCAATCACTAAAACAACCAGGATAAAAATGCCAAATTCTGGTCCAGCAACTGCCCGAATTGGGTCACGAAATAGATAAACGACTAACAGGAGTAAGGGTAACTGCGGAAGGGCTAAAAATAAGTCAGTCAGACGCATGAGTAAGGCATCAATGATGCCGCCATAATATCCAGCAACTGAACCGATGAACACTCCAACAGTAATCGCCACCAACATGGCAGCGACACCAACGGCAATGGAAATTCGTCCTCCAGATAACATTCGGGCGAGGATATCTTGACCCAGGGAATTGGTGCCAAAGGGATGATTCCAACTTGGACCCATTGAGGACCGACTGAAGTCAATTTCATCAATGGCGGTGGTGTAAAAAAAGGGACCGAAGATAACGCAGAGGAGGAGAATGGTCAGGGCGATCGCACCTAAAACCGCCATTTTATCTTGATAAAATCTCTGCCATGCTTTTTTACCTAAATTTGGCGTAAAATTGGGACTCACTTCAGCTTCAATCGGGTTAGCATTGGACATATTTTCAACGGAATCACTGGAGTAAAGGAAGAATCAAGAATGGGATTATGAATGATATTTCACTCTGGGGTCTAATATCGCATAGAGTAAATCGGCAATTAAATTAAAAATGACAATTAATACCGCATAAATAAACGTAATGGCCATGACTACCGGCGTATCACTCCGATAAATGGACTCAATTAACAGAGAACCAATCCCTGGCACTCGAAACACCTGTTCGGTGACTAATGCGCCGGTAAATACTGCGGGAATATCGAGGGCCACCAGAGTAACGACGGGAATTAAGGCATTCCTTAAAACGTGCCGCTTGATGACTGTGAATTTGGATAACCCTTTGGCGTAGGCGGTGCGGACATATTGCTGATACAGTTGTTCTAAAATCGAGGACCGGATAAAACGCATCAAAATCGCTGCTTGATACAGTCCTAAAACAGCAATTGGCATGATTGACTGCTTAATTTGGGCGATAAAACTGTTCCAATCAGTTACCCTTAAGGTGCTATTATAGATGAAGGGAAACCAGTTGAGTTGAACGCTGAAAATAATGATAAATAGCACTCCGGTGAAAAAGGTTGGCAAAGAAAACCATAAAAATGCAAAGGTTGTAGTTAGTTTATCTACTAGAGAATAGCGGTTGAGGGCGGAGATAATGCCGAGGGGAAAGGCGATTAAGATGCCAAAGAGATAGGCGGAACCGACGACCCATAAGGTGGTGGGTAATCGTTGCAGAATTAAGTCGATGACGGGACTGCGACTGGTAAAGGAGTATCCCATATCTCCGGTAAAAAATGCGACGGCCCATTTCACATATCGGATATGAATCGGTTGGTCCAATCCAAAGGAACGCCGCAGATTTTCTCGCACTTCTGCGGTGATGGCAGGATTGGTGGCAAATTCTCCTAAAGGGTCTCCAGGTGCTAATGCTAGAATGATGAAAATGACGAGACTGATGGCAATTAAGGTGGGAATGGAAATCAGCAGGCGTTTCAACAAGTAGGTTTTCATAGGCACAAGATTCATGAGTTCCGACAAACCTGCGGGGGTTCAAACCCGGGGGGTTCAAGTTCACGATCCGGCGGGGGTTCAATTTCAAGTTCACGATCCGGCGGGGGTTAAAACCCCCGCCTCATAGCTAAAGTCGGTTGGAAACCGACTCAAACCCATACAGTGAAGGCATTGTAGTCGGATTTATCCGACTTTAGCTGTTAGGCGGGGGTTTTAACCCCCGCCGTTTGTGGTGAACTGAACCCCCGCCGTTTGTGGTGAACTGAACCCCCGCCGTTTGTGGTGAACTGAACCCCCGCCGGGTTTTGCTGTTAGGTTTAAACTATCTCCGTCGCCATTGGTGGATATTCCAAACGACTCTATCCCAAGAGGTTAACTCCACCCCTTCTAGGGAATTGCTAACGGCGATCGCATCGGCGCGATGGACTAACGGAATCACTGCCACATCCTCCACTAATAAATCATTCATTTGTATAAACAATTGCGCCCGAGTTTCAGGGTTCAGTTCCGTCGTAGAACGTTGCCAGAGTTGGTCATATTCTGGATTACAATAGCGCGATGTATTGCTACCGGACCAACTATTTTCAGGACGCGCTATTTCTTCGCAAGTGAAAGTTTGGAGGTAGCGGGTGGGGTCGGGGGAGGTGTTGCCGGTGGTCACCATTTGTAAATCGGCATAGAAGCGATTGAGGGAATCATTATTGGATGGATCGCCGGAGAAGAAGATACTGGCATCAATACTTTTGATTTCTACTTCTACGCCGAGGTTTCGGAAGTTTTGTTTGATGATTTCCTGAGTTTTCTGCCGAACAGGGTTGACTGAAGTTTGAAAAACAACGCGCATTTCTACGCCATTTTTATCCCGGATGCCATTGCCATTGGTATCGCGCCAACCTGCTTGTTCTAATAATGCTGCTGCTTGTTCTAGGTTAAATTCAAATCGGGTATTGGGGGAGAGATAGGTGGGGGGAGAAACGAGAAAGTTTGGGGTGGGGATGCCGGTGACACCATAGAGTTGTTCAGAAATGGTATTACGGTCGATCGCCAGGTTGAATGCTTGGCGAACTTGGCGAGCGCTCAAAAAGGGATGGGGGAATTGTAAACTAGAGCGATCGCCTGCAGCGGTTGCGCGATTGGGGTCCGTTTGATTCAGTTGAATCCGTTCGCTTAACGGACCAAAAATTGCCATAACTTGTCCTTGTCCTCCCGCTTCTAATTGTTCTAAAACTTGGGGTTCGACTTGCAAACCATAAGCATAATCCGCATCGCCGGTTTGTAAAACCGCCCTCGCTGCTGAGGTGGAATCTCCCCCGCCTTTGAGTTCAATTCGCTTAAAATAGAGGGTTTCTGCTTCTCGGAAATAGGGATTGGATTCATAAACTACCGTATCTCCGGGTCGAAATTCGACGACGCGATAAGGACCTGTTCCCACGGGGGATAAATTACCCGGTGCTTGTCGAGAATTTGCGCCGGTATAATCGGCAAAAATATGTTGCGGTAAAATCATCCCTTCGGAACCGACAAAGGGTAAAAACCAACCGGGATTAACCGCCTTAAAATTAACTTTAACAGTTAGGGGGTCAACTGCTTCTACTGAGGCGATCGCATCATAATTGGAAGAGTTCGCCGAAGCAGTTTCGGGATTGGAAATAAATTCATAAGTAAACACCACATCAGCAGCAGTGAAGGCAGTACCATCGGACCATTGTATATCCGGTTTGAGTTTCCAGGTTACCGATAACCCATCTGCCGCCACTCCGCCATTTTCCAGAGTGGGAACTTCTGCCGCCAACACGGGGATTAAATCCCCCTGATTATTGAACGTTGCCAGGGGTTCTAAGGTAATTCGACTCGCTTCCCAATCCTTGAACCCCACCGACAGATGAGGATTGAGAATGGTTGGCGCTTGCCAGTAGAGTAAGCGCAAAACATCCGATTGTTGGATCTGGCGGGTGGGGTTGGTTCCGCATCCAGACAACAGGGATGCAGCGAGAAAAGGTAGCGCCAACAGTGGCATCATCAAACGACGGCGATCGCGCTGCTGTTTCAAATTTTTCCCTCCCAGTGACGGTTTAAAACTCTACAGTATCAAGAAAACCCGGTTTTGTCTTGGGAGGGAGGACTGCAATCAACGGCATTTGGTTTAAGGTTCCCCCTCCCGGATTGACGGAACCCGATTCACCGGGGACAGAAACCATTCCATTCATTGCACAAAAGGCGATCGCCACCGGCAACAATGCGATCGCCTTTTGACGCGGGGTGGAAGTGCGATCGGTTTTGTCTCCAGTCCAGTGCCATAATAACAGGACTAAGCTCAATCCACATCCGAAATAGCTATCAATATACAGTCCAATTAGATTGGGGATAATGCATTCCATCAGTTGCCAGACTTTTTGATTTTGGGAGATTTTGTTGCTCATGGGGTTAACTCTGAACGGCTATATCCCCATTAAATGGATTCGCAAAATCACTGTAAATGGTCTACAAATAAAATTAAATATTCGTTTTGAGGGATTACTTGCCCAGGATAAAACCCTGTACTAATCCCTAAAAATCACTTCAAATAAGCTGATATACGCCAAAATAAATTCAAATAACGACAAATAATATAGGCCTTTTTTTCCCGGATTGGCGGAAGGTTTTGTAAAATTATGGTAGAGTAAGAACAGTAAGCAACCCGGCACTTTTAACTACCCGGTTATTCAAGCAACACAGGAGAGAGGAAATGATAAACCTTCCACTAGCCACCTCGTTACAAGAAGAATTTCTCAATAATTTTACCAACGACGTTATTCCACCTTTAGGGAGCGACAACGAGCGGTTTTGCTGTTGGTATCGCTATCATCCGAAGCACAAAAATATTCGCAATACCGATTTAGCTGTAGAAATTAATGATGAAAAGGTATTAAACGGTTCCTTTACCGAAAATATTGAACAGTGTTTAGGGAATGTCAATAAAAAGATAATCCTCAGATTTGGCAAAGAGATGGAAGATGATGGGATAGTGCTTGACTCGTTACCAAGACCAAGAGGGCGGCAAAAGCAACATCCCGGTTACCAAGCACCTTGGCAAATCATTTATCAGTGGTTGTGGGAAATAAAATTTCCTCGGCGGGGGTGGGAATTGGCGCAGAAAATGGCGACTTATGGGATGGAAGAATTGCAGATGATTGAGCTAAAGAATGGGGACAGGGATATATGCGTGAATGTGGCGAAAGACCCGGTGACGATTCGTAAAGGGGAAGAATATGTCTTACAGGCGCATTTCCCGCATCAGGGTCATTTGCTCTTGATTAATCAGGGGGTTTCCGGTACGCTGTATTGCCTTTGTCCATCGGGGGCATTTTCTGAGGAAACCCAGGTGCTGCCCGAGAAAAAGCTACATATTCCCGGTATCCAAGCGTTAGCAAGTGCTTTGAAATATATGAAGATTGGGGACGAATATTTTCTAGCAATACTAACTGAAAATCCGGTTAATTTATCCTGGGGGCGTCGGGAGTCTAACCCAAACGATATTGTCGTTACCGATGAACGGTTGCAGGAAATATTTAAGCAAGTGGGACGGCAGTGGAATGCACAGGTATTTTATAAAAAGTTTGAGGTGGTGGAGTAATTTATGGGCATGGATAGTTTACCCCCCTAACCCGGCGGGGGTTTAAACCCCCGCCTAATAGCTAAAGTCGGTTGAAACCGACTAGAAGATTGAGGGGTGATGAGGTGGTTTTATTATTGATGAAACCGGCATCCGTCCCATCGTTAACGATTGAGCATCTGGCAATGAATCCAATTTAAACGCCTTCAATCCATCAGAACAGCCCTCAGCTATTTCAGTCGGATTTATCCGACTTTAGCTATTAGGCGGGGGTTTGAACCCCCGCCGGGTGACGCCACTACTACGAACGTTCTCAGCTAACCGCAGATTAGGCAACGGGTGTTTTTTCCCGAGATGCAATTAAAGGAGTCAAATCAATGCCTTTCCAATCCTTAAGAAATTCACAGATGATTTCCGGAGTGAAGGTTTCCCGGCCTCTAAAAAACTCAAATTGTTGGGTGTGAACATTCAGGAGAAAGTGCAAAATATTACAATGGTCTTTCACCCCAAAAGGACAATCCCCCGCTTTCCAGTTATCCACCGTGGCAGCATAGTCAGCAATAGCGGTGAGTGCGGGTTCTATCTCCCTATCATGCTGTTGGCACAAATCCAGTAACTCGAATGGGTCCTGTGCAACGTCGCACAGCAGATGGATGGTTTCACAAGGGAGAGTGGAACGCTGAGATTGAATGGTTTTTAAAGATTTGCAAACCTGTAAAGATTGGTAAAATTTTTCGAGAGATGATTGATTCATGATATCTCCTTGGTTTTAAAAGTTTAGACCCAGGATATCTTGCCTGTGCTAAATTGTGGGCATTTTCTATCGTCATCCCTTGATTGACGACGAGGTTAGATTCAAAATCTTCATCAAGATGGGCCCCTCGGTCCGCAGGCAGAGAGTTGGGTTATTCTGGGTTGGGATTGGGAATATTAGACAAGGGAATAGGCCCAATTGTGAGCGGACGGAATCTTAGTTTACACAAGTATTAGAGGTTGACTGATGTTTGATAATCTGATGGAGCAACTTATCTCACTACATAGGAATGCAGAAACCGCTTACCATCAAGGTCAGTATGAGCAAGGAATTCAATTCGCCACAGAAGCGTGCGAACTGGGAAAATATGCTTTCGGTGAGAATCATCCCGACTATGCCCGCATTTTGAACGTTTTGGCGGTACTCTACTCCGCAATGTGGCGGTTGACCGATGCTGAACCCCTTTTCCTGCAAGCAATGGAGATTAAAAAGGTGCAGTTGGGTCATAATCATCCCGACTATGCCACCAGTTTGGACAATTTGGCGGGACTGTACCAAGACATGGGGCGGTTAACAGATGCCGAACCCCTTTTCCTGCAAGCAATGGAGATTAAAAAGGTGCAGTTGGGTCATAATCATCCTGACTATGCCAACAGTTTGAACAATTTGGCGATACTGTACAGAGTAATGGGACGGTTTACCGATTCTGAATCCCTTTACCTGCAATCGATGAAGATTCGGAAGGTCCAGTTGGGTCATAATCATCCTGACTATGCCAGCAGTTTGAACAATTTAGCACGACTGTACAGAGCAATGGGACGGTTGACCGATTCTGAACCCCTTTACCTGCAATCGATGAAGATTCGGAAGGTCCAGTTGGGTCAGAATCATCCCCTCTATGCAGAAAGTTTGAACAATTTGGCGGAACTGTACAGAGACATGGGACGGTTGACGGATGCCGAGCCCCTTTACCTACAGGCGATGAAGATTCGGAAGGTCCAGCTGGGTCAGAATCATCCCGACTATGCCACCAGTTTGAACAATTTGGCGATACTGTACAGAAAAATGGGACGGTTTACCGATTCTGAACCCCTTTACTGGCAAGCAATAGAGATTAAAAAGGTGCAGTTGGGTCAGAATCATCACGACTATGCCCAAAGTTTGAGCAATTTGGCGGAACTGTACTCGGCAATGGGACGATTGACGGATGCCGAGCCCCTTTACTGGCAAGCAATGGAGATCCAGAAGGTGCAGTTGGGTGAGAATCATCCCGACTATGCCGCCAGTGTGAACAATTTGGCAGAACTGTACAGAACAATGGGGCGGTTGACGGATGCCGAACCCCTTTTGCTGCAAGCAATAGAGATTTGCGAGGTGCAGTTGGGTCAGAATCATCCCCACTATGCCAGCAGTTTGAACAATTTGGGCCTACTGTACTCCGCAATGGGGCGGTGGAAGGATGCCGAACCCCTTTGCCTGCAAGCAAAGGAGATTATCAAGGTGCAGTTGGGTGAGAATCATCCCGACTATGCCACCAGTTTGCACAATTTGGCAGAACTGTACAGAACAATGGGGCGGTTGACGGATGCCGAACGCCTTTTCCTGCAAGCAAAGGAGATTTGGAAGGTGCAGTTGGGTGAGAATCATCCTAGCTATGCCAGGAGTTTGAGAGGTTTGGCGGTACTGATGGCGGCAATGAATCGCCCTCACGAGGCATTAAGACTCATGCAAGAGGCGAACCAAATTACAAACCGGCTTATCGGTGAAATTTTATCGATTAGCAGCGATCGCCAGCGTCTGGAATATATGCAACAAAACTATTACCATTTAGAGGGATTTCTCTCTCTGATTACCCAATACTTCCCAACGGATGCCGCTGCGAAACGGGCGGGGTTGGATTTGGTGTTGCGGCGCAAGGGGTTGGCGACGGAGGCGGGGTTGTTGATGAGAACTCTAATTGTATCGGGACGTTACCCTCACCTCAAACCTGAATTGGAGAAACTGGGGCAATTAACTCAGCAAGTGGGTGCTTTTACGTTGAAAGTCCCGACAGAACTGTCACAGTACCCCGCTTACCAGCAACAATTGGCGCGGTTAAAGCAAGAACAAGAGGACGTGGAACGATCGCTGAGTCGTCAAATTCCAGAAATGAATCTGCAAACCCAATTAGATTCTGCCAGTCGTGAGGCTATTACTCAATCCCTGCCAAAAGGGGCAACGCTGCTGGAGTTTGTGCGGGTGCGGGTCCGTAATTTCCAGGCAGTGGAAGCGAATGGAGATAAACAATCGTTTCCAGCGCGGTATCTGGCGTTTGTGTTGTCTGCGGGGGATGCGGCAGGGGTGGAAATGATTGATTTAGGGGAGGCGGAGGAGATCGATCGCCTCTGTCGGATCTTCCGGCAGTCGGTTTCGGGAGAGGAACAGGGGAAAAAGGGCGATCGCGATTTGGATTTGTCAGGATTAGGGAAACCGAAAACTGATCCGATAGAGGAATCTGATGTTCCGGCAATCTTGACTACCCCAGAGGGACTGGAGTTGTATCAACGGTTGATTCAACCCCTGAAGGCGTATTTGCAACCCCAGCAAACTCTATACATTGCCCCGGATGGGGAACTGGCAACCCTGCCTTTTGGGATTTTGTCTGGAGACGGAACTGCCTATTTGATGGATGAGTATAAGTTGCGCTATCTGGCGGTGGGACGAGATTTGTTGCGGTTTCAGTTCCCAATTCCCGTGAAACATACGGAATCCTTGGTGATTGCCAATCCGGATTATAATTTGCGGGGGGAATCTGGGGAGGATGTGGCGGTTACGGGAATCCTCTCGAAACCGTCGGAGTATGATGAGGTGCGATCGCTCTCTCGGGACTTGGGACGCGGTTCGGAGGAGGTATTCAAACCGTTGCCGGGGACGCAAATTGAGGGGAGTCGCATTGCCAAATTATTGGAGGTTCCTGTATATACCCAGGCGCAGGCGGTGAAGTCCTTGCTGTCTCGATGCCACTCCCCGGAAATTGTCCATATTGCCACCCACGGCTATTTTCTACCCCTGGACCAAACTCTGCCGGATGTCTGGGGTTTCTTCGGTTTGCCGACTATCGAGATGGGGGGAGTCGGCTCCGCAGGAATGGTGATGCAACAGGGGAGACGCTTACAGTTACAGGGATTACAGGACCCGATGAGGCGATCGGGGTTGGCGTTTGCTGGGGCGAATACGGTGTTGCAAGAACGGTTGTTGCCGGAACAGGCGGAGGATGGGTTGTTGACGGCACAAAATGCAGTTCATCTCGATTTGACGGGGACGCGGTTGGTGGTGATGTCTGCTTGTGATACGGCGTTGGGGGATCAGTCTATTGGGGAGGGGGTACTGGGTTTACGGCGATCGCTGATTCTGGCGGGTGCTGAAACGGTGGTGATGAGTCTGTGGAAGGTTCCCGATGTACCCACGGCGATTTTAATGGAACGATTTTATCACAATTTGTTTGAGACGGATTTGGGTCGCACGGTGGCGTTGGAGGAGGCACAAGAGTATCTCAAAACTCTCCAGGTTTCCCAATTGCGGCAGGATTGGTTAACTCCAGAGGCGATCGCGCAAGTTGAACAATTGAATTATGACTGTGCAAAACAGTTACAGGAATTAACTACAAAACCGGATGAATTTACACCCTTTGCCGGGACCAAATATTGGGCGGCATTTGTTTGTATTGGGAATCCGAGTCCCTTTCCTAAATCCGCGTCTCTTTCCCTTGCTTTAACCCGAATTTAATCGGGAAATTTGGGTGGTTTGTTTCCCGAATCCCGTTGATTTTCCTGTAGAATCCTCCACGTCGAATCATCCAGTCAAGGTCGCTTCGGAATAATGCTACACTCAAAGACTAATCACTGGGCGCAAAATGTGGCAGACTCAGGAGAACCGATTGGCATTCAAGTCCCTCAACCGGATGGCAAACACCCATGCAGCATGACTTTCTTGAAAACAACCCGGTAGCGTCCCTACTGACTAAGATACTCAAGTCCCCCCTCTCTGCCGATGCTTCCCGTAATGCTGAATATCAGGCATGGCGGGACCGTTTCATGCGCAAGCGTCTGGATGTGGGGTTGTGGATTGGATTGATGGCCTTTTTGAGTGCCAGTTTGCTACAAGTGAGCAATTGGTTGTTCCGTCCCGAGGAATTTAGGCCGGACTGGTTGCGATCGCAGGTGAGTATTGAAATCTGTTTACTGTTATGTCTGTTACTTCAGCATAGCAAATTAGGTCGCCGCTATCCGAGTTTAGTCTTTTTCGCCTTTTATTGGGTGGTGACGATTGTTCCGCAGATTTCGCGTACTTTGTCAGGAGTTGCTCAACCGGAACTGTTAGTTTGGACAATTATGTTTTTCGGTCAAGCGACATTTACTCCGGTGCGTTGGTATCTCCATTTAGCGGCTCAATTGGGGGTGTTTTTGTATTTTCTGGGGGTAAATTCCGCCTTGGGGGTAAACTTCAGTAACTCGATAAGTTGGATGAAACCTTCCGTACTGGCTTTGTATTTCTTCTGGGTCTGTTTTATTGGCAACTTATCCGTTTATTTATATGAACAGTTACAAAAAGCGGAGTTTAAAGCCCGATGGGATTTAGAGGAGGCTTATGCTCAATTGGAAGAAGAACAAAAACTTTCAGAAAGTTTATTACTGAATGTTTTACCCCATTCCATTGCCACTCGGTTAAAGCAAAATCCCAAAAATTTGGCGGATAGTTACACGAATGTTTCGGTTTTATTTGCCGATATTGTCGGATTTACGGAACTGTCTTCCCAAATTTCTCCCTGGGATTTAGTGGAGTTGCTCAATCAGATTTTCTCGGAGTTTGATGCCTTGGCGGAATTGCATCAGTTAGAAAAGATTAAAACAATTGGGGATGCTTATATGGTGGTTTCGGGGTTACCGGAACCTCGGGATGATCATGCTCAAGCCATTGCCGATATGGCGTTGGATATGCAGCGGGCGATCGCCACATTTAACCAAAAAACTGGGCAGAATTTTAGCATCCGCATCGGCATCGCCACGGGTCCGGTAATTGCAGGAGTGATTGGCATTAAAAAATTTATTTATGATTTGTGGGGGGATACGGTTAATCTCGCCTCTCGGATGGAATCTCATGGTATTCCCGGGGCGATTCAGGTGACTCGGGAAACCTATCAGTTTTTGAAAGGCGAGTATCTGTTTCAGGAACGGGGGAAGGTATTTATTAAGGGCAAGGGAGAAATGACCACTTATTTATTGAGGGAGAAAAATCCGAGTATTATTGACGCAAAACTGTCGGGGAATTAAGGGGATTAATTCTCCGAAAAGTTGCGGATTGCAGTAAATTTTAAGGGCATGATTATTTTTTCCGCAGTTGTCCAACCACTTCTATCAAATGCCTAGGGTCAATAGGTTTGGGAATGTGCATTTGAAATCCGGCGGCGAGGGCGAGAATGCGGTCTTCGGTGCGAGTATAGGCAGTGAGGGCGGCAGCAGGAATTTGTCCCCCTTGTTCTGGGGGTAAGCTGCGGATTTGGCGAATTAAGGTATAGCCATCTTCTCCAGGCATTCCGATGTCACTGAGGAGAATTTCCGGTTGCATTTTTTGGATTAAGCCGATCGCCTCGGCAGTGGAGGCAGCGGCAAAAACTTCGGCCCCATATTGTTCCAAGGCAGTAATTAAAAACTCCCTTGTATCAAATTCATCATCCACGACTAAGATTTTTAACCCGGCGAGTTCTGAGAAGGATTGATCGCACTCCACCGATGACGACCCCGCACATTGCTCCTCTATCCCATCGCTTGTATCTTGCAAGCAGGGGAGTTGCACTACAAAGGTAGAACCTTTTCCAAGTCCGGGACTCTGAGCAAAAATATGGCCGCCATGTAGTTCGACGAGGTTGCGAACGATCGCCAACCCCAGTCCTAACCCCCCATGCGATCGCGTGGTTTTGCTATCCGCCTGCCGGAATCGTTCAAACATATAAGGTAAAAATTCCGGTTCGATGCCGATTCCGCTATCACTAATCCGGATTTGTATCCAGTTTTCCACCCGTTCTAAACAAATCTCCACTCGTCCGCCTTCTGCCGTGAATTTTACCGCATTGGAGAGCAGATTCCAGACGACTTGTTGGAGGCGATCGCCATCTCCGGAAACCAATCCCACTCCTGGATCAAGGGTCGTTACCAACTGGATTTTTTTAATTTCGGCAGTGGGACGCACGGTATCGATGGCGGCTTCAATTGCCGGGATTAATTGCAACGGACGCAGGTAGAGGCGAATTTTGCCGCGAATGATGCGCGAAATGTCCAGGAGGTCTTCAATTAACTGGGTTTGCATTTCGGCATTGCGTTCGATGGATTCCAGGGCCTGAGCCATTTTTTCTGGGTTGAGTTTGCGACGACGCAGTAGCCGAGACCAGCCTAAAATCGCATTTAAGGGCGATCGCAACTCGTGAGAAACAATTGCCAAAAATTCGTCTTTCATGCGACTGGCGGCTTCTGCCTGCCTCCGGGCTTCCTGTTCGCGCAGGAGCAACTCCTCACGCTGGCGTTCGGCTAACTTGCGATCGCTAATATCGTAGAACATCACCACCCCGGCAACAATTCGTCCCGCTAAATTTTTCACGGGTTTAGCACTGAGGCACAAAATCTGAGAGTGACCATTCGTGAGGGGAATTTCGAGTTCTTCATCAATCACCGTCTCACCCAAAGTAATTGCCCGAGACATGGGCAATTCTTGCGGTTGATAGGGTCGTCCATCGGGATGAACGCCTTGGAACAAGCGATCCTCTTCTAAATGTGTGTCGGCGGCGATCGCACCCGTCAAAATCGCTTGCGCTTGCTTGTTGCTCAGCAGCACTTTCCCCGAAGGCGCTTCCGCCACGATCGCACCGGCAGGCATTTGTTGTAGGACTGCTTTTAACAGTTGTTGCTCAAATTCCAGTTGTTTGAGCAGGCGATCGCGTTCTTCCTCGGCCTTTTTCCTTTCAGTAATATCCAGGATGACTCCCCCCATCCGCACTGCAGTCCCTCGGTCATCATAAAACGCTCGACCTTTTGCCGCAAGCCATCGCACCGATTCATCCGTTCCTCGGATAATCCGATACTCAATGTCATAATCGGCCTGATCGGTAATCGCACGTTGTACGGCCCGATTCACCCGGTCCCGGTCCTCGGGATGCAGGCATTCCACGAACCGAGTATATTTCATGACCATCGAGGGGATGTCCAGTCCAACTATTTCCAAACATCGCCGGGACCCCGAAATTTCTTGCGATTCTAAATCATAATCCCACAAGCCTAATTTTGCAGATTCCAACGCCAATCGTAGCCGTTCCTGGTTGCGGTCCGATGTGGCCCGAGCAAGTTTATATTCGGTGATATCGCGACTTAGAGACAGTACCGATTCCACTGCGCCATCGCGGTCAAATTCCGGAACTAAGCGAGACTGATAATAGCGAGTCACCCCTTTGACATCCGTTAAATCACATTCAATTTCGCCTTGCTCTCCCGTGGCAAAAACTTGGGCAATGGCCCCTTGGCACTCTGCCGACGGAGTTCCGGGAAAGGTGAGTTCCGGGTTAGTTGTGTTCAGAAACTCTTCTGGCGATCGCCCGGTGACTCGATATATGGCTTGGTTGACATACAAAAGACGCATTTTTCGGTCAAACCGCTTAATAATATCCGGTGAATTTTCGGCCAAGGCTGTAAATTCTCGTTCCCGTCGGTAGAGTTCATCTTCCACTTGTTTGCGTTCAGTGATATCGCGCCAGGTTGCCAAAAATCCATCTCCAAATGCAACGCCTCGGATATCAAATGCTTTAGGGACTCCGGTTTCGGTGGTGAGTTGTTCGTCCAGAAAGGAATCTTTAACCAATGGTTGTCTGGTTTCAACGACTTGGCAATATTCGTCGAAGAGTCCACTGGTTCGGTGTCCAGGAAATAAATCGCAGAGTCTTTTTCCAGTCTGTTGTTCCCGAGTCAATCCATTGCTGGCACAAGTTGCGGCATTGATATATTCAATGCGGAAGTCTATAATTTTTCCCGATTCATCCCGCACGGACGTATAGATTCCAAAACAATCCAGCAAGTTTTCCACCGAGGTTCGGAAGAGTTCTTCTCGTTTTTGTAATTCGGTTTCGGCTTTTTTGCGATCGCTGATATCCAGGGTTGTGCCAATAACGCGCACCGCTTTCCCCGATTCATTTCGCTGAATCCCTCCGCGATCGGATACATTCAAATATCGGCCATCTTGGTGCCGAATGCGATATTCTATATCAAACCGATTCTCATGTTCTAACGCCTTATTCATCGCAATAAAGGCCGGTTCTAAGTCATCAGGATGAATCAGAGAAAGCCACCACTGGGCATCTTGTCCTTCCTCGTTTAAGGGATAGCCTAAAAGTTGGGTGAGGCTTTCACTGCGAACCACCTGCTGAGTTTCTAAATCCCAGTCATAAATGACACAATTGACGGCATTTGAAGCCCGTTGATACCGCTCATTGGCGTGTAAAAACTCCTGCTCTATTTGCTTGTGTTCGGTGATATCTTCAACAATTCCCGCAACTCGATACACCTTTCCGGTACGATTATCGTGAATTGGAAAGGCCCGCGATCGCACCCAACGAATCCTGCCGTCCGGATGAACCGTGCGATATTCTTCATGATATTCCCCGCTTGATTGTTTAGCTAAAGCGGTTCTGACGCGATCGCGGTCCTCGGGATGGACTCCCTCCAAAAACGAGGAGGGTTGCTGATACAAACTATCTAGCGATCGCCCCCACATCTGTTCATATTGCGGACTAACATAAAAGATTTGGGTTTTTTCCGGGTCAGTCATCCAAATCAGCCGATCAATATTTTCCGCAATCTGTCGGAATTGTTCCTGGGTATTTTCTAACCCCTGAGCATACAATTCGGCTTTTTGTCGCGAGGTGTAAAGTGCCGAAATCAGCCAACTAATTCCTAATCCTTCTAGCAGAAATACCCCCAAGGCTAAAGTTTGCCCGGGGCTATGTACTCCGAAGGAATAAAATGGGAACAAAAAGAAATATTCCCCGCAAGCTGCGGCTAATAGTGTAGCCAATAATCCAGCCTGAAGTCCTCCATACCAAGCACTCACCGCCACTGTTGCGCTAAACAACAAAAATGGGTTGTTTGTCATCAGTTCTGAAGAAATTAAAAACTTCAGGAGCAAAGACAAGACTACCGTTGTCACAGCAAAACTATAGCGCCGGATCGGGGAGCGTGATTGTTCCAACATTGATTTTCTCGCTAGGGGGACACGAGTCTTTTGAATTAAGACACCATTGCTTGAGCCAGATTACTCTCTTAAATATTGTACCGACTCGGAAAATTTAGAGAAATCTTTCACCACAGGAGTGATCGGGGTAAGTCCCCATCGCCACCTGTTGTGGCAATTATAGCGGTTTTTACTCCCGTCTAGGACTGACTTCGACTCAGAATTTCCCCGGGATAAATTGGGCGATGAGCGGCGGGTTTCTGCTCCTTTTCGGCAAACTGGCTCTCTATCTCGCCAATCCCCCAGCCTCCGTAGCTCTAAATCGCTCCAGAAATTCCCCCAAAAACTGCCAGTCCATAGTGTTTCCAAGGGATAGCTACTGTGGCAAAATCGGCAGATTTCAAAAGCTCTACCTGTTCTAACACCGTTGCCAAGCGATCGGGACCCGAGTATCCCTGGGGAATGGTTTGACCACATTTAGCCCGTACTTTTTCTAGGGTGATTCCCTGTGCCTTGACCCCCTCCTCTGTGACTGCATCATAAACGGCCTCTAAACCTGGAGTTTCTGATAGTACGGGGTCAGCATTCCAAAAACATCCCCCTGGGGACAGATTTTGACGAACCCATTTAAACAGTTTTAATTTGACCGGATCGCTAAGATGATGAATCGCTAACGAAGAGGCACAGACATCAAACCCTTGATGCGGTGCAATTCGCACATTTAAGGTTGCCAAATTGCCAAAATCTGCCTCGATCCATCGCACCCGTTCCCCATAGCCTGCTGCTGCAATTTTATCCTGACAAACGCTCAACATTCGTGGGGAATAATCCACCGCCACTAATTCAGCATCGGGACAGTGAGCCAATAGTTTAAGGCTAAGTTCCCCCGTCCCACACCCTAATTCTAAAATTTGTTTACTGGTAACAGGAATGCAACGCAGTAGTGCCGCCAATAAGTCATCATAAATCGGCAGCAGTTGGCGAATGCCACTATCAAAATCCGCCACATTCGCAAAAACTTCCCCAGGATAAATTTCCGGTCTAGGGTCAAGGGCTTCTAAACTAGCCTCGCTTGGGTTTTCTTCTGAAAGGGGAGTCTCAGAACTCATCAAGGGTTTCCTACTCATAAAGTTAGATGATTTTAATCATATTATCATAATGTTGTCCCTGTTCTGGACAAACCGTTTGACTTTGGCGATCGCCTCTAAAAATGGGGGAACACCAGGCGGGGTAGAAACCCCAGCCTAACAAAATCAAGTCGGTTAAAAACCCTCTAAAAATATTACAGTCTAATAGTTTCAGTCGGTTTCAACTGACATCTTGCAGCATTTTCAACACCGGCGGGGGTTTAAACCCCCGCCTAATAGCTAAAGTCGGTTAAAAACCGACTGCAAGTCTATATCCCGTGGTGTTTTCAGTCGTCTTTAGACGACTTTAGCTGTTAGTTTAAACCCCCGCCGGTTGTTGCAACAGGTGCAAGATCTCAGGCGGGGGATAAATCCCCCGCCGGTTGTTGCCTTAAGTTATTAGACCGCCAATCGTTTCAACCCCGGGCGGGTGTTGCCTGTGCAGGGTCCCCTCACATCTTGCTCCCTATCAGGGCCAAAAACCCGGTCTCAGTCCCCTTAATGGAAGACTTGACTAGGGTTCTAAGCACCCCCTATAAAAAACTAAACCGTTCTGACAGTTTGTCCCCAACTTGTGATACCCTAGGGCATAATATCCGGCCTGTCACTTTCGTGCCATTATGTTGTCTCTAATTCGGCAGGTTAAACCCAAGCCCTCCTGGCAAATCCCCTGGTTGCTTTTACCCTTTTCCATTGGCCTACTTTCCTATCCCAGCAGCGCTCAAATTGTTCCTGATACCACACTTCCCGTTAATTCTATCGTCACCCCAGAGGGCAGTCGCCTGGTCATTACAGGCGGCACTCCTGCCGGGCCCAATCTGTTCCATAGTTTTACGGAATTTAGCTTGCCCACCGGGGGGAGTGCCTATTTTAATCAGGGCAATAGTATTCAAAATATTTTCACCCGAATCACGGGAATTAACCCCTCGAATATCGATGGAATTCTCCAAGCCAATGGCAGCGCTAATCTATTTTTATTAAACCCTAATGGAATCATATTCGGGGCAAATGCTCAGTTAAATATCGGGGGTTCATTTGTGGTCAGTGCCGGGGACCGCATCCAATTTAGCGATCGCACTGAATTTCCCGCCAATCCCGGAGACACCCCCCCCTTGTTAACGGTGAGCTCACCAATGGGGTTGCAACTGGGAACAAACCCGGGGAACATTGCCCTCAACGGTGCTCGCCTAGAAGTCCCCACGGGCCAACAGTTAGCCTTAGTGGGGGACAACTTGGCCCTCCAGGGCGCGCAACTGAGAGCACCGAGTGGCACAATTGACCTAACTGCCCAAAATATCGCACTTTCAGCCGGTGCATTGCTCGACGTGAGCGCAGAAGCGGGAGGACAAATCCGCATCGGCAGTCGCGACCTCACCCTCACCGACCAATCCCGAATTTTAGCCGATAACTTGGGGAACGGAACCGGCCGAGGCATCGAAATCACCACGGAACGCCTGAACTTAAGCGATCGCGCCTTGATTTCCGCCTCCACCTTTGGCAGTGGCACCGGAGGCCAACTCACCATCGAGGCAACCGAGGCAGTGGTCATGACTGGGGACAACCGCTTTAACCAAACCCTTGATCGCCTGTTTAGCCAAGAAATCACCCGCCCCGAAGACGTCGGAACCGGCATTTTTTCTATCACTTTCGGTACGGGCAACGGAGGCAATCTCACTCTGAATACCCCCTCCCTAAAGCTCACTGACTCCGCCTTTATGTCTACCGCTACCTTTGGGGATGGGAAGGGAGGCAATATGACCGTCAACAGTGGCATGGTACACCTCATCGAATCCGAACTGTTTGCCGATAATTTGGGCAGTGGGGATGCCGGGGATGTCACCTTGAATGCCCAAACCCTGACACTCCAAAATGGGGGTGCGATCGCCGCCTCCACCTTTGGTGCAGGTCTAGGCGGAACCATTAGCATCACGGTATCTGACTCCATCGAAATAGGGGGAACCAGTTTCGGCGGTCGGTTTAACAGTGGCATCTTTGCCAGTGCTTATGTCAATGCCACTCAACCTGCCGGAAATATTAAGATTCAAACCGGACAACTCAACCTTCGCGGGGGCGCTCAGATTGTCGCCACCACCTTCGCCGCAGTTCCCGGGGGAATCGTCACCGTCACTGCCTCAGAAATAGAAGTCAGCGGCAGCAGTCCCGATGGACAATATCTCAGCAGTATCAAAACCCAAGCTCAGTCCGAGGGACCGGCGGGAAGTTTGACCCTCAACACGCGATCGCTGATTGTCCGGGATGGGGCGCTCATCTCCACCTCCACGGAAGGCACCGGCGACGGAGGCAACCTCACTATTCGAGCGACGGACTTTGTAGAACTGACCGGAACCGGAACCTTTAATTTAGTTCAATCGGTTGTAGAAGGCGGGTTTGAACCGGAGCAGATTCAGGATGGATTATTTACTGTGAGTTCCGGTTCCGGTAACGCAGGCAATCTCACCCTGGAAACCGGAAGACTCAGCGTTCGCAACTCGGCTCACATCGCCACCGGCACTCTCACTCAGGGAAATGGGGGAACCTTGAGTGTCCGCGCCAGCGATCGCATTGATCTCCAAGGCGCTTATTTGCTAACAGGCACGGGCGGTAGTGGTCCCGCCGGTGATATCTTTATTGATACAGGTGACTTACGCTTACAAGACGGCTCGCAAATCATCGCTTCCACCCTCGCCACCGGATCCGGGGGAAATATTCGGGTCAACGCATCGGAGTCTGTCCAACTCCAAAACCAATCCTCCATGATTTCCACCAGTCAAGGAGCGGGAAGTGCGGGGTATGTGCTAATCCAAACCGATCAATTGAGCCTCCAAAATCAATCCATTGTCTCCACCTTTGCCTCAGGTGAGGGAAATGCAGGTTTTTTGGGAATTGCCGCATCCGAATCGGTGGAACTGCAAGAAAAAAGTGCCTTGGAAACGTCCACCGAGGGAATCGGCGATGCCGGATTTTTAGAAATCGATACGCGATCGCTGACCCTAGAAAACAGTGGCATCTCCGTCAGCGCTCAAGGGACGGGAGAGGCAGGCAATCTTAACATTGCCAGCGATCGTTTGAGTCTGAATAATGGATTTTTGTTGGGAATTGCCGCATCCGGTCGAGGCGGGAATGTTCAATTAGAGGTGAATGATCTGCTGACTCTGCGACAAGGGTCTACTATTTCCGCTGAAGCGTTAGGAACCGGAGATGGTGGCAATGTGGCAGTCACCACCGATGCGATCGCCTTACTGGAAAATAGTCGAATTAGGGCCACTGCCGTAGAAGGCATGGGCGGGAACATCCAAATCTTCACCCAAGCTCTGTTTGAGAGTCCCAAGAGTCAAATTACCGCCAGTTCTAACCAAGGCATTGATGGAGTAGTCTCAGTCAATACCCCGGATCTCCAACCCACCCACGGGTTAATTGCTCTCCCCTCAGAAATGCTTAACCTGGGAAATCTGGTCTTTGAAGGTTGTGGTACGGGAGCATCCCAAAGTGAGTTTATTGTGACAGGACGCGGAGGATTACCCCCCAATCCCACCGACCCCTTCAATGGCGATCGCATTTTGGAGGATTTGGGAACCGTGCAAAGCAATCGGGATTTAACCCCACAGCGGTTCACCGGCGATCAACCCGCGATGATACCCCCGACTCCTCCCTTAGTCGAGGCCAATACCTGGGCGATCGCCCCCAATGGTCAACTCATCCTCACCACTGCACCCACTCCCAAGCACCCCGGCGATCGCTGGAATACCCCGGAAAATTGTCATTCCCGGTCCTAAAAGGGCGATAATCTGTTCTGCATTTAAGGAGCTCCGCTGATTTCGTCATCATTTTTCCGTTCCCTTGGCGGGTTACAATTCTACTTCTTCAATGTCAGAAAAAGCCGTCATGCGATCGCCCTCATTGACCCGGAACCCGGACTCGCCTCCACGCTGACAGCGCGTCACAAAGGGACAACTGTAACAGACTCCCTCCGTTACCGCAACTTGGGGAAAGGGCTTCCTGTTCTCATAGTCTTGAGTCCAGGTTTGTAACTGATTCAACAACTGAGTCAGATGTTTTGCCATTTCTTGATGTTTGGCGCGATTGTAATAAAAAGTCCAAGATTCTGACTTAGACTTGGCATTCTCCCCTGTTTCCGCCGACCGCACAAACCAATAGGTCATCGTAATATCTTCCGGTGCATAATCGCTGGTTTCCGCTAACACAAACGGATACAACCGCGTTTGCCAGTTCTCTTCGAGGGTGCGCTCTTTTTTGGGCAGGGGATAGGTTTTCCAATCCAAGATTTGAGCGCCGGTTTCATCAGCGATGATTAAATCATAAATAACTGTGAATAAATACCCTTGAAAATTCATAATCCGCCGATGTTCCGCTGCTCGAAATTGGCGATTTCCAGGAGACTCCGGTTTAAAGAGGTCCGGTGCAGCCTCCAGTAATCCCTGATAACACCGTTGCATTTGCTCATCAGATTGCAACAACAGTTCCACAGGTAACCCCAATTCCCGTTGCTGCATTAACAGGTGAAACCGACTCCCCCAGACCATTTTTTCTCGTTGGTCCGGGGTAACGGGGGAAGAGAGATGTTCCAGATAAGTATATTGAAACTTGCGCGGGCAAGTTTGCAGCATATTCAGTTGGCCTTGGGAGAGGCGATTTTGGCGAGTGACGGGAAAATCTTCTCGGGTGGCGTTGGCATTCATCATGATTTGGTTAATACAAAAACACTATCTTTATTTCCTCTTCCAATCCGCAAATCACTATCCAGATAGGTGATATCTAACCACCCTTGTTGTTCTCCGGTAGGAATTTGGAAATCCAACGCTAGAAATTTTTTGCCTGTTTCAATTTCTTCGATGAAGGGGTCCGGGGATTGATACCCAATAAGACTCTGTAATCCGGCAACAGCCCGCTCAAATTTCACCTCAACTCGCCGTTCCGAAACCCCTTCAAATCGAGCCGCTACGCTGACTAAAACATCTAAGTAGGGCAATCCAGAAATTTCGGCAATATTATAAATTTTGCCTTGACTGGGACGCACGCATTGATAGATTTGACCTAAACTTGCCAGGGGAAAGCGATCGAGACGGAGGAGTTCGTCGCTGGTGGTGTACAGCAGTCGCCAATTTCCCCCTAAGAGGTCCGTTGCTTCCAGGGGACGGGGGGTGGGGTTGCGGTCCTCCAATTGGGAAACCGCTGCGAGAATGGCTTGTTTTTGGGAGGGGGTGGCGAGTATTCCGCGATTTTTCCCGGCGATCGCCTCTAATAATTCCGTTTTGCCAATCATTCAGACTTCCTCAAGTTCAACTCAGCAGCTTCTACCATTATGGAGGCCATTCTGTTGCCGATGCAGGCAATATTGATGCTTTCTCTCTCCAAAATCGGGGGAATGACTCAATTTCCGATAAAATTGTCAAGGGGTACTGTTACGGGTTAGCCCGTCGTCTCTGCTTCCTAAGAAGCGGTTGACAAGGGTTGACAAGGGTCTACACTGCCGGAGTCTCCAAACTTCTGAATAGGAAGGGGTCACTCCCCAAGACAGCCACTCCCGCCACAGTTTGCCCGATCTCGTTAAGTTTGAGCGACTTTACTTTCAGGAGTTTTAGATGTACAACCCGTCTCTACGCGAAGAATCTCGTTATAAAATTGCTGATGTGATTCCTTTGCAACAAGAAACGTCTATCCTTGATTGGCTAGAATCCAATGGTCGCTTGATTGCCCGGGAGGACAAAGAGAATGAGTATGCCATTGATGAAGAAGAAATTGCTGCACTCATGTCTGTAGAAGATAGCACCTACGATGACGATGATGATGATAATGAGTTAGTTGAGGAAGACTAAACCGCTGAGTTTCAGGATTAACTTAGGTTAAATCTATCTTGGGTTGCCTCGGATGGGTCTTGATTGTGTAGGCTAAGAGACCTCACCCCCCAACCCCCTTCCCTCCGAGGGAAGGGGGAGCCGGAGAGGCCCTTACAGCCAGAAAAAAATTTCCTGATTCTCCCTCTTTTTGTAGGAGAGGGCCAAGGAGAGGTCTCTTGGAGCAATTCGCCCCCGTTTGAACCTGTTGTTCACTTTTAGAGTATTTTAATGGAGATTCACCGGAGAAGCGATCGCCGAGCTTGGAGTAACAGTCTGTGTGGAGTGAGGATATTAAATCAGTGGACGCAAAAATGGGAGCGGTTCAGTCGTTGAACCTGTCAGGAACTCGTTTATTTTGGCTCTTAACCGTTGCCGTGACTGGGGCATCGCTCATCCTGGATGGGTTGAGTGGGAGAATCGCCAATCTCGGTGAAACCTTGACCCTACCCCTGTTTGCCTGTACTTTGGCAACGGTTGCCGTGGGGTACTGGGTGGTTCCCGCCCTGCAACGACTCAAAACTGGACAAGTGATTCGAGAGGATGGTCCTCAAAGTCATTTGAAAAAAGCAGGCACTCCGACAATGGGCGGGGTGTTTTTTATTCCGGTGGCAACCCTGGTGGCGCTGATTTGGTCGGGGTTTGCACCGGAGGCGACTGCCTCCGTCGCCCTCACCCTCAGTTATGGTTTTATTGGCTGGTTGGATGACTGGCAAATTCTGAGGCGCAAGTCGAATAAAGGCATTTCTCCAAAAATGAAATTGGCCTTACAATTCGGTTTCGGCGCACTCTTTTGTTTGGGATTAGCCTTAACTCAACCCCCAACCATTACCAATATTACCCTCCCCTTTGGCATCGTTTTACCCTTGGGTTTCTTCTTTTGGGTCCTAGCCCAATTTGTCCTAGTTGCCGAAAGTAATGCCACCAATTTAACCGATGGCGTGGATGGATTGATGGGAGGAACTGGGGCCGTTGCCTTTTTGGGATTAGGTGGGTTAGTCGCCTCCACCCATCCCAGTTTAGGAATTTTCTGTGCCTGCATCAGTGGTAGCTGTATCGGTTTTGTCGCCTATAATCGCAACCCAGCGCGGGTCTTTATGGGGGATACCGGGTCTCTTGCCTTGGGCGGTGCCTTAGCTGCCGTTGCTCTAACCAGTGATAGTCTTTGGGCTTTATTTATCCTCAGTGGACTGTTCTTTGTAGAATCCCTCTCGGTAATTGCCCAAGTGCTTTATTATAAGGCCACCAAAGGACCCGATGGCATTGGCAAACGCTTATTTAAAATGGCTCCAATTCATCATCATTTAGAACTGAGTGGCTGGTCAGAATTGCAAATCGTCGCTGCATTTTATGTGATTTGTGGGGTTCTGGCTATCCTCGGTCTGACTTTAGGTTAATTGGCGTTCAGCTTCGGCGCAATGACTCCCCTCCAATGGCGCACAATCGTGCGCCATTGCCATTTAAAATCAATTAAAATCAATTAAAATCATTATTTTATAAATTCTGATGAACCCTGAACCTATATCCCAACCGATGCCTCCCTCGTTTTTGCCCCCGGTATCCGTCGTGGTGCCGGTTTATAATGGCGAACAAGATTTACCTGACTTGATAGAGTGCCTGCGATCGCAAACCTATCCCCCTCAGAAGGTAGAGTATATTATTGTGGATAACAATAGCAGCGATCGCACCCCAACCCTCCTCCAAGATGCGGTTCAAAACACCCCAGAAATCACCCTTCGTGCCCTTAGCGAACCACAAATCCAAAGTTCCTACGCCGCCCGTAACACCGGCATCCGCGCCGCCACGGGGGAATTCATCGCCTTTACCGATGCCGATTGTCGTCCGGAACCCAACTGGTTATTCTCCTTAATTCAGCCCTTTATTCAAGAAAATTTGGGAATTGTGGTGGGAGAAATTGCCGCATTCCCCGGAAATAACATCTTAGAACAATATGCGGAACGGGAAGAAACTCTCTCTCAAAAACATACCTTAGCTCATCCCTTTTGTCCCTACGGACAAACGGCAAATCTGGGCATTCGCCGGTCTATTTTTGCCGAAGTTGGGTTATTTCGCAGTTATCTAACAACCGGAGGAGATGCGGATATCTGCTGGCGCATCCTCAGAGAAACCGAATGGAAGTTTGAATTTGCCCCAACTGCGATCGTCAAACATCGCCATCGGACAACCTTGAAAGCGTTACAAAGTCAATGGCGCAGATATGGCAAATCCAATCGCTACTTACATGAACTCCACGGAATTGATTTGATGAGAGAGTTGGACCAACGGGAATATCTTTATCGATTAACTCGCTGGGTTTTAAAAGAGTTACCTCTAAATACCTTAAAAGCAGTTGCCCAAAAAGCCACCCTAGCAGATATCCTATCAACTCCCATCGGTTTAATCTGTACCCAAGCGCGATCGCAAGGTCAACGAGAAGCTAACCTATCAGAAACCGCCCGAAAAATTGATTCCCTATAACCCATTTTGGGGGCGATTCGCTTTCTCGCCCCTACAGTCGTTCTCCCCTGTTCGTAGTAACGACTTCAGTCGTTCTCCCCTGTTCGTAGTAACGACTTCAGTCGTTTCCGGGTGCAAGTAGTTCCCACAAACCCAACAACTCATCCCCTCTGATGCAACCGTCGCGCCAATGCCAAATCAAAATAAGTCGCTTCACCGGCATCTCCAGATAAAACCCTAAACGGTTCATCCGGTTCCCCCAGAGAATCTATCACCAATTCTGCCCCAGAAAAATCTTGATTGCGGGTATAATTATTAACTGTAATTACCGTTTTTACCCCAGCCGCTTTAGCTGCTAATAATCCTTGATTGGAATCCTCGATCGCCAAACAATCCTCCGGTTGTAAATTTAAAGCCTGGAGAGCATATTGATAGACATCCGGTTCGGGCTTTTTAACCGGAACCATATCCCCCGCCGCAATCACTTCAAACCAACTCGGACCATCCTGGGAAATTGCACTTTTTAACAACGCCTCGACATTATGGGGATCAGAAGTCGTGGCGATCGCCAGACGTACTCCCTCCCGTTGCGCTTCCTGCATTAACCGCATCACCCCAGGACGTAAGGGAATTCTATCCACCACTAACTGACCAAAATACTTATTTTTAATCTCATGCAAATCGATAACAAACTGATCTAAATTTTGATTGGGAATGGGGAAATCTGACTGATACTGCTGCACATAATGGCGGATTCGTTCCTTCCCTCCCCCAATCTCTAATAATTCTCCATAAAACTCTACCGACCATTCCCAATCTAATCCCGCCTCCGAAAATGCCCGGTTAAACGCGGGACGATGAGCATCTCGCTCAGTTTCAGCCAGAGTCCCATCCACATCAAAAATCACAGCCCGCAGTTCACTCATCACCCATCCTTTTAAAAATATTTAACCACAGATTACCCTAATTTCCTTTGAATTAATCAGTGAAAATCTGTGTAATCCGTGGTTACCATCTCAGCAATATTTCAGGTTTTAAATTCGATATCTTTTATCGACGAACCCATCGGGGGTTCAGTCTTGGATTTTTCAAAAAAAATGCCAAGTTAAACCTGTTTCTATTCGTCACAAATCAGGCGATCGCAAGGAATCGTATCCGAGAGAATCGCCCCTGCCGTTCCTCCCGTATGGACTTCTAACAGGGACTGCTCAGGGGCCTTAAACAGGAGCCGTTGACCGGGAAACATCACCCGTTCAAAATACCAATTGGCAATATTACAGATTCGGATAATCTGAATTTTGCTTGTAATGTTAACGTAGCAACAAAGAATATCGGTACCATTACCTATAGCTGCTTCGGGAGCCTGGAGTTGAGCCATTGTTTAGAGCCTCATTTTTATAAAATTACCGCCGCACTGGGCTGCGCTGAGTGCAACCCTCTCTTTGATATTAACCTTTTGTTACATTATTGGGGATCAATCTTAATATTGTGTTAATATTTGAGCTTTTGAACCTACAAAACCTTGCTCCATAAGGCTTTCAGCCTATAATCTAGCCGATTTAACCCTTAAAATACTGCAATTCATCAATTTTTTATCCGTAATTATGAATTGGCAATAGCTGATTTAACCCTAAAAATTCTCTCTTGAGGACAAGGGTCATTAATCTGGGGATCACTCCCGGTGGAGAATTTGCAGCAGCAATCCCTTTGCTGTTACCCTCAAACATGAATCGCCACGGGGATCGCCCCAGGAGGAAACGGCATGATTCGGATTCAGGGAATCGTCAAAGCAGCACAAATCGCCCGAAGTCAGTTACAGGCAGGAGTCCCTCCCAGTCGCCTGGTCAGTTTTCAGGAATTCATCCAAGAAACCCTCGGCAAGATTGACGAAATCTGTGCCAACGCCAATATCAGTCCCGCGCAACTCCCGACACCCTCGCGCAAAGCATATCAGTTCCTGGCACAAATCGACTTATCCAACCTGCCTGTCGCATCCCCGAATAGTCCGGCAGTATCCGTACAACCGATTCGCCTGAAAAATATTCGCAATCAACAACAACAGGTTTTAGCCGCGATCGCCTCCATCCTCGCCAATCCCAAAAACAGTCATTCACAACAACAGCACCTGCTCAAGAGTCTTCAAGAAACCGTTGCTACAATCGAAAGAATCTGCACTCAACAGAATGCCACCCCAGCCCAATTAAGTAAAACCGCCAGACAGACTTATGCTTGGATAAAATTTTTAACTGCCGAGTCAAATTTAGAACGCCATCTGAGTGCCACAAGACGCACCCAAAAACTGGCAGAAGAAATGCTGTGGAGTCAGATGCACCATCCCTGCAAAACTATCGCCGTTGAGTTTACAAATATCACCCATTTGTACAAAGGACAAATTGGCCCACTAGAGGCGAAAGCTCAAATTAATGAAGCCTTTATTAACGCCAACGATGAGATTTTAGCCGTTCTGGTTAGATTAGCCTTTCGGGGCAAAAATCAAGCAGATAGTCAAGCCATTAAAGAGTATGCTCTTTCCGATGACTACAGCGAAGTCGTGTTAGAGCTAGATTTGATAGCGGATACAGAATCCGAGAATCCCCAAGGGAAATGCTATAACCTCGATCGCCTGTTTCACACCGTCAACCGAGAGTATTTTGGGGGCAAAATGGTCAAACCACGCCTAAGCTGGAATCGGTCCTTTACCACCCGCAAATTCGGCCATTACGAACGGGGACGCGATCGCGTGGTGTTGAGTATTAGCTTAGATAGCGATCGGGTTCCGCAATATGTGGTGGAGTTCGTCTTGTATCACGAGTTACTCCATAAACAGCATGAGGGAAAATGGGTGAATGGACGCTTGAATGTGCATACCCCAGAATTTCGCCAAGACGAGCAGAAGTTCCGCAAGTATAAAGAGGCGGATCAATGGCTCACTCATTTAGCATCGCAGTAGGAGAGTTTGGGGGTAGAGACAATAGATTTGGATACGGAAAATTTTGGAAAGCTTAGATTCAACCGCTTTTCCCATGAATAGAAGCATTGAATCACCACATTTGACCGCAACAGAAACTCAATAATCGCACTGTTACTGCTTATGTCAATAAATGTAGATCCGCCCTTTGCTTAATTTCCTTGAAGTTAAATTTATAAAATAATCCCCCCTTTGTGGAGACAAAAGAGGGATTATTTATGCTAGTTAACCCCCATTAACCTTGGGGACAGACGGTTAAACTGTCAGCGGAAATATAACCATTAATCGGGAACGTAATTTGAACCCAATCTCGGGGTTCGCCATTGAGATCTCGGACGAGTTGATAGTTTTCAACTAAGGTGACTCGTGCAGCCGCATCTACTCCGCCTTTGTAGGCGGAAAGGCGGGACGGGTTTTCGCGAATGGCTAACCCTCGGGGTGCGCGATCGCCATTGACTTCTCGGCATAAGTTAACCGGGGTGGGTCCGGTACTGGGTACGGGAGTGGTTCCCACTTGTTCGACACAATAGCCCAAATTGCTGGTATTGCCATATCCATTAGATACATATCCCTGCACGGGGGCAGCAATTTCGACCCATTGACGTCCGTCGGGTCCTCGGATGCCTTGAAATCCTTGGACTAGGGTCACTTGTTGGTTAAAGGGAACAAATCCCACCTGGGGACTGTTGGGATTCGGTCCTTGGCGAATAATCAACCCAGAGGGAGCGAGGGTGCGACGGCAGAAACTCTGGGCTGCCTGTGCCTGTGCTTGTTGCCAGGAGGGCGTTGAGGCGGAAAGGGTTTGGGCAGTTCCCGTTAGTAATCCTCCGGCGATCGCCAATAAACTCACAAATGCTGCGGGTAAGTTCGAGTGAGTAAATTTTCTCATGATTTAATCTCCAATTTGACTAAAAACTGTCGTATTATTATGAGTTAGTTATAACCCATAATTTTTAGCTTTAAATCAGTCTGGAGATAGGTATTGCTCACTCTTTCGGGAACCTTCCCGGACATCATCACTCTCCATCTCCCCGGGGGGAATCCTGAGTAAAACTTGACCGACCCCTCCCTAGGTTTCATTCTCTTCTAGGGTGAATAGCTGGGCTTTAATCAGGGATTCTCGGGCTTTAGCCTTGGGGTGGGGAGGACTGAATCGAGGGAGGTAAATTCCGAAAAGTTAGCGTATAAATTTCCGTCGGCATTTCAATGTTTGCGCGGTCTAATGCCTCTTTAATTCTTTGAGCGCCCTGAGAGGTCATTTCCAGAAACTCGGCTCGTCGGGAATCCACCCAAAAGCGAATTTCTAAATTAATCGTACTGGCAGCTAATTCCTGAACGAGGACTTCAGGTGCCGGACTGGGTTCTACTAAGTCAAGTTCATTAAGGGCTTTTAAAATTGCGGCTTTCGCTTGGTTAATGTCGGCGTCATAATCAATACCAACCATCACCGATGTGCGTCGCCGAGGTGAAGCGGTATTGTTCGTAATACTGGATGAAAAGACTTCTTGATTTGGAATATAAATCAGCCGTCCATCATAAGTTCTGATGGTGGTGGCGCGGAGTTGAACTTCGGTGACGGTGCCTTCATAGTCACCGATCGCAATCTGGTCCCCAATCCGGAAGGGACGAACTGCCAGCAGAATCACTCCGGCAATGTAGTTACTTAAAACATCTTTTAAACTAAAACCAATCGCCACACTGGTGAGTCCTAATGCTCCGAGTAACGCGGCAAAATCTAGCCCTAAAACGCCCAAGGCAATCACCCAACCTATCACCCAAATCGCCCCATAACCCAAGCGAGAAATCAACAGTTCTGTACTGTGATCGCCTTCGGTTTTTTGCGCCCAACTATAGGCAATCCGACGGACAGCAATAGCAAAACCCCAAGTTAATAAGATGACAATTAATGCTCCCACCAGCGAGGGTAAGTTACCAATTGCATCTTGAAGTAAATTCCGCACCGTGGCATTGAGGCGTTGGGCGACATCGATCGCCAGGGGAGGACGATCAAGAGCTTCGTTCAATTCCTCCGCCCACTGATTGGCTAAAATTTGAGCATTTGCAACCCCAAAATCCTCGGCATCCTGCTCGATTACCGTCATAATCACGCGGTTGTTGACTTGCAAGGTTGCATAATTTTCGGTCTGATTATACTGAACAGTAATCGAGTCTGCGGTTTCCGATTGACCTATCAAACTGCTTAGGCGTCGGTTGATAATCTGTGCGCGCTCTCGTGCGCTCAGATTTCCCACACTGCCGACTTGAAAAATAGGTCGGTTTTTCACAACGACATCGGCAAAAAAGGGTTCAGTCAACCCAGGGACGCTCTCCTCCGTTGCCGGAGAGGATTGAGGCATCGGCATCTCCTCTTGTGCGAAACTCGGGGAAGCGATCGCCATCATCGCGCCTAAGAGGAACCCCCCCAGGTAAGCTGTCCTCCTCAGATTTACTTTGATTAGGTTGTGTTTTAACATAATTGGATGCTCAAGGGTCAACGGTACTGCCTTACATTTTGAGCCACAATCGTCCCTCCATTGCGTCCCCCTTATGGTATATCTTCAGCGCCGGTTCACCGGGAAGTAAGCGATTTTTCCGCGATCGCTTTCTCCTCTTTAATGATTATAGAGGCGGGATGTTAAGCCAAATACCTGTTACCCTTTCTTTTTAGAGAACAAAAAATCTTAAATGAGAGACTAAGACATAAAAGCACAAATTTCCCGCTTAAAATTGGATTGATTCATACAGGAGAGCGTTGTATTATGCCTGGGCAAAAGTCCCCTCTATCTCTAATTCCCCTTGGGTCCGCCGTCTTCGTGGCGATCGCCATCGTCTCTCGCCTGTCAACACCGCTACAGGCAACCGCCACCGCCGGAGAAATCCTCCGCGAAACTCGACCCGGGGAACTGCTCACCCAAGGGGACCCTCTGGATCCGCCTAGGGATAACCCCTCTCCCTTACAGGGTTCGGCAGGAGGCACTCGGTTTTATCAGCCGCCAATAGAACCTCCATTGCGCCAGATTCCCCTTAATAATGGAATTCGCGGCAAATGTCCCATTGATCGCCAGATCCCTTCGGAACCCCTCACTGCCTTGATGCCTTCCTCTGGGGTGGGGTTAACCACAGCAGGAAATTCCACCACCTTTTTTATCTATTTGCCCACGACTTCAGCCCTCACAGGGGAATTTGTGCTGCAAGATGAGACGGGGACAGAACAGCTTTATCAGATGATGGTGGAACTCACCAATACCCCCGGTATTATCCGGTTCACCGTTCCCCTCCAGGAGCTATCTTTAAAGAGTGGCGAGTATTATAGGTGGTACTTTAGTATCCTGTGCGATCCGAGCGATCGCGCCGCAGATTTGTTTGTCTCGGGATGGATTCAACCGATGGATGTGAGTCCAAGCTTAATGGCGGACCTGGAAAATGCCGCAACTCCCCTGGAACGCGCTGAAATTTATGGACAAAATGGCTTTTGGTATCCCACCCTGGAACTGTTAGCCGATATGCAGCAGTCGCCCACTAATTTTTCCACCGAAGCAAAAATCGGGTGGGATGAACTGTTGAGTGCTGAGGTTGTTAATCTCGAATTTCTGGTCAATCAACCGTTTTTAGAATGCTGTGAAATAGAAAATAAACCCCTACCAACCCAGCCCTAAACGGACCCTGGTCGGAAACACTTCTAGGCGATCGAGGATTGATCGCCCCCATCCGGTGGGGTACAACCGAACCCGATTGAATAATCCTCAGATCCGTTGGCTATCTAATCGGGGTGAATCTATATTTAATCTAAAATATTAACGGTTTCGATTTCTTTATCCTCTTTCCCTGTGCGAATGTTTAATCGAAATGTACCCAAACCCGGATTTTTTATCAGACAGTCTCCCGATGTGACGGCGAAAAAAATTAAACAGGTTTTATGGGAATGGCGCGGGATATTCATCACCGCTCCCACCGTGGCAATTTTGACCATTGCCCTGCGAAGTTTAGGCGTCTTGCAACTACTAGAATGGGCCACCCTTGACCTATTTTTTCGGTGGCGTCCTATGGAACCCACCGATTCGCGGATTGCCATTGTTGCCATCAATGAATCGGACATTCAACGGGCTAAAACCTGGCCGATTTCTGACCAAGTGTTAGCGCAATTACTGGAAACCATTAAAAGTCATGAACCTGCCGTGATTGGACTCGATATTTATCGAGACCTCCCCGTAGAACCGGGACATGAGCAGCTCACCAAGGTGTTCGCTTCAACGCCGAACTTAATCGGAATTCAGAAAGTAACCGGAAATGCTTATGGGGATTCCGTTGGCCCTCCGACTCAATTAAGCGAACTCGGACAGGTGGGGGCGGCAGATATTCTATTAGACCGTGATGGCAAAGTTCGGCGGATTTTACTGTCCGTTAAGGATAGAAATAATAAAACTATTTATAGTTTTCCGGTAAAATTGGCGTTAGAGTATTTAAAACCCCAGGGCATCGGATTTGAATTACTAGACCGGGAACGGTATAAACTGGGATTGGGAAAAACCTCGTTTGTCCGCTTGACTGCAACTGATGGCGGTTATATGGGCGTCGATGCCGGAGGGATTCAAATTTTGTTCAACCCTCGTAATCATCTTTGCCGAAGTTGGATCCCACATTGCAATGTTTTTGATACAGTCTCTATGACTGCTGTTTTAGAAAACCAGATTTCCCCGGATTTTTTTCGCGATCGCATTGTATTAATTGGCTCTACCGCAGCGAGTCTTAAAGATAGATTTTTTACATCCTATAGCAATAGCTGGGTCACCTCACCCGCAGGGGTTGAAGTTCATGCAGATGCCTTGTCTCAGTTATTAAGTGGGGCCCTGGAGGGAAGACGGTCCATCGCTGTTTGGTCCGATTCAGTGGAGGGGTTCTGGATTTTCCTATGGTCTGGAGTGGGTGCAATATTAGGCTGGAGATTCTTGCGAATTCGCTCCAAAATTATGCTCTTAGCCCTAGTCTCTGGGGGGTCGATTGGCGGAGGATTTTTAGTCTTTTTAGCGGGGTGGTGGATACCCGTTGTTCCCCCCTTACTGGCGTTAATCAGTTCAGCAGTAGCAATGGTCGGCTATACTGCTTATATCGAAAGTGAAAACCGCCAAACCGTGATGAATTTGTTGGGTCAGCACGTTTCCCCAAAAATTGCTCAAGCGGTCTGGAATAGTCGTCATGAATTACTCAAAGAAGGGCAGATTTTAGGGCAGCAAATGACCGCAACGGTCCTATTTACCGACCTGCAAGGGTTTACTCGAATTACCGAACAAAGCGATGCTCAAACCTTAATGCTGTGGCTGAATGAGTATATGAAAGCCATGTCAGGGATTGTGTTAGACCATGATGGAGTGGTGGATAAATTTATTGGGGATGCCATTATGGCGGTGTTTGGGGTGCCGATTCCCCGGACCCGACCAGATGAAATCGCCGGAGATGCGATCGCCGCTGTTGCTTGTGCCGTCGCGATGGGGAAAAAATTGCGATCGCTCAATCAACAATGGCAAGCCCAAGGGCGTCCCACCGTCGCCATGCGCGTTGGCATCTCCACCGGCACAGTCTTCGCCGGAAGTCTCGGCTCTCGCCAACGGTTGAATTATACCGTACTAGGAGATACTGTCAACGTCGCCGCCCGATTAGAAAGTTACGATAAAACCTTAGACGGGGGGATTTGTAGAATTTTAATCGGGGAAGAAACCTATCACTATATTCAGGGACAATTTTCCACCCAATGTATCGGGAGCGTCCAATTAAAAGGACGACAACAGCCGGTGAATATCTATCAGGTTTTGACCTAGGGGGAGGGGTAAATAGTAAGTACCCGATCACCTCTCACCTCGTGACTTGGCTCTGCCAAGTCATGTACAATTGGAGGCTCTGCCTCCAGAAACCCAGCAGGTGCTTGAATAAACCATTATTCCAAAATCTCTGTAATTTGCACCTTCACCTGACCTTGAGCCAGTTGCACGATCGCCTCATCTCCTGCAACTAACTCACTGCTACTACGAGCGATCGCCCCATCCTCTTTCTTCAACACCGCATAGCCCCGTTGTAACACCTTCTGCGGGTCCAACGTTCCTAACTTTTGCCGCAACAACTCACAATGCTGCTGCGCCCGATCGCCTTGTTTTAACGTCGCTTGCACCAGTCTTTTTTGCAACCATTGCAAAGATTGCCAATCTTCCTTAAGCTGTCGTTCTAACGGTAACCGATATAACCGCGATCGCAACTGATTAATCCCTTCTACTTCCTGTGCCATCTGCTCAACCATCGCCGCTTTTACCCGTTCCACCCGGTAGCGATGTTCTGCATACAAACTCGCCAATTCTGGAACCACAATTTCAGCCGCAGCAGTGGGAGTGGAAGTTCTAACATCCGCCACTAAATCTGCCAGGGATTCATCTCGTTCATGTCCAATTCCCGTAATTACTGGAATCGAACATTGGGAAATCGCCCTCACCACTCGTTCATCATTAAAACAAGCCAAATCCTCCGAAGCCCCACCACCCCGGGCCAAAATCAGCACCTCAGCGCGATTATCTGCCTCCACCCGGGCGATCGCCGAAGCAATAGAAGCCGGGGCCAATTCCCCCTGGACCGTTGCCGGAGACAGCAACACCCGCAATCCCGGATAACGCTGATTGAGCGTTCGCTGAATATCCCCCCATGCTGCCGCCTGGGGAGACGACACCACCGCGATAATCTGCGGATGACGCGGTAACCGGCGCTTTCGGTCCGCATCAAATAACCCTTCTGCTTCCAAGCGCGATCGCAACTGGCGGTAGCGCAGGGCCTGCAACCCTTCCCCTGCCGGAAACCCCTGCCACACCGTCAACTGATACTCTCCCCGCTTCGGATACATCCGAATACTGCCCAACACCAAAATTTGCTCCCCCCTGGAAGGCATCTGCACCAACTTTTCAAGCTGAGAATTCCAAACCACACAGCGAATCGTCGCACTCCCGTCCGGTTCCTGCAACGTGAAAAACAGCCCACTGCGATGGTGATTGGCACTCGAAACCTCCCCCATCACCCAGACTTGCCGCAGTTGAGAATCCAACTCCAACAACTCTTGGATGTAGGCGGTTAATCCAGCCACCGATAGGGCCGTATCCGTCAGCATTTGATAGGTGTTCGACTCATTCATGAACAGTTCTTTTGGGGGTAAGCAGGGACTTAACAATAAAAGCTATAATCAGCAAGACTTTTACAGTGTTTTGAGCTAGGCGGTCACCGGGGGGAGAAGCCACTCCATTTTTAAAACAATTTTAACCTTTGATGACCCCCCCACAGCCCAAGCTGAAGTAATGTAGAATAGATAGTCAACATACCCAATCTGCAAGTCCCAAATTAAGATAATGGCTACAGCAAGCACAGCGAATTCTGAAAAAGACAAGGCCCTAAAAGTCGTACTTTCCCAAATTGAGCGCAGCTTTGGCAAAGGGGCGATTATGCGCCTGGGTGATGCCACCAAGATGAGGGTCGAAACGATTCCATCCGGGGCGCTTACTCTTGATTTAGCCCTGGGTGGCGGGTTGCCAAAAGGCCGCGTCATTGAGATTTATGGACCAGAGAGTGCAGGTAAAACCACCCTAGCACTCCACGCGCTTGCAGAAGTTCAAAAAGCTGGGGGACTAGCTGCTTTTGTGGATGCGGAACACGCCCTAGACCCGAGTTATGCCTCGAAAGTAGGGGTTGATATCGAAAATTTACTCGTTTCTCAGCCGGATACGGGAGAAATGGCCCTAGAAATTGCTGATCAGTTAGTGCGATCGGCAGCAGTGGACCTCGTGGTGATTGACTCCGTAGCGGCCCTGGTCCCTCGCGCGGAAATCGAGGGCCAAATGGGCGACCCCACCATCGGGTTACAAGCGCGGTTAATGAGTCATGCCTTGCGGAAAATTACCGGAAATATTGGTAAATCCGGCTGTACCGTGATTTTTCTCAACCAGTTGCGGCAAAAAATTGGCGGTTACGGCAACCCCGAAACCACCACCGGGGGAAATGCACTCAAATTCTACGCTTCGGTCCGTCTGGATATCCGCCGAATTCAAACCTTGAAAAAAGGCACGGAAGAATACGGCATTCGGGCTAAAGTCAAGGTGGCAAAAAATAAAGTTGCGCCACCCTTCCGCATTGCTGAATTTGATATTTTGTTCGGCAAGGGCATTTCTAATATGGGATGCTTAATTGATTTGGCGGAAGAAACCGGCGTGATTAATCGTAAAGGCGCTTGGTATAGCTACAACGGAGATAATATCGGTCAAGGACGGGATAATTCTCTGAAGTATCTGGAAGAAAATCTCCCCATCACCAACGAAATTGAGAAGAAGGTGCGAGAACAGTTAGAACTCGGCGCGGTGGTTTCTGCCAACTCCGTAGGACGTTCTAATCGCGATGATGATGATGACATCGATGGAGATGGTTATGAAGTCGAGTATGTGGATGAGGAGGATGCGGATTAAGTTTGTAAATAATCTCTAGCAAGGGAATCAGAAACGGGAGCATCCCGATTTACAAAATCGGGATGCTCCCGATCGCCCCTTCCCCACCCCAATTAATTCGGACTTGCCACCGTTCTCACCGTCAGCACTTGCGGTGGGGTCGCATCGGGAGGATAGAGAAAATCCACCTCAACCAAACGCCGATCGCCCGGTGGTAGAGTCAGGGACAACAACGGTTCTCCCTGTTGTCCCCGTCGCTGTACCAAATGCAGATAGCGCGTCTGAGTGACGCCTTTTTCATCGGGATAGCGCACTCGGATCGTCCCGCGAAAGAACACTTGCCGATCGCGCGGATTGAAGAATAACAGTGCATCCATATCCTCATTTTCCTTCAACGGTGACGAAAACTCTAACCTCACCGTCTGCGCTTGATCGCTAGAATTGTACAATGGCAAACTCAAATCGTATTCTATCCCATAATTAGCATGAGCGAAATAGGCCGTATCGGGATACCGTGCCAGCATTGGCGCACTTTGTATCTGCCCCGTTCCCAAAGTAATGCGATGTACCGTACTCAACGCATAGGCAAACGCTTGACCCAGAGGCGGAATTGTGAGAGTTTCCGAATTCGGGTCATCAGTGAGATGCGATCGCCACTGCGACCCCTGCGCCACCCCCGCCACGCGCCCGAACACCACATCGATATTGCTCGGATCCAGAGAAGTCGGCGGCGTATCTCGCGGCCCTGCAAACCCCCCATTTTCTAACAATCGCTGCCATTGAGCTAAAGTAGGTGCGCGTTCTTTGCCATCATCCGTCAAGGGCGATCTCATCGCTAAATTTGCCAAATAGACCTCCCCACTACTCGACAACCGCATCATCGTCGATCGCGCATTAGAAGAAGGCACTACCGTTCCCACCGGAATCGGCGCATTCATTAACATCACCGTCCCACCCGGAGGAATCTCCCATTTCTGCGGAAACATTTCCTGTCTGTTTCCCCGCAAAACCGCATTCATTACGCGACTTCCCGGCCCAGAATACACCTTTCCTTCCGCATCTTCTACCATATCCGGTAGCTCGATAAATAATGCATCGGGACTGGTTAAATAACTCCCGGCTTGCAACACTTCAATCGTCACCGTTTCTGCGGTGGGATTGTACGCCATCAACCCTTGATAAAAGGTGCGAGTTTCTTCCGGCGATCGCGCCCTAGCAATATGATGGGAAAACACATCAAATCGTCCTTGAAACGCAAAATTTAAGTGTGCATCCGGTACTTGTTTTCCCTCGGGTGGAAAAGTAGACAGTAAAATTCCCGGTGTCAGTACCACCTCTGGACTATTGCTATTAAAAACCGGCACTCGATCCAGTTCTCCCAGTAGAGGGCGCACCTCTTGAACATCCTGCACTTCTTTGGGCGGTAAAGCATCGATCGCCGGGATAGCGTCAAAACTGGGAATTTGTTCCGGTTCTGGCAACACTTGTGATGGAGGCATCGCAGGCGCAGGAGTGGGTACGGCAGTGGTTTGGGCGATAGGAAAGATTAGGAAGAATGGCAGCATGAGTGGTGGTCAAGAGAGGATAATGAGATGCGATCGCGATTCTATCGTTTTTTCGCCCTTTTACCCGAACATCGGGGCGACATCGGTATAAGGATTGCTAGTGGATAGGGGTTAGATAAATTTATAGTTGACATCATTCAATAGAGACATTAAGATAGCAAAGCGTAACCGGAGAGTTGACTTGCAAAGGGGTGTTTTAATCGGGGCTAAGGAGAGCATCGACCAATCCAATCAGAGTTGATTTACAATGCCATAAACGGAGGTTTTTTGGAAAAATGTTGCCATTTGTTTTTCTTAGCCAGACCAAAACAGTGACGACGGATTGGAAAGGGACAGGTTCCCAATGGGCGATCGCCGCAATGGTTGCGGTGGGGGTGATTGGGACGGCTGCGATCGCACCGACAATCGCTCAAGTTCCCAGCAGCGTTACCCGCACTTACTGTCAGAATAATAGCGGTTCCAGCAGCGAAAATCCTAACGGCATCTGCATTTTTCCCAGTGGAAACTATTACGACGGCCAACTCACCAATGGTGTCAGACAGGGAAATGGTACTTTTCTGTTTGCTGATGGTAGCGAATGTTCGGGAACGTTTCGCAACAATTTACTCAACGGTAGAGGCTCCTGCAATTTTATTAACGGCAACCGCTACGAAGGGGAATTTCAAAATAGCATCATTCAAGGCAGTGGGGTTTATACCTTTGCCGATGGCACCCAATGTTCCGGTACGTTTGAAAACGGACAATTGAACGGGAAAGGGGTTTGTACCTTTGCCAATGGCAATCGCTACGAAGGCGAGTTTAGAAATAATGTCAGACAGGGAACTGGGGTGTATGCGTTTGCCGATGGCACGCGCTGTCAAGGGGAATTTCGCAATGGACAATTAAACGGTAAAGGAAGTTGTAGTTTTGGCAATGGGAACCGCTACGAAGGGGAATTTAGAAATAACCTGCGCCAGGGAAATGGGGTTTACGTTATGGGTGATGGGACCCGGTGCGAAGGACAATGGGGCGAGGGAAAATTGAATGGGAGAGGGGTCTGTACGTTTGCCAATGGCAATCGGTATGAAGGGGAGTTTAGAAATCACGTTCGACATGGCAAAGGGGTGTTTATTTTTGCCAATGGGACGCGGGTGGAAGGGGTATGGCAGGATGGAGAGTTTCAGGCGAATAATGCGCCGTCGGGGGGGTAAGAGCCACAGATTTCACAGATTTTCACGGAAGAATTGTGGAGACGCGATTGAGGGCGTCTCCGACGTTGGTGTGGGAAAAGCGATCGCCTCCCTATTGCGTGATATGTAGGTTACAGCCCACTGTAATACAAGCAGACAATTGGTGTAATGCTTTTTTTCCGCTTTGAAAGCTTCAATGATTTTAGTTGTCATTTCCGGTGCAATATTTTCTTCCAGCAATGGAAAAATAAAAGTCATTGATTCCCCTTCTGCCTCCTCTATTTCAACTTCAAATCCCTTGGGTACTATAGCGCGTCTTGCAGCAGTTTGACACGAGGGACTAGGTAGGATAAAATAAAAGTTTATGTACAAAGAGGGGGCAAATCATGAAAATTAGTGTTCAATTAGATAGTATATCAACGAATTTAATTGATTTAACCGAGTTCATTGACAGTCAGAAACCGGGTTTCTCCTTTACTAAAGGTTGTTGCATTAGTCGGTTTTTAACCGACTTGAGTGATTAGGCGGGGGTTCAAACCCCCGCCCGTTTCTTTTCTATCCCTTACTCAGTTTCCGGATTTGTTGATGAATCTTTTTCCAGCGTTTCTTCTCTGCTAACTGCGCCGTTTGGTCCTGTTTTCGGGCCAAATAGGCTAACTCGCTTTGCAGCTTTTGATAACTGAAAAATCGTTCAAAATCCAACGTTCCTTCTGCGATCGCCTCTTGAACGGCACAACCGGGTTCGGAATCATGTTGACAATCCCGAAATCGGCAGTGTTGCGCCAAACTTTCGATATCCGCAAAGGTTTCGGGTAATCCCTCTTGATTGTTCCAAGTTTGGATTTCTCGCATTCCTGGAGTATCAATCAGCAGGGCACCGGAGGGTAAAATCATCAATTCTCGATGGGTGGTGGTATGCCGTCCCCGACTATCGGTTTGGCGCACTTCCTGCACTTTTTGAGTGGCAGTTCCGAGTAATTGATTGGTGAGGGTAGATTTGCCGACCCCGGAGGACCCGAGTAAGGCAACGGTGTTTCCCGGTTGCAGGTAGGGGGTTAAGGCATTTAACCCAACTCCAGCGATCGCACTCAGGGGAATAATCGGCACTCCCATCGCCACTGCTTCAACCTCGGCAATGTAGTCTTCCAGGCGATCGCACAAATCCGCCTTATTCAACACAATTGCTGGTTTTGCACCGCTTTCCCAGGCTAAAATCAGATACCGTTCGATCCGCCGCAGGTTAAAATCCCGGTCCATTCCTGACATTAATAGGACCGTATCGATATTAGTGGCAACGATTTGTTCACGGGTTTTGACGCCCGTACCTTTCCGGGAAAACTTAGTTTTTCGGGGCAAAATAGCCTGGATAATCGCTTTATTTTCCCCGTCGCGCAGTCCCATCGCTACCCAATCTCCCACTGCCGGAAAATCGTTTTCACTGGTGGCGTGATAGCGCATTTTTCCGGTAATGTCCGCTAATAGTTCTCCGCCTTCGGAGTAAACGACGTAGAGATGTTTATGGGCGATCGCCACTCGTCCCGGGAGATAGCCTTGTTCCCGATACGGTGCAAATGATTCGTTAAAAAATGGAGTCCAACCCAGTTGTTCTAGGTTCATGGTTGAGAGTTCCTCGATTTGTCTGGTGTGTCGATTCCCAGGCATCCCGAGAAACCCGAATTGAGGTTCTCAATAGAAAATTCATTCTCAAAGTCTCTAGGTTAATGCCCGGTCATGGTTTGGCCTAATTCTTGATTAGAAATGCAGACTAACTCAGACATTCGTTTTCTCCCGATTCGTTCATTGATGGGTGAATACTCTCTCCTGTTTTTCAGTTGAGAGACTACTATTTTTCTATTAAAACCTAAAGTGAATCTGATGTCAAGAGGGAATTTTAGGGGAATTTTTAGGAAAAAAAAGCCCCTTAGTTAAAAGTTAAAAGTAGGGTGGGCACTGCCCACCTTTCTGTGCAGGTGGGCAATGCCTCCTGAGCTTGTCGAAGGGCCTACTCCTTTTTAAAGAGCTATCACAACTGAATTCCGTATCAACAGGGAATTTTAGGGGAATTTTTAAGTAAAAAAAAGCCCCTTAGAAAAGAGGCTTTTGTTCTGTATAGCGCGTCCAAATCCTATCTGTAGGGGCTATTCATGGAGTACCCCTACAAGGGAGAGGAGGAATGCGTCAGTCGGGAACGGGATTACAGAACCCGTGCAGTCAGGAGCACACCTAGCGCACCGGCACCGGCAGCCGCAATCCCTGAAACCAACGCGGTGAAGAACAACCACCAGGCGGCAACTTCTGCCGCTTTGCGGGTTTCTTCCACTTGGCGTTCCGCTTCGTGCTTCACCTGTTCGATGCGACGTTGGGTTTCCAGTTGCATCCGTTCTGCGCGTCGTAACACATTGTTCCGAACTCCTTCAATTTGATCGACCATCCGATTGGCATCAGCTTCGGAGATGTCATCGCGAGAACTAATGACAGCTACCAGGGTATCGCGATCGAAGTGACTGAGGCGATCGCGCAACGCATCAAATCCCGCTTGCGGATCATCGAACAACGTCCGAATATCACGTTTAAGACCTTCGTAGTTGAGTTCCGGACGATCTAGGGAATTGAGATAGTTGCGAATTCGGGCAAAAATGCTATCCACCACCCCTTTAATGCGGTCTTGAACATTCTGCACCTGTTGCATAAATTGGTCGCGAACGGACATAACCCGACCGACAATTTCCTTGGCTTCTTGTTCTGATATATCAGGACGTTGTGCCACCAATGCCTCAATCGTGGTGCGATCAATATGGGCGAGGCGATGTCCGAGATTCTTGGCCCCCAGACGTGGATCGGCAATCATTAATTGCAAGTCACGCTTGATGCCATCAGGGTTCAGTTCGGCCTTACCCGTATTCCGCAAGTAATCTTCAAAAGTCTGTTCAAACTCTAAGGCTTGTTGTTGCACCCGAGTCGCCAGTCGGCGCGGTGCCCGGAGGACCTTGCGAATGTTTTGTTGCAATTCGTCAATAACCCGGTTGACATCCTCTTCGCTTAAGTCTTTCCGTTGTGCCAGCAATTGGACCAAGGTATCCCGGTCCATTTGACTGAGACGATCGCGAATGGCGATCGCACCGGCTTGAGGATCATTGAGGAGTTTTTGCAAATCCCGCTGAATGCCTTCCGGGTTGAGTTCTTCTTTCCCCGTGCTTCGCAGGTAATCGGAAATTGCCGAAGTCGCATGATCGTACTGTTGCTTCGCTTGATCCGCAACCTGTTGGGGAGCATGGGAAACACTGTACCAAGTATGTTCTACTCGGTCTGCGATCTCGTTAACTTCATCCTCATTTAACTCTTGCCGTTGGGAGAGCAACTTCACCAGGGTATCGCGGTCAAAGTGCGATAACCGCGATCGCAGTGCTACGAAACCGGCTTGTGGGTTATCCAATAATTTACCCAAATCCCGCTTGATACCTTCGGGATTGAGTTCTTCTTTCCCGGTGTTTCGCAGATAATCCTGGACATGATTCCACTGGAGATCCAGATTAGCTTGCGCCGCTTCTTGGAGTCCTTTGGACTCTTCTAAAACTAGATCCCGCGTCTGTTCCAACGCCACCAGCATTTCCGCCGCTTCATCGCGAGTGAGATCATTGCGATCGCGCATGGTTTCAATCATCATCGCCCGGTCAATATGTGCCAAGCGATCGCGCATTTCCCGATAGTCTGCCGTCGAATCGGAAATCAGTTTCTTGAAATCCCGCTCAATATCCGCAGGTTTCAGGGTTTCCTTGGGACTATGGCGCAAATAGCGTTCCACCCGATTTCGCAGATCCTGCGCTTTTTGCTCTTCCTCAGCCCGAGTCACCGTGTACAACACCTGCAACCGCACTGCTTCCAGGTGACTGGCAATTTCTTGAATCCGGCTTTGGGTAAACACCCCGCGAGAAGCCAGCATATCCACAAAATTACCACGCCGGAAGCGTTCCAACTCCTGGCGAATCAGTCCCGGATCCGCTTCGGGATCAAACAGAACATCCCGGAATTCGCGATCAATCGCTTCCGGTGTCATCTGCCAGGAATACTTATTGAGGACGTAATTTTCAATATCTGCTCGCAAGGCACTGTAAGGTTCCGCCGGTTTACCCTGAATTTGCCGGGTGACTTTATCAGTTCCCTCCGTCACTTTGTTTTTGGCTTCCTGTAACTGAGACAGGATTTTTTCCACATCTAAATCGGACATATCCGTCCGTCCCATCAGCATCCCCAACGCGGTATTAAATGCCAGCATCATTCCCTGCTGCATCATCCCGGGTTGTTGTTGATTGCCTTTGTTCTGTTTGTTCTGACCTTGAGAGCCGATCGCATCAATCAGGCGGTCAATTTGGCTGCCTAGGCGATCGGAAATTAAATCCGCCGGTGAAGCGTCCTTAATATAATTTACCAATTCCCCCATCCAATCTTTCTGGGGTTGCAATTTTTGCTTGGTTTGATTCCAGGATGCTTCCAACTCATCCACAATGCGATTAATATCCCGCTTTGATAAATCCGTCCGTGAACTGACTAAACTCACCAAAGACTCCCGGTCCACATCCGGCAGGGTTCCTTGGGTCGCCAATTCATGAAGCTGGGGTTCATTTAGCAAATTTTCAAATTCTTGTCGGATCCCTTTTAGATCCAACTGTGCCGGTTTTAAAGCCTGAATGTAATCTTCTAAATTCTCGCGAATATCCTCGGGATCAAAAGCTTGACCCAGTTCGCGGCGCACTGCTGCCGCTGCCGCTTCCGCCGTCGCCACCACCTGATTAGAGGCCGCTTTTGCACCAAGGGCACTTGTAGCCGTTCCCAAAATCGACTGAAAGCCGGAAGTCGCCGCATTAACCACGGAACCGACTAACGAGCCCACAGTGGTCGAACTGACCCAAACCAAGATGGAAAAATAGGTGGCCCAAATGACCAGTCCCAGAATCGCACCTAACCCAACACTGACCATCAGGCTGAGTTTAACCGCCAGTAATGCCGCACAAAATAGAGCAATACTCACCGTGACCAAAGTCCAGACGCCTACTGCCGTCTCTACTTTCCGAATCGTACCCCCTAGGGTATCTCCCGAGTCAGAATGTGAGCTTGACGACCGGGAACTATTCCCCATGTAGGAGATACCGGCAGCAACCGAAAGATTTGTTAATAAAAGTTGAAAACCAAAGGCTAAAAGGACCCCGGACACTAAAGCCGCAAAAAATTGGGGTCCTGAAAATAAAACGGAAGACTGTTCTGGCGTCGGGACCAACGGTGCCACCGGCACTTGAGCCAGTCCGCCAAACTCTATCATCCTTTGTACAATTTGAAACATGGTAGCTACCTCGAACGTAGTAAATAAAATTGACTCCCACAATTCGATGAATGGGGGTGAGCCACTGAGGATGAAGTCTTTTTAAGTTTTTTTTTGACACCTCCTTTAGACAGCATTGTTCTATACCCCAGTAAAAACATCCCCCTGAAGGCGGATTTATCAAAAATACTTCTGATCACCTCATATTTCCGTTCCCACATTTGGGGCATCAAAATCACGGAAAAGATATCCGGTGGCCTGCAAACCGGGCTTTTTGGGGCCGATGGGTCTTGTTTTAGCAAAATGACAACAGCCCCGAGAGCGACTAACATACCTGCATGAGTGGCATTGTCAGGGTCTGTTGAGATTAAGATTAAGATACTTTGTATGAAGGGTCGGGGGAAACTTGACATCCGTTGCCATCTTCAGAGCGTTTGTAGAAACCCTTTGGGGCTGACTCTGACTTAAGAGCGTTTTTAATCTGCCAGACTCTGCTCCCACCAAACGCGCAACGGATCACTTTTGGGGGGCAAGTATCTTCCTTTGAACCGAATTGCATTGAGCGTTTCACGGAGTGCTGAGGCATCCAAAGCGGTTTTCTCAGACCAATGCTTGATGATTTGTAAAGTGGAGAACATCTGAAGGTGCGATGCTTCTCGCTTCATCAAGCCGATCGCCTTTTTGTCATCCGTGGCGATCGCCCACCCTCGGTGTAGGGCGATCGCGCAAGTTGCCGACTCCCCATCATCCAGAAGCGCCGCATAATTGACAAACAATTCCGCTTCTGCGTCGGACTCAAAATCCACAATGATCAGCAGACCCTGGGTAATCGCTTGCTCAAACTGGATTGCAGCTTCGTTCTCCACATCTTCAAGGATCTGGAGTGTTTTCAACTCCTCCTCTTTCACCACCTGGGTAACGACAACTTGACCGGGAATAGAGCGCAAAATTGCCAGCAAATGGCCAGAAGCAGCTAAGTTGATCAGGCAGCAAGCATCAAGAATAACGTGGGAGTGAGAAATCGTCATTATTTAACCTCACTCCCCCTTAGTCTTGTAGCGGGCGGAGATCGACATGAGTCGATTCGTCCACCATACCGCTGGAATAGTTCCGCAACAGTTCAGAAATCCGCCGTGCCTCTAGGCGATCGACGTCAAGGAACTCGGCAAAGCGTCCTTCCGTAATCAGACCCTGATCTAATGCTTCGATCGCCAGGTGTTGATAGTGAATGGGGGCCATATCACTCCGTTGGGGAATTTGCTCTAAACCCAGTTCTTGTTGTACCTTTCTAACTTTCAATCCGCGATCTCGTAATCGCTCCCAAGTTCCAGAACGTAGAAGTTCCATTTCCTCCAACCGATAAGCAAGTGCTTCTACAGACACACCGTAATAATGAGCCAAAGTAAATAAATTAGCTGGCGTAAACTTTTCATTTTCATTGACGCGGCACATATCATTAAACCGCTTAAGCAAACCGCTCGTCGGCATTAAGAAATATTTGGGAAAGGCTTCAGCGAGCCGCTCACTCTCTGGCATTCTCTTGTATTGCCCTTCAACCAAGTCCAGTACAGCCTTACGTCGATGGGCGAGAAAATGAAGATATCCATGAGCTAAGGACCAACGCCGCCGTTCTTCCGGGTGGTTGGCATTAATTGCCATGCATCCCCCGAGTTGTTCGTTGTAACTGTAAAGCTCTGAATATTTTCCTGGCATCTTGAGGTAAAAGATCCGAAGTCCTACACTCTGTTCCAAAATGTCCCGAAGCATCGGAATTGGGCCATCTCCAAGGCCGAGTCGTTGACGTTCTTCAACTGCGATCGCCTCCGCCGTGCGCTCAATCGGCATCCCGCTCACCTCATAGTCCCGAGGATAGTTCCGTGGGAGTGGTGAGTGCATAATTTCTTCAAGTTCTAGATAATACTGACACAACTCTTCTAACCGCCGAATGACGGGTTCAATTTGCTCGCGTTCCACTTCGTGACCCCGATAGGCAGCGCGAAACTGCACCTCGAAGGGTTCAATGACCGGACGCGGACGCACAAAATCACTCACGGATCTTCCATAAGCCCGAGCCAGCTTGATGAGTTCCGTAGCCTTCAGACGGCGCTCTCCTTTCTCGATCGCCACCATCGTAGTGCGTGCCGCCTCAATCACTTTGGCTGCATCAGCTTGGGTCATCCCGCACTGAGTCCTTGCCTGTTGCAGCATCTCCCCCAACCCCCGCATATCAATATTGTCAAGGACGTTGTTAGTCATGGCGTTGTCTCTCCACTTTGTAGAGTGACTTTTTGTGTGATATCTGTTGTTTGTTGTCTGTATCCAAGAGATCCCCTGCAACCAAGGATTCTACAATATCCCATTCAGAAACGTAAGTCCAGTAGAGCCGAATCAGACGGCTTTGCATATCAACAGGACATAGACCTTCTACCTCAGAAGCAAGATCCACAATATCATCTAATTCTGGGAATTTTCGCGTCAGGGCTTCCCACCGAATATCGATTTGATTAGAGGTACTGAGCAAGCCGTGGAAGGTACGGACCTGGGCGAGCATATTACGCAAAATCAAGGTAGGGTCTTTTGATGGGCGGTCTCCATGAGGCACTACATAGCGAGTCTTGTCGTCTATCTTTGACGCAGCAAGCGCCTGTTTCCTTAAAATGCAAGAGGAACAGTATCCACACTCAATGGGTTGCTTTGACTTACGGTGTAGGCTATCACATGATATGGTTAGGGACGCTAAGTCATTTTTCCCATCTTCAGCTAATGCTTGACACATTTCAGCTTTAGTCGAGAAAAGAAATGGGTTCTGTACCTGAAACTTTTCTCCGAAAAGCTCTGAAACAACATCACTGACCATCAAAAGTGTCAAAGGGTGAACAGAGCGGGAGTGATCCAGTCCCACAGCAGATGCACGGTAAGGAAGGTTGATTGCACCGATTCCATTTTCATACACAGACAAAATCCGACCACCCATGAGATATGCAAAGGCGGCACCCAGCAGGGTAAATACTACCCCTCGCCCACGGGTAATCTTATTTTTGGGCATTTCCTGGATATCGTTCAAGCGGATGGGGGCGAGGACTAGATGGCAACGGTTTGGAAAGATAGATTGGACCTTTTTCGCGACTTGTTCCTGACGACCATAGATAATATCGTTGCTGCCACTCCCGAACAACACAAACGGCTTTTCTGGATACATCCTCATACGAGTGTACAAACCTGCAAGAGCATCAAGACCACCACTCCATAATGCTACTTCGGATCCTTGAGGAACCATTGGCAAAATCTGTTGGCGCTCAACTATTCGTCCTGAGACAGTTCGTTTTTGGAATTCAAATGCCCATTCGCTATCTGTGGCCCATTTTAGCAAGCCTTCTAGCTTTGTCCGAAATGGTTCGGAACTCAGTAATTCTGGATGACGCACTGGCAGCACAATATGAAGGTGGCGAGGCTTCTCGCTAAGATTCTGCGGTGCAAGACGGTCTGAAGCATGAATGGCAACAGCGAGGTCAACGAGATCGGCAACAATGGCTGGAAACTCTGCCTGAACCCGGTACTGAAATGCCTGATCATCAATATTGATGCCAACCGTTAGCTCCTTGCCAATAGAGCGATTGAAAAACTGCACCGACCCATTACAGTTTAAGATAGGTCCAAAACGCAAAGTGTACTCGCGGCGATCGCACTGATTTGGTTTTTTAATACTCGAAGATGCCTGATTCATAGCAAGTTCTCTTCCAGATCGATTTCTTCAATTTTCTGGCGCGGCGGTCGCCTCAGCTTGGCAACATCATAAGGATTAACTTGGGTCTGCTTAGCCCATTTACCGAAGGCAGGAAGTAGCTCGGGTTCGAGTGCCTTGACTCTTTTCATAAGAGTTGCGGTATCAATGCCAGCATAGTGATCAGGGGTCAGTGGAATGCGCTCTTCAAAATAGAACCTGTAGACTTCCTGAAAATACCGATCTAGAACAACTTCTTCCAAAGAGCAGGTATCCATTCTCCGACCATAACGGAAATCATGGAGGATCCCTTTACTGGCGCGAAGGACAAGCTGCTTCTCGTAATACGGGCATGAAGTTTGTCCTGCTGCTAGCCGATCTAACTCTTTGCTAACAGCAGCAGCCCAACTCCTAGTAAAGCTATGCGGATTGCAGTTTTCAATAGCTGCTTTCAGCCTCTCCCCCATCTGTTGGGCAAGTAATATAGGCGCGGCACCTTTTTTTTTGATATCCCTTATCATTGCGCCCATTACGACCCAGGCACACTCATCTGGGCTATCTTTCCCTTCACACAGAGCTTTGTAAGGCCTTTGGTAACGCCATGAAAGCTTGTCGTGAACAATATCTCCATCGGTCATGGTCCCACCTCCAACGCTTGGAGTTGATTTCTACCATCAAGTTAGCGCATAATTCTGACAATGACAACTTTTAACACAATTTTTGGGGATAAATGTCAGGTTTTGAAGTTGCAGGTCAGGCGAGTAGAGTCCCAAGACGAAAGGATAACTATTTAATTGAGGGGACAGGAATGAGCGCATAAGAATGAGGGGACAAGAAACCGGATGGCCTCACCTCCCCTCATTGCTGCTGCTGTGGCATAAATTTTTAAAAGTAAGCCGGTTGTCCTCTTTACTGAGGCCCTAGACAACACCTGTTTTGCTTTCCTACATCACAACAGCAGGACAAGGCAGTGCCTTGTCCCAACGGGTAAATTTAGCTAGGGGACAAGAAACCGGATGGCCTCACCTCCCCTCATTGCTGCTGCTGTGGCATAAATTTTTAAAAGTAAGCCGGTTGTCCTCTTTACTGAGGCCCTAGACAACACCTGTTTTGCTTTCCTACATCACAACAGCAGGACAAGGCAGTGCCTTGTCCCAACGGGTAAATTTAGCTAACGGCTTGCCGATCGCGCTCCAACCGGGCAAACAACCCGCGCCAGTCCACTGCCGGACTTCCTGCTGAGTCAGTTTTCACCTCAAAGGTCATGTTACAGGCTTCCGAGAGTTCTAACGCCTGCACGCACAACTCCGCGATATCCTCTCGACTCACTTTCCCCTTGATATTATCCCCTTGCTCAAACATTAATCCCTCACCCCCCGGTTCTTCCGTGAGCGCACATGGACGGATAATCGTATAAGGTAAGCCACTAACGCGAATCGCCTCCTCACCCCGTAATTTCCAAGTTAAAATTCCCCCCAGTTGCTCATTCATTCTCACCGCTGGCGGTTCTGACTCTAAGTCTAACCCCGGACGTCCTGGACGAGTCACTCCTGCCGAGCTCACCTGAATAAACCGGGGTAAAGTTGGACCGCCATAAGCTTTCAACGATTGAATTTGCAATTGAAACAGTCCTGGGGTAAATTGAGGATTCAACTCACCATCGTACTCAAATTTACTCAGCATGATTTGTACTGAGCGAATTTGACTGGCATCTAAGGGCGGGCAATCTTTCAAGGTTTTAGCGCGAAAAACCGGGATAAATTCTGAAAACGGAATGCGAACCGTAAATTCTATGTTAGCCACGGTATCAAAGGAATAGCAGTAGGAAATACTATCCCATTTCGGGTCCGTGCGAAGAATAAATTTATACCGATTGCCATCGCCTTTGACGCGAATATCAATCCCTTGATAGGTGGATAAATCCAACGGGGGTTCAAAATTGCGGGTCCGAATGGAGACAAATCCACCAGAATTTGAGGTGGAAACGTTCCCAGAAAATAAAGCCCTTTCGTTAACGAGGCGGACATTACTTTCGCTGACTCCACCCATGACGATATCATCGAGGGCACCCCAAATTTCTTTGAGGTTGTCCGTGGGTTTGCTGAAATCAAAGATGATTTTTTCATGGGGTGCACCTAGGGTCGCGAGTTGACGACGGGTGGCATCGACTAAATTTTGAATCCCGTGATATTCCACTTGTTCGGGTACATCCAAGACTTCTGGGGTATAAAATTTGATTCCTTGATAATATTTTTCTCGGGTTGGGGTATCCCCTTCCACGGGTTGCACTCGGGTGCCGATGCAGGAAATCACGGCGGTCACATCTTCCAAGAGGCGATCGCTCAAACTGTCGGCAAGGGTGATATCCGCATCCACCAGATCCACTGTAGTCCCCAGCATTTCTCGTCCCCGCTTGAGATCCCGGACTAATCCTCTAACCGAGTAACCTCGCTGTTGGAGTTTTTGGACAACCCGCTTCCCCACGCCTCCCGTGGCACCGGCAACGAGAATGACTCCAGGTTTTTCCGGGGTGCTGAGGGTACTTTTTCCGCCAGTGAGCAGATTGCGGATCCAGGAAAAATTCCCTAAAAACGGGACCACTCCAAAATAGGATAGGGTTTTCCAGAACCTGCCTGCATCCCATTTAGGACGTTTTTGTTCAGTCATGGTGATTGTTCTCCAGTCCAAGGGTACTCTCTAGTAGTAACAAATATTGGTATGGGTTGGGGGTGAGTGGAACTGATGGGATTTTGATTGCCATTGGCTCATTAAGGCCGTATAATGCCCCCAGACTACTTTCTATGAATCCTGCTGAATTTTGGAGTTTTGCGAATGTTCAATTCCCCTGATGACAGAACTGAATCGGCGTTCAAATCAGGACTTATCCGCTATGGGACAGCACTGGCGGCGATCGAGGAATCCGGACCCAATTCACCCACTTTAGAGCAAGTCTTGGAGGTGATGAGCGCTCGGGATGCTCTCAGTACAATTGGTAACCCAGGAGTTGAAGTCGCTGGGGAAAGTCTGGTCAAACTCCTCGACTTAGATGAGCGCCTGAAAGCACAAGCTTCGGCGATCGCCTCCGATGATAAACTTGAGAAGTCTCGCCCCACTTTCAACCCACCAGAAAGTAATTGGTGGTGGTTTTTGAGCGTTCCCAAAGAAACCCCAAACTGGAAACGATTTGATTGGATATGGGATTCATTGACTGCCGGTGCATTGGTCTTAGCTGGTAGCTTTATGATTAATACGTTTCAGGCATTTTCTAGCGGAGGGTTAGGAGTGTCAGAAGCCTTTGGCAGCATCGCCCAAGTTGCTGGATTAGGTGCCCTGAGTAAAGGTGTACTCACTACAGATGGCAAGACAAAAGTAAAAGCCTTCCTATTTAAACTTAACATTCCTGAACCGTTTCACAATCCGGCCATATTTATGGCATCGGGAATGCTAACTGTAGGCAGTTATGGGGTAAATAACTCTTTACCCTACATCGGCAGTATTTACTATGAGCAAGGGATTGATCATTATGAAGAGGGGGACTTAAATAAAGCTCACAACAAATATCTAAATGCCAGCAAACTTGATCCCGAAAATATAGAGGTTAAAGTTGCGTTAGGTGTAATTTATGAATCTCTGGGTTCACTTGATTTGGCATTAGAACAGTACAAACAGGGAATTCAGTATGGAGATGCCCAAGCTTTTAATAATGCGGGGCGGACCTACATCCAGAAATTTAATCCAGGAACGCCTCAAAATGAGTACAAGATTGCCGAATCATTACTGCTTCTAGGATTGCAACGGGTTGACCCCCAAGAAACAAATCTCCAATATCAACTCCATAAAAACTTGGGTTGGTCTCTGTTAAAACAACAAGAATATGACCGAGCCGAACAAGAGTTAAAAGAGGCGATAGAATTTGATGATCAGATTTTAAATTCTCAGGTAGGTGGGGGAATGGCCTACTGTATGCTGGCGGAAGTTTATCAACAACAGAAGCGCAGGGCTGAAGCATTGGAACAGTGGCAATTCTGTGCCGAGTATGCCCGTCCTGAAACCTTGTATGAATACAAATGGTTTTTAGAGATCGGACAAAAAAATCTGGCGCAACAAATCGATACGAGTTCGGTTGTGGCGACTCCCCATCACGTCGAGTCCTCAGAGCAGGGAAACACTAACCTGAATGTGGAAGAATTAATTCAGATGCCTCCTCAGGTCATTGAAGGGGAGGAAGCCTCTGACTATTCCCCTGAATCTAGCCCAGAGAATCCAGGAGAATAGTCGGTATTAATTGACATCTTGCAGCAGTGGCGACACCCGGCGGGGGTTTAAACGATTGGGGGCCTCATAGCTAAAGTAAGTCTTATCCCGTGGTGTTTTCAGTCGGTTTCAACCGACTTTAGCTGTTAGGCGGGGGATTTATCCCCCGCCGGTTGTTGCTGGAGTAAAATCTACGGAATTATCACCAGAAAATTGACCTAAAACTCCCCAGGTTAGTCAGTTGATCCCCTGTAAATTATCAGTGTAACTTTCTCTCAATTAAACCGAAGTGCAAGGACACCCTTCAATCATTAAAGTACCCAAGTTGAATATTTTAAGCACCAGAGTAGTAATCGGAGTTTTTCTGGCTAATTTAACCTGGATTTCTCCTGGGCGATCGCAACCTCCCATTGTTTCTTTCTCTTCACCCAGAGACTCAAGAATCAATGAAACTTATAATTTGACCCAATTCGAGGAAAAGCCAGGGGGTCAAATTACTGAGAAACTTTTAGCTCAATTTCCAGTATTTGCTCAACAAATTGACAGATTTACAGAGTCAAACCAGCAGATTTTAGAAGAAGCCTTAGAGGTCATTAATACCCTAGAAGAACCGGAAACCAAGGCCCGATTATTAATTGAAATTGCCCTAAACTATGGGGCGATCGGCCAGGAAGAACGGGCCCAAACTCTCTTGGCTGATGCCTTAAGCGCCGCCAATGATATCGAAGCCGACTCGGTGCGGGTTCGGGCCAAAATTGCGATCGCCAGAGCCTATTTTCAACTGGGACAAGCCTCAACCGCTGCGGACTTGCTCTCGGACGCATTAGCAACAGCAAATCGCCTAGATGACCCCGGGGTAAAATCCAGCTTATTAGCCGAGATTGCCCTCACCTACAACGCGATCGGACTCGGCGATCGCTCCCTCGCTATTTTATCCGAAAGTCGTGACATTGCCCGGGGCACTCAATCGACAGAACCCCTCGCCCTCTTTCCCTTTGAACCCACCGGGTGGGAAGGTCAAGTGGGACTGGGTGCTTCCTTCTTTTCCGGGGACAAAATCACCAGTGAAACCACCTTTAACTTCGCACTGGAACGCCAATGGCCGACGGATGAAGTAGATTTCCGAATCAGCTTCACCAATGACTATGATGATAGTCGAGTTTCTCCGGAAAACGATAATCAAATCAAAGGTCAAATTGATGCCGAATATCGCCATCATGCCACGGAACGCTATCAATATTTTATCAGTTCCTTAGTCCGTCGGGATGAACCCGATGGGATTGATATTCGGACCAATTTATATACCGGGCCAGGGATTAACATCTGGCGCGCCGGTCCCGATCGCTCCTTTGATATGCAGTTGGGTCTAGGCATTCGTTACGAAGAATCCAACCGCCGCCGGGATGATTTGGATTTTCCCGTGGCTCAGTATCGGATGCGCTATAAAGATCTGTACTTTGATTTTCTCACCTTGCGTCAATTTCTAACCTTTGAGCTGCCCTTTGATGATGTGGAAGACTATTACATGGAATCTTCGACTACTTTAGGAATTCCTCTTCTTCAAGGATGGTCTTTTAATAACAACTTGATTTTGAGATACGCTAATAACCCATCTTTAGATAATCCCAATTTACGGGTTGATTTTGTCACAGGAATTGAGTATCAATTTTAGGAAAAAATGAGGAGATGGGGAGAGGTTCAACCTCCCGACTTCAGTCGTTCTCCTCTTTTGTTTGTAGTAACGACTTCAGTCGTTTCCGCGTGACGAAAGCGGCAGCTTTCGTCACGCCCATTGGAGGCAAAGCATCCAGTCCCTCAACCAGGCGCTTAAGCCGCAAGAAGCCCCTGTCATGGCTGAAGCCATGACAGGGGAGGGTCTGTAACTTCCCCAGTCCCCATACAACCGCAGAGTGCGTGACGAAAGCTGACGCTTTCGTCACGCGGAAACGACTGAAGTCGTTACTACAAACAGGGGAAGAAACGACAGAAGTCCCAATCCTCCCCATCTACCCCATCTCCCCCATCTAGCCTGAAATTGCGATTTGCGGCACAATGATAAGGAATAGGACCTATCTTTATGTGTTTTGAGAAACCTCGATAACCATGCCCTTACAGCAGCTTACTCGCGAAACACCTGTTACTTGCGGATCGGAATCGGCTTTTGATTATGATGTTGCGATCGCCGGTGGTGGAATTGCTGGGACAACTTTAGCCGCCTCTTTAAAAGATTCCGGTTTAAAAGTTGTGCTAATTGAGGCATTGCCTCCGTCGGTTGCCTCATCCCGAAATCAAGTCTATGCTCTGTCCCTGTTATCCGGACAAATTTTCCAGGCGGTGGGGGTGTGGGAGCGGATTTTACCGAAAATTACCCCATTTAATCAAATTAGTCTCTCCGATTCTGGACAAGAAGGGGTGCGCTTTCAACCGGGTGATTTAGGTCGAGAAACCCTCGGTTATGTGGGGGAACATCAGGTATTACTCACGGCGTTGCAGGATTTTCTCACCGATTGTGCCAATGTGACTTGGAACTGTCCATCGGAGGTTTTGGGAGTGGAGTACCAATTCGATGGCGTGGTGCTAGAAGTTCGCTCAAGGGTTGAGGAAAACCCCGAAACCCAACGAATTCGCACCCGGGTGTTAATTGCTGCTGATGGGTCGCGATCGCGGATTCGCGAAGCAGCAGGCATCAAAACTCGCGGTTGGAAATATTGGCAATCCTGTATTACAGTCCAAGTTAAACCGGAAAAACCTCACGGCAATATTGCTTACGAACGATTTTGGCCCAGCGGACCCTTTGCCATTTTACCCCTAACTGAAAATCGCTGTAATATTGTCTGGACTGCACCCCACGCAGAAGCCAAAGCCTTAGCTGCCTTGGATGAAGCCGAATTTTTATTGGAACTCCAGAAACGGTATGGCGAACAAATGGGACGAGTCCAACCGATTAGCGATCGCCGGGTGTTTTCCGTGCAACTCATGCAAAGCAGTCGCTATGTGCAACCGCGCCTTGCTTTAATTGGAGATGCGGCCCATTGTTGTCATCCGGTGGGGGGACAAGGACAAAATTTGGGGATTCGGGATGCAGCGGCGATCGCGGAAATTCTCACCCAAGCGCATCACCGGGGGGAAGATATCGGTTCCCTGGCAGTCCTCAAACGATATGAACGCTGGCGAAAACTAGAAAATCTGACCATTTTAGGCTTTACAGATCTTCTCGATCGCCTGTTTTCTAATCAATTCTTACCGGCAGTTATCCTCCGTCATCTCGGATTATGGGGATTGCGAACCCTGCCTCCAGTCAAGCAATTGGCCCTGCGATTAATGACAGGACAACTGGGACGACATCCTGAAACCGTGAAAGCGTTATCTGTCCTCTCCCGTTCATCCGGGTGATGAGTCATGGGTCATTGGTCATTTGTGATTGGTCATGGGTCATTGGTTGTTGCTAGGGGTGTTGGTCCTGAGTATTCAACAATTCAAAGGACAAAGGACCAATGACAAATGACAAATGACCCATGACAAATCACCGAGAATAGACCGCTTGTCCCACCGTAGAATCGACCCGCAGCTTCTGGCGATCGCCAGGAAGATAGGCTAACGGATCCGCCGCATCGGTACCCGGAGGATAGAGTTCAAAATGTAAGTGAGGACCCGTACTATTACCTGTACTGCCCATTTCCGCAATCAGTTGACCTTGAATCACCGACTGACCGGCGCTGACCAAAATGCGATGATTGTGAGCGTAGCGAGTGAGACTGCCATCGGGATGCTCAATTTCCACTAAGTTTCCATATCCACCAGAATTCCAGCCAGCAAAGGTGACGATGCCAGTTCCTGCCGCCATAATCGGTGTGCCAATCGGTCCAGCAATATCAATTCCTTTGTGCATTCGTCCCCAACGCATTCCGAACCCGGAGGTAAAGACGCCTCTGGCGGGCCACATATAGCCTTGAAAGAGTTCGCCCGGTTCTGGAAGGTAGGAACCGGCTGCTGCTAGGGGGGGCAGTTCGGGGACCAGAGAGGGAGTCGATTGAATTCTGCCGCGTAAGGTTTCTAAACGGAGGCTGATGCTATCTTCCAGGGGGTCTGGGGAGGCTTCCGAGAGAGTGGGGGTGACGGGACGAGGGGGTAACAAGGCGCTGAGGCTTTCGGAGGGGCGGGAGTGCCCTTCCCAAGTGGGTTGAAAGCGATCGCCCTGGATCACCGTCTCCTCACTAGGAACCGCTTGGGAGTCGAGATCCTCGAAGGGTTCGAGATCCCCTGCGGTCATTACAAATCCTTCCCCTCCAATCCCCCAACGATTACTGGGTGGGGAGAATCGGGACTCGACTGCGGGGCGATCGCTCTGATGGAAGTTGTCCAGGGATTCATCCGGATTCTCAGGAGTTTCCGGGGATTGAGGAAACAGGGGGACCACGCTTTCTGCTGGGAACGCGGGAAAAAGTGATGCAGTTATTTCTGGACTTTCCCCGGTGGGGGTTACAGATTGAGACCTAGAAACCGTAGGAAGCTCGTTTCCGGAGGATTCTGCCTCAACGATCGCCAGGGCCTGGTAAATAAAAGCGGCGACTTCCCCACGGGTGGCGATGCGATCGGGATTGGAAAACCAGTCATTTGGGATTGTCCCTCCATAAAGACGCCGATGCTGTTCCAGTTTCTCTAACAGGAGAATCGCCGCGGCTAGGGGTTCTTGTGCATCGGCGGGAATCGATGCCGAGGAAGAAAAATAAGTGTCTACATTTCCCAGGATGTCCCTGGGGGGTTTTAAGTTTAAGCCATTAACTAGGGCGATTAACACTTGCAATCGGGGGATCGGTTGGTTGGGTTCAAACCCTTGGTTTGGATCTCCTCCCATCCATCCTCTGAACGATGCGACGGCGATCGCAGTTTCCGCCCAATCGTCCCCCGGAACCTCTGCACTCAACGGCTCATCCTCCGAGAGATAGCGGCCCTGGAAGGCTCGTTGCAGCACTGCCGCAAATTGGGCCTGAGTCATCGCTGCATCGGGTTGAAAACTGCCATCGGGGAAGCCGAGAATAATACCCTGTGCTTGCAGCACTTCAATAAATTCTTTGGCCCAGTGACCTTCTAGGTCGGTTAATGGCTTTTGATGCTCCCCAGAGGCCCACAAAGTCGGAGCACTCGGATTGAAGTCATTTAGACTGGGATCCAGCATTTTGTCCCGATCGCCAGGGATAACCACAGCATAGTGCTGTAATGCATCCTCGCCAGGGTGGTGAGGGTCGTGGACTTCGTTACTAGCTGGGGATGCCAGTGCTGGGGACCTTCCACCGGGACTGACACTGGCCTCTTGGGTTAAATCCGCTGTAACAATAACCGCTAAAGTGCCAATTGCAAGCTGTTGAATGTTCATTGTTCGCCTCCTGAGTCGGACAAAGCGTTAAATTCAGACCCAATCTGGGCATAAAAAAGCCCCCAGATCGTCCCCTGATAGGGTTCGTCATTGGGAAACGCCTTTCTTGAAAGTCGTACCCTTCAGGTGGTCAGGTCCTCTTCTGTGAACAACCGCCAGGGGTCTAGCAGAAATCACCTCGCTCACCTAAATGATGGTTATCTCTTGGCAATCCATCCTGCCCATCCCGTGTTTCTACGGAATTTCCTGATCACCTCAGGTTAATCCCTGAAGAATATTGCAATCTAAATGCCGTTCTAGGGAACCGAAATTTCGCAGAACGGGTCTTCTGGCAACATTCCCTCTGGGATGGGAAATGCAGGCGCTCGCCCGATCAAACCGGGTACTTATTCAAGCTCTATACTCAGATTCCAACCCCCAATCCGTACAGTTTTGTAAATTAATTTTCCGGAAAATCATTTTCGGGGACTTTTTTGCGGTGAACTTTCCCGAATTCAGAAATCTTAAGAATTAATTAAACTGCACTTTTATTAAAAAAAAATCATTGCACCTTCACCAGAATAAAAAAGTAGCAGGTCACCGAAGGAATCGGCTATTTTTTCCCAAAACAAGGGTCGCGCCAAGGGTGGAGCGACCCCTTTAGTCCCAAAATATTTGTAGCAACAATAAAGGTGACATAGACTCCGAGTTTTATGGGATATCCTCCTGGCCTGTCTCAACTTTAAAATACAAAAAACGAGAGGATAACCGCGTCTGTTTTCCTCTAGGGAATGGCAAAATAAGGACAATTAAAATCGACTGTCGATGTCGGGTGAGTCCAAAATCAAGCCATTGAGCTTCGTCGTGAAACCAAGAAGAACCGCTAATCCCTCTCGAATTGGGAACTTTAAACCCCAGATCGGGGCAACCCTCATCACTTTGCTGGCCCTCATCGGACTCCTGTCCCTAACGCCGATGCCTAGGGCTGGAGCCACCGTAAACCCTTCACATCTAAAGTGGGTTGCGCCAGTGGGACAGTCCCAGGAGGCGATCGCCAGGGCACAACCTGAGCCCTACATCGCCCAATTCCGCTCGGAATGGCTCAATCAGGAACTCCAACAAGCACAAGCTGCCGTTAGCTTGGATGGGAGACGCCTTTTCTTTGTCACTCGTGCGGGGGAATATCCCGCCGATGTTCGCGCCAACGTGATTGAAAATCAGCTCCAATCCGTTGCAGATTCGGCCATGCCCTTTGAGCTAGAGGTGCGCGAAACGAATCAACTGCCCGCCATTTACCTCAACGATCGCCTCTTAGTCACCGTCACTGCCGGGGATACGGAGGATAACTTCACCCCCCAAGCGCAAGCTGAAGTTTGGATGCGGGATATTCAAGAGGCCCTAGAACAAGCCCGAAGAGAACGCCAGGGTCGATTTATCCAGCGATCGCTGATTCACGCCATTGCCATTATCATCGCCATCTTGGTCCTGAATCGCGGATTAACCCAAATGTGGCGACGGTATCGCCAACCCTTGCGCGATCGCTTCAGAGGCACAAACTCCGAGGGAGAAACGGACAACTCCATCGGTGCAATGGATTTATTATTCACCCTCCTCGGGACACTCTTCCGCATCGTCTTGGCAGTGGGGACCCTTCTTTATATTGCCAACCTCTTCCCCTTAACCCGACAATGGAGCTACCAGATCACCACCGTCCTGGTCACCTCCTTTACCACCCCCATTATCACCCTGACGGAACGCTCTTACAGCGTCATCGATCTGCTAATCATCACAGGGATGCTAATTGGGGTAGTCGCCATCTCAGGCATGGCAACCAATGCCTTGCGATCGCGGGTTTTGCGTCTGGCGGGACTGAATCGGGGTGCAGAAGAAGCCATCTCCATCGTCACCAAATACTCCCTGATCATCATCGGCAGCGTCGTCCTCCTGCAACTCTGGGGACTAGATATCACCTCCCTCACCATCGTTGCTAGTGCCCTAGGTGTAGGGATTGGTTTCGGGTTTCAAGATATCGCCAAAAACTTTGGCAGTGGCATCGTTCTCGTTTTTGAGCGTCGCATTCAAATCGGGGATTTTGTCGAAGTCGGTCAATATGTCGGGACCATTGAGCGCATTGGGGGTCGCAGTACCACCATCCAAACCTTAGACCGGATTTTTATTATTGTGCCGAATTCCAAGTTTTTGGAAACCGAGGTGATTAACTGGTCCCACCGCAACCCGGTCTCTCGATTGCATCTGCCCGTTGGCGTCGCCTATACTTCTGATGTCCGCCAGGTCGAAAATGCCCTGTTAGATGCTGCCAAAGGACATCCCGATGTCTTGCTGGTTCCCCCACCCCGGGTTCTTTTCAAAGGGTTTGGCAGCAGTTCTTTAGATTTTGAACTGCTTATATGGATCTCGGAACCCAGTCAGCAGTTTGGGATTAAAAGCGATTTGTATTTCCGGATTTTCTCCTTGCTGCACCATATCGGGGTAGAAATTCCCTTTGCTCAACGAGATTTGCACGTTCGATCCGGAACTTTGCCGGTGCAACTTTCCCCGGAATTGGAACAGGCATTATTGAAATGGCTCGATCGCAATGGACATGGCAACCCGGGGGAGAGGTTGTGAACCCGTCGGCACTCTGTCCCACTCCACCGGAGAACCCTGGCTATTTTCACGGCAAAAATGCCAACACTGTGGCGGGAGAACCGGAACCCTGGACCAACTGCAACGGCGCGATCGCCAAGGTTGTTCCCGTGGGTGGCAACTGGTTCAAGTTTGTGAGATTTTCCAGGACAATGCGTGGTTGTTCCAATACTTGCCGGTTGGTGGCAAAGGTCAAATCTTGTCCCCCATCGACCCCATGCGTATCAATTCCCACGCCGCCAATCTGACGGTGATCGAGCAAAAATTGGGTGGTTTCTGGGGCAAAACCAGGAAAGTGCTGCTGGTTGATAAAAGCATCGGGGTCGGACCACTTGTGCTGCCAGCCGGTATATAATAAGACTACCGTCCCAGCAGAGATTTCCCCTTGTTCGGCTTCCCAGGCCAATACATCAGCGCAAGTTAGAGTATAATCTGGATTCTCATCGGCCATTTGACAGATATTGATCACAACGGCTTTGACAATTAAGGACTCGGCAGAATAAGTCTCAATTCCTACTCCTTCGGGATAAAAACTATTGGGTGCATTCAGATGGGTGGCGCTATGTTCTCCCATCGCAAAGCGGCGTAAATAATAGCCATCGGTAGATAAGGTGGCGATCGCCTCGAACTCAACAGGAGGATCTCCCGGCCATTGGGGGATATTGGAGGCGATCGGGTGACTCAGATGAATCACCTGGGAATAATTAATTGTTTTAGGAGAAAATGGCGGCTTCATGGCGATGAATGAGGGTTAAATATTTTCGCTGATCATAAACCCTCAGCAAAAATTTTAAGAGAGTAACCGGATCGAGGGTGAGTGTTCGAGATAGAGTGACGAGCGATCGCGATCGCCAAAGTCAACGCTGACCATTAAATGGACCAAAAATGGAGTTTATGCAAATCTCGACTTGGGTTACAGAACAATATGCAGAAACCTACTTGCTGACTTGGTTGCTCAGTCAGGGGGAATTGTGGTGGTGCGAGGGAGAAGTTTACCAAGCGACCGTTTTGACCGATGGCGATCGCCTCCAAGCCTTCGTCCAAAATAGCGAAGAGGATGAACTGATTAAACAAGTCGCTCAAAACTTGACAGAAAAAGCAAGCTGGGATAGAATCGCTAATTCATTAAACCGGATTTTCCAAATTTATCGACAAGAATTGATGCACCTCCCAGTGCTTCGTTATCAACAAGAGGCGAAACTGGAAAAACACTCGAAAAACGGCCAAAAACCGGCCTTACTCCAACCGGAATTTATTAATCCCTACGCGGATAGTTTAACCGGATTAAATGATTAAGAAACTGGGCTTAAACTTCCTGGCGAGCTGCGGAGGAAATCACCGTGTTATTCCTCCGACTTAATTCCCGGACCCGGCTGTTCTCCAAAACATCTCAGGACTGACGAATTTTGGAGAGAGAACCTCTATATCTGTAGGGGCATTCAAGCCAATGGGCCTACAGATATAGAGATAATGAATAAGTTTTTTACTCCATTCTTTCACCCTAAAACGGGGAATTTTCATGAGTTTAAGACCCCGTTATGAACGCCGACGAGGTAAAATGTCTCGAATACTCATCGGCAAATTGCCCACTATCAATCGCTCGATCGCCTCCTCATTGCGCTGATATTGAATCCCGGCATAAATCACCAACAGTCCCAACACCATTAAAGTTAAGGGAAACAACAAAGACCCCTGAAACGTTCGATAGGATAAATCATATAATAGCAAGGAAATCCCTAGGCTTCCAAATACGATAAAAACCCGTCGGTGCAACAAAACTGACAACAAAATTAAGCCGAGATTAATGAACAAATAAATAAGAGGGTTACCGGAGAAAGCCAGTCCCATGAAGGTCATACTAAACCAAAACGACATCAACCCAAATAAATAAAGCCAAAAGGCATAATCTTCTTCAATGCGGCTGGTTTTTACATCCACCCAGTAGGCCACCATCAAACAAATCAATCCAAACCAGAAAAATACCCAATAGTCTTGGTAGGACCACCAGGTTTCCCCGGTAGTATAAAAAACACTGACAGCAGTGAGATGAATAGATAAAAATCCAAAAGCCAAGGCAATTGGAGCTGTTAAAAAAGGAAATTTTATAAATTTTATTGCAATCAATCCCACCAAAATAGTAGCTAACTCCATCAGAATAAAAATGCTTTTTTCCTGAATAAAATAGGTATAAGGAGCATCGTAAAGATAGGGAATCGGCCATGATTCTATCTGACTTACCAGGCCAAACACAGCCAGGGGAGTCATGCAGACTGCAATAGTAAACAGGAGTCCGCCCGGTATTTTTAAATTTTGCTTAAACCACAGAGTGTTCCCGGCAAGGACAAACAAAAAAGCGTAAAAGCAAGCTAAGAATAACAAACCCTTGCCCCCAAACTCCTCCCAAGCTAAAGTCATAAACCAACTCATTCCTGACAGCACAATGAATGCTCCAAAATAGTAGGCAACATTGGCGAAATTAAACTGGGGGCGGTTACTCGTCCGCTTTTGGAGTGCATTCCAGAGGGATTCTCCTTGTTCTGGGGAGAGAATTCCTTCCAAGACTGCCCAATCGATGTCCTTTTTAACAATCTTCATAAAACCTGTCAAAGAATAGGGTAGATAGGTGGATGATAGCATCGAGTGCTAAAAAGCCCTCTGAATCGGATGAGATAGCAAGATTGTCCTTGGAATAGGGTGGAAAGTTCTGACACCCTAGCTGAAAATTACTCAAGAGTGGAAACATTATCCGGCCAAAAGCGATCGCTCTAAAGTTGGGAACTCACCGCCAACACAGGTCTCCGTTTGTGGCGATCGCTCCCTAAAATTAAAATAAAGTTTCGCAAGGGTAAAGAAGGATAGTGATGAAACCGTTTAAAAATCGGACCATTCTAGGGGTAGGACTGGGCCTCTGGGCGATCGCCTCCACGGGATTCAACATCCCCGCCACCACCGCGCAATCCCCCTTACAACTGGCGCAGGCAACAGGCACCCTCTGTCGGCAAGTCACCGAACAACAGGGACTGGCGATCCGTTCCCAACCCAACCCCAACTCGGCTGCGATCGGAGGCGTCGATTTTAATGGCACCCTCACCCTCGCCGAAGGTGCTCGCCAGATTCCCGGTCCCGATGGTCGAGTTTGGTTTGAAATCATAGCACCCGTGCGGGGGTACGTTTCTAACGGCGAACCCGGAAGTTCGGGCAATTTTGTCCCCTGTACCGGAACTGCCACCCCTTTCCCCAACCAAACCCCCTCTCCCAACCTCGGTACAACCTCCCTTTGCCGTCGAGTGGACCCCAATCTGGCCCCCCAAGGCATCACTGTTCATGCCGATGCCAACCGATTTGCTACCAATCGCGGTGGATTAGCACCGGGAGCACAGGTTTTACTCGCACCGAATGCTCAGTATCTGCCGGATCAAAATCGGGAACCCCGGACTTGGATTGAAATTTCCTCCCCAATCGTCGGGTATATCCCCACGGAAAGCTTAATCTACTGCAATGGAGGAGTTTCTGCGAATCCCCTCAATCCCACTCCCGTAACTGCCAATCTCTGCCGTGAAGTAGAAGGTCGAGAGGCACCGGATGGATTGGTCATTCGCGCTGAACCCACCAGTTCCGCCGCCTATCTAGGTGTCGTCCCCCCTAGAGCAAGGGTGACTCTCATCCCCAATTATCAAATCCTACGCGATCGCAACTCAGAAGCACGAGAGTGGGTACAAATTACGACCCCAGTATCGGGGTTTGTCTCTACAGATAGTTTAATTATGTGTCGATAGGGGAGATGGGGGAGATGGGGAGGATGGGAAATTCAGTCGTTCCTTCCCCCGTTTGTAGTAACGACTTCAGTCGTTTCCGGATCTTCATCACCCCGCCAAAAAAGATTACTTAATTTCCCCCAGAAGAATGAATTAATTGAGCCGAAATTCCCTATAAAATTAAACCATTTTTCCCTTGCCTGCTCCCCCAATTTCCCGATATAAATCTCGGTAAACTCTGATAAATTTTTCATTAACATCAGAATTTACCGCTAAAATTAAAGACTGAACCTGTTTGAATTGGAGACAAAAATTAACCCATGAAGTTGTTAAATCTGTGGACAATCCCGATCGCCCTCCTGAGTGTCATAACCAGCACTCTACCCAAGGCGATCGCCACCCCTCTGGCACAGGCAGAACCCCCCGATCTGTGCCGTCGCGTCACGGAACGCCGGGGTTTAGCGGTCCATCGGACCCCAGACCCCAGTCAAACCCAAATTGGCGGCGTAGACCCCAATGCCACGGTGACTTTAGCTGCTGATGCTGAACCCATTGTCGGTTCTGATGGTCGAATTTGGATTAAAATCACTGCACCTGTTGAAGGCTATATTTCCAATGGCCCCCCGAATAGTGGTGGCAATCTCGCCTACTGTTCCGGCAGTGCAGGACCCAGACCCTCTACACCCCCACGGACTTCTACGGCACCATCCCCAGTTGCGGAAACGCCTGAGATTCCCAATGGTCAGTTTTGCCGCCAAGTGAATGGACTGGTGACACCCCAGGGTCTGGCGATTCGTTCTGCTGTTTCTGGTCCTTCTCAGTATCTCGGAGGAGTTCCCGCCAATGGGCGAGTGCAATTGATTGAAGATTACGAATATATTCCCGATCCCGGGGGAATTCAACGCTCGTGGGTGGAGATAGAAGCTCCCATTAAAGGGTTTGTTTCTGTCAATAGTTTGATTCGCTGTTTTTAATAGATAATTATTGCCAAATTTCCATCTTATGCTATTTAACCAGGGTGCATTGTTTTAAGGGATTGAGTTAAGGGCAAATTTCCAAAAAAAGTCAGCTATTGCGGGAAAACTGAGACTAGATTTTGGTCTGGATTAATCTCTATTTTGGCCCGACCAAATTGTTCGATGACTCCGGCATTGGTGGTTAAATGTAAAGAAAGGGCTTGGGCATGATAATAGGTGTCAGATGTGGCTAAGGCTGCAGGTAATAATAATTGGTCCGCGAGATAGATATCAACAGCGGCACCACTGTGATGAAATTCCAACAAGGCATCACAGGCGCGATCGGCGACTTGATCCGAGGGCAATCCCTGTTTCCCTAATGCACTGAATCCAGCGGTGCTATTGCGATAGTCCGCCGTTAGAAATAGGCCCGCCCCGGGAGCAATTCCTTTTTCCCGGGTGGTTTGTACCTGAACTTTCATTTGGGCCTCGCGTAAGCGATTTTCGGCGCGGTTGGCCATGCGTTGGGGAATGTGAGAGGGGAGTTCAGTGACGGCAGCTAATCCTCTCACCTGTTGAAGTTTACCCCGGTCCTGGAGATTAAGTCCCGAGAGGGGCTGGCCCCCGGTCACCCGGAGTTGGATTTCGCCCCCACCTCGGGGATACCACCCCCACTTGACTAAGGTGACTTCGGCACAGACTCCCATGCGGGCGATCGCCGGTAAATAAACCTCCTGAATGTAGGGAAAAGCGGGACTAAAGGCCACATGGGTCCCCCCGCATAGGGTAATCCGGGATTCTCCTGGGGTGAGGGCTAAAGGGAGCAAAATCGTCTGTAAGACTAGACTCACGGACCCGGCAGTAGTCACATCAAACCGATAGTGACCCGGTTGAGGGGGGGATTGGGGAATAAATTCTAAATATTGAGAGCCCAGGGAGTCCCCGTAAACTTTGGCATTGCAGAGGGTCGCTGCGGCGCGGACCCCGGTGAGGTGTTGGGCGGCTAAACCGGGTTTAGGGCGTCCAGCACGAATGCGATCGAGGGTGAGGGGAGTCCCCGTGAGGGTCGCCAGACTCAGGGCAGTGCGGAGGACCTGACCCCCACCTTCTCCAAACGAGCCGTCAATATGAATCATAGATCAACTCCAGTTAATGATACGATCGCTCATAGAGAAAGTAGGCTGGGAAAACGGCGCAAAATATCGATGAGCAAAACGTGGGAACTAGATTTTTACTCCAAACCGATTCTCGATGAGAATGGCAAAAAGCGCTGGGAAGTGCTCATCTGTGAGAGTCCGACCGATACCTGCTCCACGGAAGAGTTGTTGCGCTTTTCAAAATATTGTTCCAGTAGCGAAGTCAATTCGATGTGGTTAGGAGATGCCATCAACGAAGCGATCGCCCTGGCTGGCAAACCGCCGACGCAGATTCGCTTTTTCCGTCGCCAGATGAACAATATGATCACAAAAGCCTGCAAGGATTTGGGAATTACCTCCAAACCCTCCCGGCGGACTGTCGCGCTATACCGTTGGTTGCAGGAACGGATGGACACCATTTATCCCTTAGAACCGGGGTTTCAAGGGGCGGGGTTAACTCCTTCGGTGCAATTTGAAACGCCGAAACCGGAACGCCTTCCCGATGCGCTACAGGGCGATCGCTGGGCATTCGTCACCTTGGAGGCGGGTAGCTTTGCAGAAATGAACGAGTGGGATATTGGCTTTAAAGAAGCCTTTCCCATTTTAGGTGAAAAAAGTTTAGTGCCTCAGATCAGCACAGACACCATCATTCCGGGGATGATTGTCTTCTCAAACCGGGCGAAAGCCCTAGCGGGATGGATGTCAGGACTAGAGTTAGGGTTTTTGAAGCCCGAACTGGAAGAACCCGGACAGGTGGTTTTAGAAACCGGGTTTAATGAGCGATGGATTTTGGCGAATTTAACAGATAAAACCACTCGCGCCGAAGCGGCTGGATTTGCCGAAACCAAGGATAAAGCCCAAGGGGTGCATTTTTTAGCCATTCAAACCGATCCCAATTCGGAATCTTTTGCCGGATTTTGGCTATTACAGGAACTCAACTTAGCGTAAAGTTGTGAAGTGTGAAGTCTTGTCGCGTCCGCAACATCCAGTTGCGTTCTACAAGTGTGAACTGTTGGGGAAAGAGATTTCTGATTTTACCCTAGCTGTTTCACCCTTCACCCTTCATCCTTCATCCTTGAATTCTCATGGGGTCTGAACATTTGCAAGCAGAGGAACTGCCAGAACAGCTCTTAGATCTGGCTCATCATGCAGGGGTCGAGGCGGCGGAGGTGTTTCAGTCGCGATCGCACTCTCGCCCTGTTTATTTTGAGGCGAATCGTCTCAAACAACTCGAAAGTGCGCAATCTGAAGGCACGGCGCTGCGACTCTGGAAGAATGGGCGTCCGGGTTTAGCCGTCGCCTATGGGCCGGTAGACCCGAAATCCTTGGTGGAAAAGGCGATCGCCTTGAGTACCTTGGGACAGCCGGAAACCATTGAAATGACGGACAACCGTTCCGCATCCTATCCCGATTTAGGGGAAATGGTCCCGGTGGAACAGTTGCTCGACTGGGGAAAAGAGGCGATCGCCTTGATTCGCGATGCCTACCCAGAAATTCTCTGCAATGGAGAATGGGATTGCGATAGCGAAACCACCCGCCTGCTTAACTCCAATGGTCTGGATTGTAGCTATAAAGACACGACTTTAAGTTGCTATCTCTCCGCTGACTGGATTCGCTCAGAAGATTTTCTGAGTGTATCCGACGGCCAAACCCAACGCATAAGTCTCGAACCAATTGGAGTGGCTCAACAAATTTTGCAACGTTTAGCCTGGAGTCAAGAAAATGCTCCGGCAATTAGTGGCCGAATCCCTGTCTTATTTACCGCCAAAGCAGCGGATATGCTCTGGGGAACGGTCCAAGAAGCCATCAATGGTAAGCGAGTCTGGGAGCAGTCCTCTCCCTGGAGCGATCGCCTCGGGTCGCCAATTGTTTCAGAGTCTCTAACCATTTCTCAAGAACCAGAGGCGGGGCCTTATAGTTGTCCCTTTGATGATGAAGGCACCCCCACCCAACGGATTATTTTTATTCAAAATGGGGTGCTCCAGCAGTTCTACAGCGATCGCACCACCGGAAAATTACTAGGAATCGGCACCACCGGCAACGGATTTCGCCCCGGTTTAGGCAGTTATCCCACTCCGGGTCTGTTTAACTGGCTCATCCAACCGGGTTCTAAATCTTTAGCTGAATTGATTGCCGGATTAGATGAGGCGATCATTGTGGATCAAATGCTCGGGGGTTCTACGGGAATTTCTGGGGATTTTTCCATTAATGTAGACCTCGGTTTCCGGGTCAAAAACGGTCAGGTCATCGGGCGTGTCAAGGATACAATGGTGGCTGGAAATGTCTATACTGCTCTTAAACAAGTCATCGACATCGGGGGGGATGCCGAATGGAATGGTGCTTGCTATACCCCTTCTCTAATTTTAGAGGGCCTCTCGGTTACGGGAAAAACTTATTAGATTTGATTGTCATTGGTCATTGGTCATTGGTCATTAGGGGGCAGGAATTGATAATTGATAATTGATAATTGATAATTGTCAATTGTCATTGGATGCTGGTCATTGGTTCTTTCGTTTAATGACAAATGACAAATGACAAATGATACAAATTTCCCCACTTAAATATTCATAGCAAACGAGATCATGTGGCTCCAGTCCCTTTCCTCGTATAGTTGGGTAGTGGCAAGGCTTAGAGCTTTTTTCCTGAGACCAAAACGGCTTGCCATGTTTGAAGCCTGTTTAATAGGTTTGGTCTCTGGACTGGCGGCGGTTTTTTTGAAACAAGGGGTGGGATGGTTGGGAGGATGGCGGATTTATGCGTCGTTCAATCTGCCTTCTTGGATTGGGTTGCCGATGATTGGACTCATGGGAGGCGCGATCGCCGGATTTCTCGTCGAACGCTGTGCCACGGAAGCGGCAGGGAGTGGCATTCCCCAGGTCAAGGCGGCCCTAGCCGGAGTACCGTTATCCCTAGATTTACGAGTCGCCTTCATTAAATTAGTCAGTACCGGGATTACGGTGGGATCGGGCTTGACCTTGGGGCGGCAGGGTCCAACGGTGCAAATCGGTGCGGCGATCGCCGCTGAAATTGGCCGATGGTTTCCCACCTCCCCGGATTACCGAAGGCAACTGATCGCCGCTGGTGCAGCCGCCGGTTTAGCCGCTGGTTTTAATGCCCCCCTCGCTGGCGTGCTGTTTGCCGTTGAAGAACTTCTCTGTGATATTTCGGCCTTCTCCCTAGGGCCAGCTATCCTCGCCTCATTTATTGGGGCCGTTGTCTCCCGCATTTTAGGGGGAAAAAGTCTTGACTTAAATTTAAGCGCAACGGGCTTTCAATCTCAATTCACCGCCCCAGAAATCCCGTTCTACCTGATTTTAGGCATCCTCTCCGGTTTGCTGGGGACCCTCTTCACCCAAGGCATTATCGCCAGTATTAAATTCAACCGGAAGGTGATCCGAGTGCCCTTGCCTTGGCGGATGGGACTGGCGGGATTAATTTGCGGCGTGGCGATCGCCCTGTTACCCCCGTTATTTCGCAATAATAGCGGCTTGCGGGAGTTCTTGCTCACCGGCTCCCCCACTGCCGGAGCCTCGGCGATCGCCTTCCTCAGTCACTTTTGCCTGACCATTATTGCCGCTGGATCCGGCGCACCGGGAGGTTTATTCGCCCCTTCCCTGATTCTCGGTTCGGCTTTAGGCTATCTCGTAGGCATTTGGGAATTTTCGGTCCTCGGTGCCGGATTACCCACCACTTACGCCCTAGCAGGCATGGGCGCTTTTTTCTGTGCGGTTTCCAAAGCCCCCATTACCGCCGTCGTGATGATTTTTGAGATTACCACGGACTTTAATTTAGTCCTCCCCCTGATGATTGGTTCCCTGGTATCTTATCTCGTCGCGGAAATGGCTGAAAGCGGTTCTTTGTATGATAAGTTACTCAAACTCAATGGCATTGACCTCAAAGCAGAAGCCACCCCGAATGCGATTCTCAGTGAAATTCGCGCAGCCGATGTCATGCAGCGCCGAGTGGAAACTTTAACCCGCGAAACCTCCATTGAGGAAGTCGTCCAGGCATTCTCTCGCTCTCATCATCGCGGATTTCCGGTCCTAGAGGGGGGGAAATTAGTGGGAATGGTGGCTCAGTCGGATTTGGCCAAAATCTCTAAGCTGAATTTACCCCCGGATACCATCCTGGAAAAGATTATGACTCCCCAGGCGGTGAAAGTCTCCCCAGGGGATACCTTGATGGAAGTGCTGTTTCAACTCAACCGCTACAATCTCAGCCGCGTGCCGGTGACGGAAGGCAGAAAGCTGGTGGGGATTATTACGCGCACGGATATCATTCGGGCGGAAAGCGATCGCCTCACGGGAAAACAGGGATTTGGACCGCACCCCGAACCGTCCTATCTGGTCTATCAGACGCGATCGCCCGCCACAGGTCAAGGGCGCTTACTCGTCCCCCTGGCTAATCCTGAAACCGCCCCGGCATTGCTCCGCTTGGCTGTGGCGATCGCCCATCAGCGCAACTATGAACTGGAATGTCTGCAAACCATTGTCATCTCCCGTCACCAATCCCCCGATGAAACCTCTGTGACAACGATTCCCTCTCGTCGGTTATTGCGCCTTGCTGAACGCATCGGTCGGGATTGGAATGTGCCCGTGCATACTCAAGTTCGCGTGGCCCATGATGTCGCCCAAGCCATGCTGGAAACCATTGATGAGCGACATATTGACCTGATGTTGATGGGATGGAAAGGCAGTACCGGCACTCCCGGGCGGATTTTTGGGAATGTGGCGGATACCATCATTCGCCAAGCCCCTTGCGATGCAATTTTGGTGAAAATGGGTAAAACCTCCTTCTCCCCCTCGCGACGCAGGCCGGAAACCCCCCGTTCAGGCAAGATTTCCGTCTTGACAACTGGACTGGAGCGCCCCCTCCCCCGTCCTCGGTCGTTTCAACGATGGCTGGTTCCCATTCGCGGTGGGCCGAGTGGTTTAGCAACGGTGAAATTACTCCCCGGATTGGTGTCGATGACCACTAATCCTGAAATTCGCCTCTGTCAAGTGTTTGGGCCCGGAACTTATGGCTCCGATCAGGGGGTCCTTGACCAGGCTTTGGCCTTTCTGGAACGGCAAGTCACCTGTCCGGTGATTTCAACCTCCCTCTGCGCCAACTCGGTTGAGGATGCGCTGATTGATTTGGCCCAAAAAGACCAATGTGATGTAATTGTTCTCGGTGCCAGTCGGGAAGGGTTACTGCACTCGGTGGTCAAGGGGAATATCCCGGAGGCGATCGCCCGCAATTGTGATTGTACCGTGATGCTGGTTCGCACTGGGAGCGCTAGTTGAAGGATGAAGGATGAAGGATGAAGGATGAAGGATGAAGTTGTAGGGTGGGCACTGCCCACATAGCTGTTCGGTGGGCATTGCCCACCCTACAATTGCTACAATTGCTAACAACCCATGACCCAATTTAAAAATCAACACCGCGCTTGAGTTCTACCCCGTGATTGGCATAATGTTTGTGACAGAAGACTTCTGAATGAACACTGGCTAATTCAAAATAGGCGGGAATATTTTGACAGCGCCCGGTGATAATGATTTCCGTGTCTTTGGGTTTGCGGAGTAAGGCATCAACAATGGGTTGAACTTCCAGCAGTTCTAAGTCAACGGTGGGATTGAGTTCATCCAGGACAATGGTTTTGTAGAGTCCCGAGGCGATCGCCGATCGCGCAATTTCCCATCCTCGTTCTGCCTCCACATAGTCAATTTCTTTCTGTTGACCCCGCCAGACAATGGCATCACCGCCACAGCGCTGATGATCCACCAAATTAGGGTAACTGTGACGCAACGCGGCGATCGCTGCATCTTCCGTATAGCCACTTCCCCCCTTCAACCACTGCACAATCAGCACCCGATGGGATTGATCGTGACTGATTCCCTTCCCGATCGCCTGCAACGCCTTACCCAAGGCACTGGTAGACTTACCTTTTCCTGCACCCGTATAAATTTCAATCCCATCAATGCCATTTTCCGCCCCTCCGGCATGATAGTGGGACTTCATTTCCGAATGTAAATCCGCAATGTCTAATAAAGCTGGGGGTGCCGATCGCCCCGTGGCAATAACTTCCAGATGTTCCGGTTTATGATCCAGGGTGCGAACCACCTCCTCAGTCGAGAGTAATCCTAAATCCAGAACCGGATTGATTTCGTCCAACACCACCACCGAATAGAGACCCGAGGCGATCGCTCCTTTTGCCACATCCCATCCCCGTTGCGCTTCCAGTCGGTCAAACCTTGTGATTTCATCAGGACCAAAAAACTCCGCCCTTCCCGTGCGAACCTGATCAATCAGATGCGGAAAACCCCGTTGCAGAGCCTCGATCGCCGCATCTTCCTCATAATGCCGTGCCGGACCCTTGAGAAACCGCAACAACAGCACTCTGCTTTGTAGGGGCGTATTAATACCCAAGCCAATCGAACGCAGCACGACTCCAAGGGCCGCCTGGGATTTCCCCTTCCCCGCGCCATCATAAACGTGAATCTGACCTACAATGCGCTCTTGAGAAACAGCCGTGCGAATGCCGATGCCAGTTCTTGTCATAGCTCGTTTATATTTTATGAATGCCTTCACCTCTTATTATCCGAGTTCTCGTCCCCTTTTCCCTAATTGGTGGCAGATTGGCGGATGGGGGAGATGGGGAGGATGGGGGAGATGGGGAGGATGGGGGAGATGGGGAGGATCTTCGTAGTAACGACTGAAGTCGTTCTCTTCAGTTCGTAGTAACGACTGAAGTCGTTCTCTTCAGTTCGTAGTAACGACTTCAGTCGTTCTTCCCCGTTCGTAGTAACGACTTGCTGTCGTTTCTTCAGTTCGTAGTAACGACTTGCTGTCGTTTCATGCCTGAATCGGTGACACTCAATATGAGGGGCTTAAGCGCCGATGAAGGAACTGGAGGATCCAAACATGGGAGCGTTACTTGGCGAATGCCAAGTAACGCGGTAACGACTAAAGTCGTTACTACGAACATCTCCCCCATCCTCCCCATCCCCTCTCCCAGTCAGGTAGAATAGGCAAGATTAGGAGCCAATAGCCATTATGGTTTTTCCTCTGCCCACAATTTTACTTCAAACCTTTTTTTTAACAATTTCCGTCGCCATTGAATCCTCCGTGTTTTATGCGCGCTGTCAAGTCAGCCGAAAAACTAGCGTTGAATATGCACTGACGATTAATTTAATTTCCGCTTGTGTGGGCTGGATATTCTTCTTCTATATTGAGCCTGTTCTTTCACCTCCTCTCAAAATCCAACTCGTTACTTATGTTTTTTTAAATAAACTGGGAGAGGGGGGTCTTTCTTTAATCTTTATCATCGGATTTTTCGTGTTTTGGGCTAATTTTTCAATTAAGCTAATTAGCTTAAATTTATTTAATAAACTTGTTGATTACGCTTACCCCCTTCAACCAGAGGCTGAACTAGAAGAAAACTCTAGATATTACACTCGAAAAGTCAAAAAAGCCCCCGAGCGCCGCCAAGCAATGGCTGTTTTATGGGGTCATTCCTATAGTCATAGTGTTATTTTATTAGTTTTATGGTTAAAAAATCTTCAAAATACCAGTTGAGATTCTTCGAGATGAGAACCGGAGCAAATAAGGTTTTAAATTATAAGAAAATCAGGCATAAATATCGCACTTTTGAGTTGCTTATTACTCCTGTTATTCACCTATCTACCGACTAAAATGCTCAAATACTGTATTGATAGATTGAGACCTCCCCGACCTTTTTGTTGGGAAACTTTTATTTTATTAAGCATATTTTCTTGGTTGCTCTCTGCCTTTTCCTGGCTGCTTGTTCCCCCGGCTGAGAATGCCTATCATTTCACCCATACCGGGGGATTGATATTTTTTGTGGTGGGAACGGCTTGGTGGCAATGGGAACGACCGATAACACTATTTGGCATCAAGATAGGTCCTTGGATTGTGGGATTATTACTCAGTCTTATTTTGTTCGATGATTTATCTGAAAATTGGCGGCATCAAGCAATGGTTGTCACTTGGCCCCTGCTGACTGGTTCGGTGCGGTCCCTGCCGAAATTTTTTAGAGGGCGACTCTTACCCAGTTGGCCTCCTATCTCAATTCGTAAAGAATTAACGGTGATGTTTTTATTTCATGTTTTGGTAAGTTTATGGTTACAATTTGGGTTTGTAATGAATCAGTGGTTAAAGGAGTATCCCACCTTATTAGCAGAAGATTTTACCCGCAGTTCATTTGCTATTTCCCGAGGAATTGAGGCACCGGAAATCCCCCAAGGAAATATCATGATTAACGAGATGGAAGCTTTCCTTCGGGAACAGATGGATGGGCAACAGTGGCCCCGAGCAAATCAAGTGATTTCGGGATTGCTAGAAAACCGAATTGACATTGATGAGGCGGTTAAGAAAAGGTTACCGGAGATTGAAGAAAATGAATGGTGGACATTGCGGGGAACGGTGATTCAGCGTCAAGCAGGATTTGGCATCACCTTATTGGCAATTTTTGACGGGGTGCCCTTAGTATCGGAGGACTATTATCTGGAAAAATCCTGCGAAATCTCACGGACCTTTCGGCAACGGGGACCGGCGAGCAGTCGCCCCCCCGCAGAGGCGTTAGATCGGGCTGAGGTAGAGTGCGGACCTGCCAGCGATCGCAAATCCGGACCCATCCCCTCCCAAGGGCAAGGCTTCGATTAAAATAGAAATAGAGAGGCGATTCTCAGGCATAGATTGACTGGGCCACGTCCCTTGATTTTTCTATTGCATTTTAGCCCCTATTCCTTTAAAATTTTCTCATAGCAAAATCGATAACAGTTGAAATTAAAGCGAGGAGGTGTCTTGGTGAACCCAGGCAGAACGTTAGCGATCGCAAACAATGTCTTTTGGGAAGTGATTCGCGCTCGCGTCCTCTATTTTATCATGGTGTTTGGGTTATTTTTTATCGGGGCAATGCGCCTCATTCCAGAATATGCTGTTCTCACTGAGGATAAAATTCTTCTGGATTTGGGAATTGCGGCGATCGGCATTTTGGGATTAATCGTTGCGGCATTTGTCGGAACTGCACCGATCCAAAATGAAATCGAAAATCGCACGGTTCTTGTTTTGTTGGCTAAACCCATTAGCCGCGCTGAATTTATCGTGGGCAAACATCTGGGGCTCTGTGCTGTATTGGCGGTCCTGATTACGGTGACGATGGGGTTATATTTAGGGTTGATGAGTTTATCTCAGATAAACTATCCCCTGTTGAGTCTGCTTGTGGCGGCGTTTTATCTATTTTTAGAACTGTCTTTACTCACGGCGGTGGCGATCGCCTTAAGTGTCTTTACCAGTTCGTTACTGGCAACCCTCCTGACTTTTGCCGTTTATGTGATGGGACACCTCAGTGAGGATATCGTTGCCGCCGGTGAACTGAGTAAAAATCCCACGGTTGAAGCGATTACCCGAGGGTTATATTTAATCTTACCCGACTTATCCCGGTTAGACCTCAAAAATCAAGCCGTTTATGGGATATTACCCGATGCCATGACCTTGAGTTTCAATTTTATTTATGCCTTGTTTTACATCGTGCTGCTGTTGGCGATCGCTAATTTAATCTTTTCTCGAAAGGAATTTTAAACCGGCATTTTCCCTCTATTTCTAAGGGGTTATTCCTGTCAAAAATTAAGGCACCAACAAGAGAATTTTTCTCCCAAAGAGGCTGATAATTTCTAGGAACTTTCCAAAATCAACCCGGTTTCTAACCCCTGTACCGACCCCCCTTTTGACTGAATGACTATTTTTTACTCGAATCACTCATGCAACAACTCCAACAACTTCAACAAATTTTTCAAGAAATGGACCGGGCATTAATTGCCTATTCCGGCGGCATTGATAGTACCTTAGTCGCCAAAATTGCTTACGATACCCTGGGAAAAAAAGCATTAGCGGTTACCGCAGTTTCGCCCTCTCTCCTTCCCGAAGACTTAGAAGATGCGCGGATTCAAGCGGCAGAAATTGGCATTGCTCATGAAGAAGTAACCACTCAGGAAATGGCGAATCCCAATTACACCGCCAATCCCGTTAATCGCTGTTATTTCTGTAAAAGTGAACTCCATGATACCCTCAAACCGCTGGCGATATCTCGGGGATATCCTTATGTGGTGGATGGGGTGAATGGGGATGATTTGCATGACTATCGCCCAGGGATTCAAGCGGCGAAAGAACGAGGGGCGCGATCGCCGCTTGCCGAAGTCGGACTCACGAAAGTCCAAGTGCGTCAACTGGCGAAATTCTTAGACTTGCCTTGGTGGGATAAACCCGCCCAACCCTGTTTAAGTTCTCGCTTTCCTTATGGGGAAGAAATCACCGTAGAAAAGCTCCAAAGAGTCGGTCGCGCCGAGCGTTATTTGCGAAAATTAGGACTCAAAAATCTCCGAGTTCGGTCCGAAGGAGACAGCGCCCGCATTGAATTACCCCCGGAACAAATCAAGGAATTTGTCTTAATCACGGATTTGCCTGCGTTAGTGGCTGCCTTTCAAGAGTTTGGATTTATTTACGTTAATTTAGACCTAGAAGGGTATCGGAGTGGTAAACTCAATCAGGTCTTAACCCCCGAGGTGCTGGCAAAAGCACCGGCAGGAGTATAGGCGACAACCCGCCATCGGGTGACTGACGGATGATCGCCAGTTACCCAATGGCGGGTGGCTGTGCGAAGTCCTTTTATTTTTAAGTTAAACGATGAGACGTTTCAGAAGAGGGTATTCCCGACTGAGTGATAGTTTTAGAGATGATAATTTTGTTCATATCACGGAACAAATTCAGATTGTCATCGCCAAAGTGTTGTCAATTTTAATGATTATTATCATTTTAGTTGCCGTTTGTGACTTGATTATCTTTTTGGCCCAAGTTCTGTTTACGGAACCTGTGGGCTTTTTAACGAATACGTTATTTAAAATATTTGGCTTGTTCCTGAATATTCTGATTTCTATGGAAATTTTAGAGAATATTACAGCCTATATGAAAAAGCATACGGTGCAAGTGGAACTGGTGATTGTGACCTCCCTAGTTGCGGTTGCCCGAAAAATTATTATTTTTGACCTAGAAAAATATTCAGAATTTGCCTTACTGGGTTTGGCTGTTGCTATTTTTGCCCTATCGATTAGTTACTGGATTGTCCGCAGTCTCAACTCTAACTCACGCGCCTAAACTGAAGATACACCCGGGCAGTTTTGCTAAACCATTGTCTTTAAACTCCATGCTGCTTGATTGAGTTGCTGCATTCCCAGTTTGGTTTGACTGATGCCATTCACGGTTTCTTTTGCCCCATTGTTGATAGAATCCATTGCTTCAACTACTTGCTGAATAGCGTTAGCCTGTTCCTGGGCAGTCACAGAAATTCGGGCATTGTGGGTGAAAATTTCATCAATGGCATCGGCAACAGATTGAAAGGCTGCCGTCATCTTCTGGATACTTTCCACAGATTGTTCTACCTTTTTACTCCCTTCTTGGGTTACCTGTAAGGTGGAACTCATCGCAGTTTGAATATCAGCAACCAACTGTTGAATTTCTTCGGCAGATTTTTTACTGTGGTTGGCAAGCTGGCGAATTTCAGCCGCTACAATGTTAAATCCCTTTCCATCAATTCCGGTACGTTTGGCTTCTATAGCTGCATTTAAGGCTAAAAGATTGGTTTGATTCGCCATGCGACTGACCACATTGGAAATAGTTTCACTGCATCGGGTATGTTCTTTTAAGTCATTAATTTTATTATAAATTGCCTTAGAATTGTTTTGAACGCTCGCCATTTCTTCTAACAGTTCCTGCACGGTTTTACCTCCTTGCACGGCCAAATTAATGACAGCAGAAGCCGCTTTTTTTGCGGCGATCGCCTCTTGTGCGGACTCTTCTGAACTGTGACGAATATGGGTAGTGGTAGTGCTGGTTTGATGGACAGAAGCCGCTTGCATAGAAACCACCACTTCCTGTTGGGTGACGATCGCCGCTATCTCTGTGCAAGAGGAGGCGATCGCCACAATCGCTTTTTTGATTTGAGACTGGAGAATATGGGTGACCCAACAAATCCCCACTAATACGGCCAAATTTAATAAAAACAAAGTAATTTGACTGACTTGAGTTAACTGAACTTTCCCCTTGGCAAAATCTTCAGCCGCAAATACAGCAGCATTGGACAATGCAAAAAATATTTCACTCTCTTCCAGGAGAATCTCGTCTCCCTGGGGTGCATTTCTATGCTCTTGAATGGTGGCTTTTAGGGTAAACCACCCGGTTTGAACGGCCTGCATTTTCTGTAAAAAATTGGGATCGGTTGCCGGGGGAAGTTGTAAGTCGCGATCGCCTTCAATCAATCCCTGGATGATTCGCTCAATTTCATCAATTAAATCATCTTCTTCCACATCAGCCAGTTCTAACTTAACCAGTCTTTGGCCCGCACCTCGGATAATTCCGGCATGATTGACCACTCGACCATCATCACTCATGCGATTAATCAAATAGGAAACGGATACCACATTAATAAAAGAAGACGTAAATAGAGCAACGGCTGCAACAATTAACTGGGTCGTAGTTTTCATAATTTCGGGATTTAACGCAGTCTAGGGAATGGCTTGGAGCCTCACGACTCTTCCCCCATCGGGATGAATCGGAGTTTCCCCCAATTACTTTGCCAACCGTAACACTTTCAAGGTGAAATTCACGAGGGTATTTTTGCGTAGGTAACTCTCCCTAAAATTAACGAAAAAAAAGCCTGGTTTATCAACCGGACGGGTTAAAAATTCACCAACAAAAAAGCCCGCACCCTTAAGGGTGGGGCTATACGGACAAAGCCCGCCTGCGCGGGCTCCTCTATAAAAATGACTTTTCGTACCCAATCCGGGTGGTAAAAGTAGATTTTCTCTTCAGCCTGCGTAGGCAGGCTTCGTCCGTGTAGCCCCAGGCTTTAGCCTGCGGGTTTTTATAGACCAGATTATGCCTTGACACTCGTTCCTAAACAGGCGGCTAAATCTTCCTCGGGGGTGCCTATCTCCTTGAGATTGTAAGTCTGGGAAAGTAACTGAAACACATTCGGAGAAATAAACGCAGGCAGTGTTGGCCCTAAGCGAATATTTTTAATTCCCAAATGGAACAGGGTCAACAAAATCGATACGGCTTTTTGTTCATACCATGACAAAATCATCGACAACGGGAGTTCATTCACTCCCACCCCAAAGGCATTGGCTAAAGCTAGGGTAATTTGCACGGCTGAATAAGCATCATTACATTGACCCACATCCATCAAGCGCGGAATTCCCCCAATGTCTCCGAGTTCTTTATCAAAGAACCGGAACTTGCCACAAGCGAGGGTGAGCACAACGCAATCTTCCGGGACTTTTTCCACGAATTCGGTGTAATAGTTGCGGCTGGGTTTGGCCCCATCGCAACCGCCGACGAGGAAGAAGTGGCGAATATCTCCCCGTTTGACGGCAGCGATTACTTCATCGGCAACCCCCAAGACGGCATTCCGGGCAAATCCGGTGGTGACTTGGCGGGGGTCGCCGTTATCGGTAAATCCAGGCATGGATAAGCTACAGGCGATCGCAGGGCTAAAGTCGCGGTTTTCAATATGGGTCAGTCCGGGCCAACCTACAGGGCCACAGGTGAACACTCTATTAATATAGGAGTTGTGGGGAGGCATCAGACAGTTGGTGGTCATGACGATCGCCCCTGGGAATTTCGCAAATTCACGGGTTTGATTTTGCCATGCGGTCCCATAATGACCATACAGATGAGGATATTTCTGCTTGAGTCCCGGATACCCATGCGCTGGCAACATTTCCCCGTGGGTATAGACGTAAATCCCCTGGTTAGCCGTTTGTTTGAGGAGTTCCTCTAGGTCCTTGAGGTCATGACCCGAGACGAGAATCGCTTTACCCGGTTGGGTTCCCAGAGGAACGCGGGTGGGGACCGGATGACCATAGTTGCCTGTATTTCCGGCATCTAAGAGTTCCATCGCCAAGAGGTTGATTTCCCCGACTTTTAAGGCCATTTGTACCCAGTCTTCTAAGGTCAAATCCACGGAGTCAAGTCCGGCTAAGGCTTCATGACAGAAGGCATAGAGGCGATCGTCTTCCTGTCCCAGTTCTTGGGCATGGTAGGCATAAGCGGCGATGCCTTTGAGTCCATAAATAATGGTCAGTTTGAGGGAGAAAATATCAACATCTTTGGCAGATTTGGAGATAAATCCATATTCTACATCTCGACCTTGTTGGACTAATTCATCGAGGGTTGGGGCGGGTGCCAAGGTGGCGGGACCTTGGGGAAAACGGACCTCGGGGGCGACAGTTTGCAGTTGCGCTTTCAATCCATCCCGCAGGGCGATCGCCTGATGGATATATTGAACAAAACTTTCGGGGTCGAAGTTGACGTTGGTGAGGGTAGAAAACAGGGTTTCGCAGGTAAAGCGATCGGCATGGCGGTTAATAATTCCGTGTTTGCGGGCGGCGATCGCCACTTGTCCGAGTCCGCGCAATAAATGGGTTAATAAGTCTTGGAGGGCATCCACTTCGGGACTTTTTCCACAGGCACCCCATTGATAACAGGCTTCTCCACCGGCAGTTTGTTCGCATTGGCTGCAATACATGATGTTACCTCTCGATCGCTTTCGTCTTGTTATCTTTACTCTAAGTTGGCCCTCGGGTAATGTCTTTGACTTAAGTCAAAGAAAGCCAGATTGATACTCCCTTCTGTTCTCATCCAGGACTGAAATCCTCTCCAGGTTCGTAGTAACCCCTTCAGGGGTTTCTTTAAGATGACTCCTAAAGCAGTCACTACGAACATTTGAGGGATTTTATTTTTTGGAGTTTCCTCATGGATCAGTTCTGTGGGTGTGAGTTTTTCTTAACCCCATTCTGGATTAGCCAGTTTTGCCGGTACAATCAAATCAATGAGTTGATCCAGTCCCCGGAATCCAGTCTTGAAAGACCAATCCTTTGATAAACAAGCATTTCTTGCCCAAACTCCCCTGTTTCAGAGTTTACCGCCAGACCAACATCAGGCCCTTGCCCAGATTGCGATCGGCCAATCCTATCAGAAAGGAGAGGTGTTGTTTTGGGAGGGAGATGATGAAAGAGTTGGTTTTTTCATCGTGATTTCTGGTCGAGTTAAAGTGTTTAAACAATCTCCCTTAGGCAAAGAACAGATTTTGCAAATCTTTGCGGGGGGTCAGCATTTTGCGGAGGTGCCTGCTTTTGATGGTCAACCTTTTCCCGCTTCTGCTGCTGCCCTAGAGTCCACTCAGGTGTTATTCTTTCCCCGGACTGCATTCGTGGCTTTGATGCAAGCTCATCCCAATATTGCCATAACTTTGTTAGGAATTTTTGCCCGTCATCTGCGGTGGTTGGCAAAAGTGGTGGAAGATCTGTCTTTGAAGGATGTCCCGCAACGCTTGGCTGCTTATCTTCTTTATTTAAGTGATTCACCCCAGGGGAGTTTGGAACAAGTGGAATTGGATATTACGAAAGGGCAATTGGCGGCTTTTTTGGGGACGATTCCGGAGACTCTCTCTCGGGTGTTTGCAAAACTCAGCAGTGAGGGGGTCTTGGAGATTGAGGGGGCGCGGATTCGCTTGTTAGATTTGTCCCGGTTGCGGGCTTTGGCAGGAATGTCCGAGTGAGGGTGAGGGGTGATGTCGCCGGGATAGAACCCTTATACCTGGAGTTGGGGGAAACACAAAGCATAGTTCACCCTCCGGTTTCCTTTGGACTAATCGCAAGTTTTGTCACTTTTTGTTGCGTCAGTTGATTTTTTCTATCCCTTGTGTTAAAATTTCCCTCTTTTGGCCTAAGTATATATTCGATTATTCATCATATTCAACTAAAAGTTGCTCTCGTCGGGGTTGTCTTCCCAGCCCGGTAGAACTTGCGGTGTCCGAATGCTGCCTTGCCGAGGCAGGAACCTTTCCTCACGGAAGTGAGCAGGGATTGGGCTGGGGAATGCTTCCTGGAGATGTTTTCTGAACCCCTGAGTTAGAAAGAGGTGAGGGGAGGAAAAATTTTTATCTCTCTAGGGTTAAGTTTTTTCTAGGATGACTGAAATATCTGGGAGAGACTTGATTTTTTATTCAAAGTGCTGATCTGCATAATCTATAAAATATTGTCAAGTAGCTAAAGAAATAAACAGCCCAAAATGACCCGCTAGAACTGTCCAAACCCGGAGGGGAGAGGGGCTGGAACATTGATCAATCGGGTGAAATCTCGCTCATTAATCTCCCGGCATCATCCCCCCGAGGCGATCGGATTCAGGAGAAGACTAAATCCGTTAAAAATTTTTTGACTCGATCGCATTGGCGGGCAACAAATGCTTAGAAACACAGTATAATGAAAAACGTTGTATCGTTTGTAAAGATTTAGAAACCTTGACTAACCAAATTCCACCCGAATTTTTAACTGGAGTCGCTAAAGAACGAGGCGTTTCCGATGCGGAGTTAGAAACCGTCATGATGGCACTTGGCGGGAATTCCACCGCCGCGATCGCCACCATCCTCGGGATCAGCAACATTGCGGTTCGCAAACGACTCGGCGAAGTCTACAGAAAATTTAGCATTTACGGGCGTGGTCCGGGCAAACTGGCTGAATTGCGGCATCAGCTATTCTATCAATACCAAGCCCAAGAAACAGAAGCACCAGCACCCACCAAAACCAAAGCTAAAGCCAAAGCCGAACCGGCTAAAACTTCCCGCAAAAAAACTGAACCAGCCGCCGCCGAACCGGCTACTGAAGTCGTCTCCACCGGAAATCGTAGCCAAGATTGGGGTGAGTCGCCGGATGTATCCCAATTTTATGGACGCACCGAAGAACTTAAAATCCTAGAAGAATTAATTATCGATGAAAGCTCTCGGTTAGTCACTCTCTTAGGAATGACAGGTATCGGCAAAACTGTACTTTCCGTACAGATTGCCAAACAACTGGAAAGCGAGTTTGAGTTCGTGGTGTGGCGGTCCCTGAGTGCAACCCCCAAACTCGAAGACTTATTAGGGAATCTGCTGCAAACCCTTTCCACCCAAAAGAAACCGGATATTCCCGATGATCTCAGCGGCAGAATCTTACGCCTGCTAGACTTGCTGAAAAAGAATCGCTGCCTGATCATCTTAGACGATATCGATGCCTTGCTCAAGGGTGATGAACTCGCCGGGAATTATCGTCCAGAATTTGAAAATTATCGCGATTTCATCAAACGAATTGCCGAAACCCGTCATCAAAGCTGCTTCGTCCTAGTCACCACGGAAGAACCCGCTGAAATTGCCTTGTTGCATGGAGAAAAAGTCCAGACCCTGCAACCGATGGATTCCCACGAAATCGCCCGGGAAATCTTGGCCGATAAAGGAGTGGCTCCCACGGATAAAGAGTGGCTCGAACTGGTTAAACGCTATGGAGATAATCTGTTGGCGTATAAGGTTGTTGCCACAACCATTAAAGAATTCTTTAATGGAAATACGGCAACCTTTCTCAAAGCCACCGAGTTGTTTATCGAAGATACGCTGAATCAGTTACTCGCGCAGCATTTCGGGCGCTTATCTCCCTCAGAAGAAGAGATTTTGTACTGGTTGGCGATCGCCAAGAGTCCGGTTACTCTGTCCCGCTTGCGCGAGGATATGTTATTACCCGTATCCCTCTCGGATATGCTCAAAAACCTCGATTCTTTGGATCGCCGCGCTTTAATCGAAAAACAAGAAACCGCCAGCGACATTTTCTTCACCTTACAACCCTTGATGATGAAGTTTGTCACCACTAAATTAGTGGAAAATGCTTGTGAAGAGATTAAACAGTTGGTGAAGACTCAAAAACTATCCAGTTTAAGAATTTTAATCCAACATAATCTCGGCGCAGTGCAGACTCCCGCCAAAAAAGGTAAATCGGCTCCTCAAAAACCTCAAATGGTGCAACAAATTAAAAATCAGTTGCAACTTTTCGTGATGCGAAGTGGGGGATATGATGAGTTGATCGCTCAACTTGAAGCCATTGCTGGAAAACTTGAAGATAAAACCCAACGGGATGTGGGATATGCCAGCACTAACCTTCGTAACTTGCTTGCAATTATGGCGGGTTAAACTGGGTTTCCCCTAGGCGATCGCCTAGAGAACCCAATCCAACCGGGGGAAATTTGGCTTCTTGGAGACAGCTTTTACCAAACTAATGCTTTCACCGTTGCAAAAAAGCCAAGTTTCCCCTCACTCATCTTCAAGCCAATCATCTTCTAAAATGGGTTGTGAGTTACTGTATTAATCCCAACTGCATCCAGCGGGAAAATCCGGATACCGAGAGTCACTGCGGCAACTGCGGTTCTCCCTTGCTGATTTGCGATCGCTATCGCATCAAAACCCCCTTGCGAGAACCCAATCCGGCTTATCCCTGCGATATTTATGAAGTCCAAGATTGGGGGGAACAGGAATGGGGAACCCCCAAGGTGATGAAAGTCCTTAAATTTACGACTCAACCTGATTTTGTCCGCTTGTTTAAACAAGAAGCACGAGTTTTAATCTGGTTGCGACATCCGAGGATACCCCAGGTGGAACCGGGGGGATATTTTATCCTCACCCTTGGCGATCGCAAATCCCTCCAGGGGTTCGTCATGGAAAAAAAAGCCGGAAAAACCCTAGAACAACAGATTGAACAACAGGGTCCTATGGACGAAACCGTCGCGGGCAACTGGTTAGCACAGTTGATGGAGATCCTCCGCACAATTCATCAAGAAGGGGTGGTGCATCGAGATATTAAACCCAGCAATCTGATTCTCACACCTGATGGACAATTGCAACTGATTGATTTTGGCAGTGCCGCCGATCGCCACAGTAGAAGTACCCGGGTGGGAACCTCGGGTTATGCACCCCCGGAACAACTCCTCGGGGATACCCAACCCCAATCGGATTTTTTCGCGATCGCCCGGACTTGTTTATATGCCTTAACCGGGTTAACCCCCCTCGACTTTCCCCAAACTCCTCAAGGATCTCTCATCTGGCGCAGTCACCTTCGGGATCTCTCTCCCGAGTTAGCACAGTTACTCGATGACTTGATGGCACCCGACTGGCACAGTCGCCCCCAAACAGCACAAGCTATTTTAACCCGGTTAAAGTCATTCCAGATTCCGGCAACCCGGAGTCATCCCTCGGGATAAAAGCAATCCCCCCACTCAACATCTCCCTATATAGGAATATAGGAAGTCCTGCATGAGGAATTGGAGAGCAGATTGTACATCAATTTCTGTTTCGGTATATTAGACTTCAGGAAAAATTTTAAAAAGCCGATTGGCCTTTTTAAGGGGGGTTGGGCGGATCTATCCGGTATTTTGCAAGAGGTATATTGATAACGAGGGGCTATCCTGCCGGGATGGTCGGCTTTCATCGGTTTTCAGTTGTTCCGTGAGATGTCATGGAATGGTTTTGTTTGAGTTAGGACTGATACCCAGGGGAGAATGTAGCTCTCACTGTAGGCGGTATCGTAGATCAATCCTTTCTACTATCTATAAGCGGTGATGAAGTGTCCGTCCTGTTAGTTTGATTCATTATCTTATATGCAGCATTGATGCAATGTTTATTCTTGAGAAGATCCGTCACTTTGATCCCTAAACCCCTGAATTTAACTGTTACCTCTCACGCTTGACTGTTTTATTAAGGGGGCGATCGCAATCACCGTCCAATGAAAACACCCCGAGGCGCTGCACTGGAGCAACCGGCACTCCAGGCAGATTAATAGCATCTTTGAAGACAGTGTTAAGCAGCATTTGATACGCTTTGAAAATTTAATCTTGTTTTAAGCAAAACATAAAGTTAGGGTGGTGATATTTGGATGAGCTCCAGAGGAGAAAAAACCAGTTGTCTCTTTCTACAGCAACTGGCAAATCTGACTCTCATCGGGTCACAAAACCGGGTTTTGGTCCCTGGGTTCTCAAACGGTATTGGCGTTCTAGGCAGGGGTGTCAAATCCCTTAAACCAACTTGGTCAAATTAGATACCAAAGTTAGGTCAGAATGCAATTTACGGATGAGTCAAATTCGATTTAGGTATCAATGGGCCGGACCCTACTAGCACATCCAGCCCAAGCGAGGATAAATTGAAAGGGATAAAAGTTAGACTGGAACCCTTGTAACTTTGGCACCCCTTGCACCCCGACTCATTCAAAACCCACCCATCAATATGCCCCCAACACTCTCTAATCTGTTAGAACAAGCTAACGAAGCCGCAAAACAAGAAGATTGGCAATTGGTGACTCAATGTTTGGAAAAACTAGCCACGAGCCCAGGAACTGGTAGAGTCGAATCTCTATCCGTTGCCACGGAGGAACCGAACCGGCGATCGCCACAATTGAATCCCTCCTCCTTACTCGGTTTGGCGGATCAAGTCTTAGAATACGGTGATTTTCAACAACGATGGGAAGTTGCCAAAGTATTTCCCCGGTTGGGAACAGAGGCGATCGCCCCTCTGTTGGAGATTCTGGCTGACTCCGATGCGGAAGTGGAATTACGATGGTTTGCGGGTCGAATTCTCGGGGAGTTTCATACCCCAGATGCGATCGCTGCCTTGATTGAATTACTCAATAGCCCGGAAGAAGAATTAAACTCAATGGCAGCCAGTGCGTTGGCACAAATGGGCGAACCGGCGATCGCCGCTTTAACCCAGCAGTTAGCGGACTCTAATTCCCGTCCTTTAGCGGTGCGCTCCCTCGGGAAAATCCGCAATCCCGAAATTATCGAACCCCTTTTAAGTGTGGTTGGCGATCGCGATCCCCAAGTACGTTGCGAGGCGATCGCCGCCCTGAATAGCTATGATGACCCGCGCATCCCCCCGGTACTGGTGGAATCCATCCATGATTTCCATGCCTCGGTCCGTCGGGAAGCCACCATTGGCTTAGGATTATGCGCCATGCGACCCTCCTATAAAAACGATACCCAAGGCATCTACAAGGCGATCGCCTCAGAAATTGAGGAACTCCTGCGGGAACGTTTGTGGGATTTTAACCCCGGTGTCACCCATCAGGCGGCGATTTCCTTGGGACGGGTGGCAACGCCGAAAGCCGCAGCCTGCCTCGATGAAATTCTGGATTCCCCAGCGACCCCTATCCCTTTACAAATTAATGCGGTTCGCGCCTTAGCTTGGATGGGAACCCCCGAAGCCTTGGATTATTTAGAAAAAGCATTAGTCAGCCGCGAACATAAGAGTTCTACTCCCGAGGTAATCGCAGAAATTATCTCCTTACTGGGACGGATCGAAGCGCCCGAGTTGAAGCCAAAAGCGGCGCAGATGCTGATAGAACTGTTAAACCGCCAGCCAAAAACCGGGGGGAGAGACTCGATGCGCAGGGAACAAGCGATCGCCTCGGCGTTGGGTTATCTCGGACAAAAAACCAGTATAGAACCCCTGATTCAACTCTTAGCCACCTCTGAGGCGGGGGTTCGGTTTCATGCGATCGCCGCCCTGAAACAGATTGCGCCGGATCAAGCCTATTTCCAACTGCTGGAACTCTCCCATCAACCCAGTGCCAATCCCTCCCTTAAACAAGGTGTGGCAGTCGCGTTGGAAGAATGGGTAAAAAGTTAGGGAATTTTGACAAGGGGCGATCGGCCTAGGTTTGCCCTTGACCCTTCCTCTGTGGAACCCTCTGGGCAAGGGATTCCCCGGAGAACAGCCGTCAGCCTTTCCCCCTCTCCAGGGATTTATTCATGTAAGTTTTGCATGAAAGTTCGGGGATTTACGCATAAACCTCAGTTTTTTTGCAGCGATCGCTACAAAACCCACCGCTTGAGGATGAGATTTGTTGAGAGATTAAGACGCAGTTAACAAACGCGCGAATCCGATCAAACACCGGATCAAGTCGGATTCGTTGCAGCCAGGGATTCGTTCTTACATTCAGGACTATCTGCAACCCATGATGTCTCAACTCTCGTCAATCTTCATCCTGACTACCCCACTCCTCCTGGGGCTCAACTTACTGGGCATTCGGGCGGTTGCGGGTGAACCCGTCCCCTTGAATCAGTCCCCTGACCCTGTCAGCGAACCTGTCGCCCAGGAACTCAACCCGGATTTATTCGACTCAGAACCCTCGGCGATCGCCCTCCCCTCTCGGGAACTCCCCACGGACGAGGATGCTAACCGTCTGCAACAAATTGACTTCTATTCCCAAGCCAATCTGGACCTCGGTCCTTTAGAACAGGTTAACTCGGTTTCCGAACTCGCCGACGTCAGTCCCACCGACTGGGCGTTCCAAGCCCTCCAGAACCTCGCCTCCCGCTATGAGTGCCTCTTGGGATATGGCGATGGCACCTATCAGGGCAATCGGGCGATGACCCGATATGAATTTGCCACCAGTTTAAACGCCTGTCTCGAAGTCATCAATGCTCGCATCAATGAACTCGATTTAAACACGGGCGATCTCGACCTACTCACCCGCTTAACCCAGGACTTTTCTGCGGAACTCGCCACCCTCCGGGGTCGCGTAGACAACCTCGAACTGCGAACCGTTGAAATCGAAGCCAATCAGTTTTCTCCCACGACAAAACTCGCTGGTGAAGCCGCTTTCATCCTCGCCGATGCCTTCACCGATGATGCCGACGCTGAAACCGTCTTCAGCAATCGCGTTCGCCTCAACTTCGTTACCAGTTTTACCGGACGAGATAACCTCTTCACTCGCCTAGAAATGGGCAATATCGGCAACTCCTTTCAGCCCGTTTTAGGGACCAATGAAGGGCGCTATGCCTTTGATGGTGCGAACAACAACACCGTTACCCTCAACCGTTTGCACTATTTCTTTCCACTCGGCAACCAGTTAAGCGTGCGGATTTTCGCCAATGCTGGAGGTCATCACTTCTATGCCAATACCCTCAACCCCTTTTTAGAAGCAGGTGGCGGTGCAACCGGCGCATTCTCCCGCTTCGCTGAACGCAATCCCATTTATCGCTTCACCCTAGGCGGTTCCGGGTTAGGAGTTAAATTTACCCCCATCAATAATTTAGAAATTAATGCCGGTTACTTAGCCAATGAAGCCAAAACTCCCCTATCAGGCGCGGGTTTATTGGATGGCAACTATTCTACCCTCGGCCAGATTGTTTTTGGCAGTCGATTTCAGGTCGGTTTGACCTACGTTCATGCTTATGAAGGGACTTCTGCTCCCCGGTTTGGTTACGGTGGAACTGGGACAAATTTAGGGAATCTTTCTCCGGCGGCGCTTAATCCCCTCAGTCCCTCCTTGCGCGCAACCCCAGTTGTTAGCAACTCCTATAGTGTCAATACTTCCTTGCGAATTACGCCGAATTTAATTGTCGGCGGGTGGATTGCCAAAACCAGTGCGCGACTGATTGGATTGGGAGATGCGGATATTTGGAATTATGCCGCTACAGTGGTTTTACCGGATTTAGGAACTCCGGGGTCTTTTGCCAGCTTAATTGTCGGTGCTGAACCCCATTTAACCAATTTAGATGTACCGGGAAATCCGGATTTTTCCAAGGATACTCCCTTTCATATTGAAGGGCTTTACAAGTATCAAATTACTCCGAATATTTCCCTAACTCCCGGCTTAATTTGGTTGACAGCTCCCAATCAAAATAACGAAAATAGTGAGGTTTTCATTGGGACATTCCGGACCACATTTACCTTTTAAATTATTCCCATCTTCAAAGGTAAAAGTTTTCAACATAAAGCCCGTCCGGGCGGGCTGATTGAAGATGGGCGATCCATACCAGATTGAGTAGGTGACTTGTTTGCCGATCAACAGATCACCCTTCTCTATGCGGTCCTCTCCCCTGACTCCAGGGGAGGGGATTATAGTGGGGTCTCACCCGGAAGAGATTTCACGGGTCACTGCGATCGCCCTGCAGTTGTCCCGCATTCCCTGCAATTCATCCCCAGCTCAAGGCAAGGATAAAGAAAATTCCTAAAAATCTGGTATCAATTTGTACGAAAAATTTGAGGGTTTTCAGGTAAGATGAAAAATGCGGAAAAATCTTATTTGTCTCTCTATATATGCGCCTAGAGCAGTTACAAGCTTTTATGGCAATTGCTGATACGGGTAGTTTCCAACAAGCGGCCCGTCGATGCGGGGTCACCCAATCTACAATTAGCCGTCAAATTCAGTCTCTGGAAGCAGAACTGGGCTTACAGTTATTTCATCGCAGTGCTCAGGCCAAATTAACCTTGCCCGGAGAGCGATTTTTCCCCCATGCTCGCAAAATTTGTCAGGAATGGCACACCGCACAAGAAGAACTGAGCAATTTATTAGAAGGGAAACAGCCGGAACTCTGTGTCGCTGCAATTCACTCGGTTTGTGCTTATTATTTACCGCCTATTTTAAGAAAATTTTGTCGGCAATATCCAGAGGTGCAGTTACGAGTCACGGCATTAGGCAGCGATCGCGCTTTAAAAGTCCTCAAAGATGGCCTCGTTGATCTGGCGATCGTGATGAATAATCGCCTATTAACCTCTAATGCAGAAATGGTAGTTGACATTCTCTACAATGAGTCAATTCAAGTGTTAATGGCAGCCACTCATCCCCTGGCTCAATATGACCCCGTACCCTGGCAAGAATTAGCCCGCTATCCTCAAGTTGTTTTTAAAGATGGCTATGGAATGCAGCGGTTGGTTCAAGATATGTTTGCGAAACATAATTTGACTTTGCGTGCGGTGTTGGAGTTAAATACTCCCGATGCGTTTCGGGGGGTTGTACAGGAGGGCGACATGGTGGCGCTGTTGCCCGAATCAGCCTTAGTCGAAGCCCGTTGCGACCCGAAAGTTGCGATTCGCTCTCTACCGCGAGTGGAACATTTGGATTCTGCTTCCACCCCGTCCTCATTGAACGGAATTTACCCCACCGTGAGCGGGGATTCTTGTTGGAATCGGCAAGTGGTAATTGTCACGACGAGCGATCGCCTCCAAATTCCCCCGATTCAACATTTTTGGCAACTGGTTCATGACTTTTTGCCGCTCAAAGTTTCATCGGGTTAATGTCGGCAATTTTAGCTTGTTGTTCTCCGATATTTATGGGTCCTGATTCCTCACCCCCACCCCAAATTCCCCAGTTTTTTCTTTTTTATTCCCCCTTTATTCACTCCCCCTCTCACTCATGAGCACAGCGTTTAGAGAATTTGTCCAGAAAGTCGGCAGCGGTCCCCACACCAGCCAAAACCTCTCCCGTACAGAAGCCGCCGACGCAATGCGGATGATGCTGGTAGGGGAAGCAACCCCGGCCCAAATCGGGGCCTTTTTAATTGCTCACCGCATCAAGCGTCCGACGGGGGAAGAATTGGCGGGGATGCTGGATGCTTACGACGAAATCGGGCCCAACTTCGGACCGATCGCCGCCTCGTCCCCAGTCATGGTTTGGGGATGTCCCTATGATGGGCGATCGCGAACCGCACCTGTCACCATCCTCACTGCAATCCTCCTCGCCAGTTACGGTCAACCTGTACTCCTCCACGGCGGCGATCAAATGCCGACGAAGTATGGCATTCCTTTTGTGGAAATTTGGGATGCTTTGGGAGTGAACTGGCGAACCCTCGACCTCCAACAACTCCAGTCCGTCCTAGAAACCACCGGAATCGGATTCGTCTATCTTCCCAAACAGTTTCCCGAGGCAGCGAGTCTGGTTCCCTACCGGGAGCAATTGGGGAAACGACCGCCAGTCGCCACCTTAGAACTGATTTGGTCTCCCTATCAGGGCGATCGCCACCTCGTCGCTGGGTTCGTCCATCCCCCCACGGAACTGATGTTTCGCGATGCTTTAAAATTACGCGGGGATTCGCGCCTCACCACCGTCAAAGGATTAGAAGGCAGTTGCGATTTACCTCGGGAACGCACCGCCATTATCGGATATAGCAATCCCGCCCAAACTCCCCCCCCACCGGCGGTTTCCGAGTCGGAGTCTCCCCATGCCGACCCGTTTGAGCGCCTGCTTCTGCATCCTCGGGACTACGGATTTACCCCGGAAAATGTCCCATTTCAATCCGAAGCATTCCCCGACCAAATGCAAGGAGTCCTGCGGGGTGAACCCAGCGAACTGATGGAGTCTGCTGTCTGGAGTGGGGGATTTTACCTTTGGCATTGTGGTGTTTCCGGGGACCTCAGTAGCGGCATTGCTCAAGCCCGTGAAGGGTTTAAAAGCGGTCGAGTTGCTGCTAAACTCCAGGAAATTACTCAAGCGGTGAGTTCGCGATCGCCCTTGAATTAGCCGCTGTCAGTCCAGATCCATAGACCAAAAACCGGCTTTCTAACCCCTGTCCCCAGGCCCTAACCAACGATGAGCGAATCCATTCCCACCCCTCCCCAACTGGCTGCGTTGGTCCTCGCTGGAGGCCAGAGTTCTCGCATGGGGGAAGATAAAGCCCAAATCCTCTGGGAGGGGAAGTCCCTACTCCAGCGGGTCTGTGAAGTGGCCTCTCACTGTACGGATCAAGTTTATTTAATCACGCCTTGGCCGGAACGCTATGAGTCCATGCTGAGTCCGGAACCTCTCTCGGGAAGGACGGTACAGGCACTGCGAGAAACAGAACACAAACGGGGTCCTTTAGGGGCCGTCTGGGAAGGGCTGAGTCAGATTGAGGCGGAGTGGGTGTTGTTGTTAGCCTGTGATTTACCGTTATTAGATCCGGCGATCGTCCAACAGTGGGCCTCCCAACTGCCCAATTTACCCCCGGAGAGTCTGGCTTTGGTTCCGCAACAGGGAACACTTTGGCATCCGATGTGTGGATTTTACCGGCGATGCGCCGTCGAACCGTTGCAGCAGTTTCTGGAGGAAGGGGGGCGATCGTTTCAACGGTGGTTACCCCAGATTGGGGCTACTCCCCTGGAGGTAGGGACTCCAGAATTCCGAATGTTAAGAAATTTTAATACGCCTGGAGATTTACACGCCCCTAATTCAGAGCATCCTGGGGACTGTAGTCCTTGAGGGAGCAGCAGGAAGTTCTGGGGGAGAAGCGCCGGGACTCTTGCTGCAGAAGGCCGGAGAAGGGGTTTATTCCGGTAAAGATTCTCAATGCCATGACCAATGATCCGCCGAATCGGAAGGCGGATCCCCCCTCGGATATAGCCCGTTAAAATCCAGGAATAATTCTTTGGAAAGATTTTAGAATCGTTGCTTATAATTTGTAGAGGAATCTTTACGATTCTCTACATGGTTCTTTATGAACCGGAATCAACCCAGTCTTTCACAATTTTGAACCATGCCCCGGATACTCGTCATTGACGATGACCCTGCAATCTCAGAATTAGTCGCCGTCAATCTGGAGATGGCTGGCTATGAAGTCAGTCAAGCCGAAGATGGCATCAAAGGTCAAGCGCTTGCACTGCAACTGATCCCCGATTTAATCATGCTCGATCTGATGCTGCCTCGGGTGGATGGATTCACAGTATGTCAACGGCTTCGTCGTGATGAGCGTACTGCCGATATACCCGTCCTGATGCTAACAGCTTTAGGTCAAACCCATGATAAGGTCGAAGGTTTCAATGCAGGCGCTGATGATTACCTGACTAAACCCTTTGAAGTTGAAGAAATGCTTGCACGGGTGAGAGCCTTGTTGCGACGCACCGATCGCATCCCCCAAGCGGCCAAACACGCGGAGATTCTCAACTATGGACCCCTAACCCTCGTCCCGGAACGGTTTGAAGCCATTTGGTTCGATCGCACGGTCAAGTTAACTCACCTGGAATTTGAACTGTTGCACTGTTTGTTACAACGTCACGGCCAAACGGTCTCTCCCAGTGAAATTCTCAAAGAAGTCTGGGGATATGACCCCGATGATGATATCGAAACAATTCGGGTTCATGTTAGACATCTGAGGACGAAACTCGAACCCGACCCTCGACATCCTCGCTACATTAAAACGGTTTATGGTGCCGGTTATTGCTTAGAATTACCAAGCACTGCACCGGCTAATGACAACCCACAAGCCGTATAGTATCACCCCACAAGGAAGGAAGAACCGGATGGGGAGTTTCGGCTGTTTAAACTCCCTGAAGTTCTACCCTGTGGGGTGATGCTGCTCTGTGAGCCAGGTCGTTTCATGATTCCCTAGTAAAAACAGAAAAACGCTCCCCCAAACTGCTTAATGTCGCGGGAGAGCGCTCTTTCTAACAAGTTCCCAAAAGACTGATCCCAAGGATCAGTTTCCGGAAGACTCCAAACAGAATCCAACTTTCCCGATTCATCGGCTCTAGCTGGATCCTGTTCTGGGTGGTTCTAAGGGGCCAAGGCGTTACCCCGGAGCAAACTACCAATCGTTTTCGCGGTAATCTTCATCTGCACGAAAGGATTGGCGGGAACGACGGTTTTATACAGATAGCTGTCAAACGTCATGCGCTGAACATCCATGTCAGCACACATTTCCACAAAGGCTTCCCGAGTGGCATCGGTGCGATAGAAGACTCGTTGCAGGATATCGAGGACCGCGTAGGTGATGCCGTATTTCTTATCCCAACGCTTCAGGTAAATTTTCAGTTCTTCTTCAGTGGGAACGCGGGTCCCGCCTTCGGAAAACTCGACGATGGTTTCGGCGCACATCCGAGCGGATTTTGCTGCAAAGTAAATCCCTTCCCCAGATGATTTGGTGACGGTACCGGCAGCATCTCCGACGAGGGCGACACGACCGACGACTCGACGCGGACGGGGATGTTCCGGAATCGGGTGCGCTTCCACTTTGATGATTTCGCCCCCTTCTAGCCGTTTGGCGGCGCGGGTCCGAATCCCAGCTTGCAGCTTTTTGATTAAAGCTTGGTTGACTTTCATGGTGCCGGTTCCCACGGCGACATGATCATATTTGGGGAATACCCAGGCATAGAAGTCGGGGGAAACGTCGGTTCCCACATACATTTCTGCTAGGTCGTTGTAATAGGCCATTTTGTCTTCCGGGAGGCGAATGCGCTCTTGGAAGGCGATCGCGTAGTTATAGTCCCCGGCATCAATGGCTTTGGCGACGCGAGAGTTCGCACCGTCAGCCCCAATGACCATATCCACTTTTAGGGTTTTTTGGACCCCGGCCACGCTGCCGTCCGAATGGTCGGCATAGTGCAGGACATAAGGATCCGTATTGTTTGAGGGAATATCCAGTTTGTGAACAGTGCCATTAATCAGGTTTGCGCCTAATTTTTCAGCGCGATCGCGCAGGAATCCATCGAGGATTTCCCGGCGACACATCCCAATATATTCTTCTTGTTTTTCTAAATTGATATCGACTTCGATATTAGACGGGGAGATCATTTTCATTTTTCTCACCCGGCGATCAATGATGTGATCGGGCAAATCAAACTCACTCACCATACATAGGGGTATGGCCCCGCCACAAGGCTTCGCATTATCCAGCTTGCGCTCAAACAGGTAGGTCTCAATCCCTGCTTTTGCAAGCGTTTCGGCAGCAGAGGAACCAGCCGGTCCCGATCCAACAACAGCAACCCGTAGTGCCAAAGAAGTTCTCCCTATCTGTCACGGTTACGGAAAGCAATCGTATCACGGACTATCCCCTTCTGGTCGGGTCACCCCCCTATATGTGAAGAAAATGAAACAGAGCTTAATATTTCTACACAATTAGCCCGCTTTGGCGGATGCTGGAATTTAGTCTGGGTAAAAGAATAAACTTGGACTTCAAATAGGGGCCATTTTCCCTGGGGCAACATGAACTCGAATGGACTGGATGCGCGGCTGTTACTGGATTCACAAGGGTTGAGGGCGATCGCGATCGCCTCGATTACCGGCTATCAAAAACACCTCTCCCCCCATAAAGGCTTTTCCTGCGCTCATCGAATCCTCTACGGTGGGGACTCCTGTTCTCAATACATCAAAACCGCTATCGCTCAAAGGGGCTTATCCGGGGCGATCGCCTTATCACAACACCGATTTGCTGCCTGCAAGGAAGCTCATCACATTCTCCGGTCCCAAGTTGGTGCCCGGAGTCACCGGCAAAAAAAGCCCAACCGTTCCAGTCCCAACCGCGTCCGAGATTGTGCCTGTACGGAATCAACCCCAGGGGTCGGTTGTGATGCCTGTACGGACAGCCTAGAGTGCCTAAACCTGTTGGATTGTTGTGGTGGAATTACTTGCAGTGACTGTAGTCCCCTTGAAGATAGCGCCCTGGATTGTTCGAGTTGCGACTGCGACTTTGGCAGTTGTGGTTAATGTCGAACCCTTAAAGAAAACAGACTTTTCCTACCCGGATTGGCTATGAGTACCGGATTGGGTAGCCTAGAAGATTTTATTTTTTGGAGTCCCCTCAACAGACTTTAAACATTAGAAAAAGTGCGTTAGTCCCTCCAGGGAAAGGATTAAAAGCCTTTCTCTGGAGGGACTAACGCACCCTAATTTACCTTGTACTAACTTGGGATTTTTCGGAATATTTTATACCCAAATTCGGCTTAGAGATTAATCCTTACCCGTGATGTTTTCAACTGAGTTCTTAACCTGCTCGATAAACGAGGTTGCACCGTCGGCCTTCGCATCTTGTGGGGAGATCATTTTATCTTGATCGGCAGCCCCTTGAACGCCATTCAAACCTGGATTCGTTTCATCAATCTCATCTTTTAGGGTATAAGGATCATCTCCGATCGCCTCTAGGGATTTCTTCTCGATCTTTAGCATCTGATCTTCACCTTTCGTCGGGCTGCTCGTCGTTGCATAAGCAGGGAAGGCACTTGTGAAAAAGAGTAGGGCAGACACACAGACAGCCAGCAAAAAGCGTAGCGGACGCAAAGTCGGTAATTTTAAGCTGATAGACGGCATATTATGGTTCTCCTGGTCTAAAATTTCCATTGGATGGGAAGAATGGGGGGTTGCAGGTCTTGCACCCTCTCGGCCTCCCTTATCTGAGTTAAGGTTATCAAGGGATTGTGCCTACATACATCAGCCTTAAGATATAGATGGAGTAGTAAATTTAGAGGGCGATCGCTGCTTTTCTCCTCAGACGGGTGACCAGAGGAATTCATCCCACGGGTCCGGTTGAGACTGGGGATTGGCAACTTCCAAGCTATCTCGTCCGGGCTACCCCCAGGTAGCATAATCTGCTCGATCCCGAGGCGATCGCATTAATCTTTCTGCTGGGCGTTGTCCCGTTCAATCTTATTACCCCTGAGATGATTGCCTATGAACAGAATCATCCCAAATAGGGCTTAAAACATCGGTTGATTGAGTTGAGGTTGCCCAATAAATTCGGATGATAATATCTGGAGATGAGCCATTGCTCGACAGGTTGAATAGAGGAATAAATGAATAAAACTCATCGCTACACCTGTGGTAATCTTAAAATCGCAGATAGCGAATAGGTAATCCGTGATCCTTCGAGGGGTTGAGAGAGGTAATATCAAGGATTAAAAATTTTACAAATCATTAAAGCGCTCTATAGTAAAGTGATATGCAGATATCCTCTGGAAACCACCGACAGAACTTATGATCTTCAGAGGGATGTCAATCCGATACGATAGGAGCCTTTCATGCACTGCCCCTGGGAGCAAGGCAATGGGTAAGTCCGGCTGGAGTAGATTCGCCATGAGCCCTATTATCCTGGGAGAGTCGCTTCGGGTTTGCTCCTTTGGGGGGACCGTGGGGTTCCTAGGGTTAAACCGGCGATGTTCGAGAGTTTCAGGGTAATGGGTCAAGGGGTTGAACTGCCCAAAGTCAGGGGAATCTTTTTAAGATTTTAGCAGTCTGAAAAGCCGATTGAATGATTGAGACAACATCTTATTTCAGTAGATACTATGGGCGAACAAGGTGCATCAGAAATTAACCGAATGAATTTTCAAGATAATTCAGGATGTAAAGCCGATATATTAATCGTAGATGATGTACCCAATAATTTAAAATTATTGGTAAATTTATTAAGAAGAAATAACTATAACGTTAGAGCCGTAACTAATGGTTCTTTAGCCTTACAGTTTGTCGAACTTAAACAGCCAGACCTAATTTTTCTGGACATCATGATGCCAGAAATGGATGGGTATGAAGTTTGCCAAAAATTGAAAGATAATCCTCAGACTAAGGATATTCCAATTATTTTTTTAAGTGCGCTAACGGAAGGATTTGATAAAGCCAAAGCCTTTAAATCCGGGGGGATTGATTACGTCAGCAAACCGTTCCAAATGGAAGAAATTCTGGCGCGGCTAGAAACCCATCTCTCTCAACGAGCGCTCCAAAAGCAACTTCAAGAAAAGACTCAACTCCTGGCTGATCAAAATCTGCAACTCCAAGGGGAAATTAATGAAAGAAAATTATTAGAGGGAAAACTGCGCTCCGCTGAGGAGAAAATGCGGGCAGTTTTTGAGGCTATGACTGATATTATCGCCTTAATTAGCATCTCTGAAGGGAATATTGGCAATCTAGATATTTTACCCAGTAATTGGATGCGTTTATATCAGCCGGATTCTGACATCGTGGGTCAAACGATTGAACAGTTGTTTGACCCAGATAGCGCAGAAACCTGGTTGAATATTATTGGTCAAGTGTTAGAGACTAGAGAGACGCTGCATTTCGATTACTGCCTCAAGGATCGCGGTCAACCGATGTGGTTTTCTGCGGCGGTGTCGCCGGTGCGGGAAGATACGGTGATTGTGGTGGCCCGAGATATTAGCGATCGCAAGCAAGCAGAAGAAGCCTTAAAAATAGCAGAAGAACGGTATCATAGTATCGTAGAAAATGCCATAGCGGGGATTTTTCAATCCACGGTAGCGGGAGAGTATTTGAGTGTCAATCCGGCATTGGCGAAGATCTATGGGTATGCTTCTCGGGAAGAATTGCAACAGAGTCTAAAAGATATCAACACGCAACTCTATGTCAATCCCGATCGCCGCCAAGAATTTATAGAGGCGATCGCTGCCAAAAATTCAGTCTCGGGATTTGAATCAATGGTCTATTGTAAAGACCAAAGCATTATTTGGATTTCTGAAACAGCCCGTGCGGTGAGAGACTCCAATGGCAAGATTCTCTATTATGAAGGTATTGTTTCTGATATTACAGAACGCAAGTTAGCCCAGGAAGCGCTCAAGTTTCAACAAGACCAAACCGAAGCGCTCCTGCTGAATATTTTACCCCAACCGATTGCGACTCGTCTGCAAAAAGGAGAAAATCCCATTGCGGATCACTTTGAAGAAGTGAGTGTAATCTTTGCTGATTTAGTCGGATTTACGGAGTTTGCTGCCAATAGGACGCCGAAAAAATTATTAGAACTGTTAAATAAGATTTTTTCGCGGTTTGACAAGTTAGCACAACAGCATAACTTAGAAAAAATTAAAACCATTGGCGATGCCTATATGGTCGTCGGGGGATTACCTGTTCCCTGCGCCGATGCTATCTTTGCCGTGGCTCAAATGGCCTTGGATATGCAACGGGAGTTAGCTCAATTAAATCAGCATACTGGCCAAACTTTTGAGCTGAGAATAGGGATTCATATCGGTCCGGCTATTGCGGGAGTGATTGGCATGAGCAAATTCATCTATGACTTATGGGGGGATACGGTTAATACGGCTTCAAGAATGGAATCCAGCGGATTGCCGGGGAAAATTCAGGTAACTGAGGCGGTTTATGAACGGTTAAAAGACCGATTTGAATTTGAACAACGGGGACTAATTTCTGTAAAAGGCAAAGGAGAAATGCTGACCTATTGGCTGAGGGGGAAACGGGGTTAATCGAGGGGCCACTATCTGCCGGGGAAACCCGGATATTTCCTCCCGAAGGCTGCCTGGATTTTCCGATGGGGGGGGTACTCGGGGGCCAAAAATTGTCCTGCCAGTTTATTGTAGAATCCATGCTAAACTTCAAGTCGATTCAGAGGTGAAAACACAAAGGGGAGGGGTTTGGCAACCCGGAACTTGTCCGGTGAACCCCTAAATCTGACCGAAAGCAAATAAACGAATGGGCGATCGCTTTTGTCACTTGAGAAACTTGCCAATTTAAGCTGATCAATTGTAGGGGAAAAAAAATTGAAGCCGAATCAGACAACTGGAGTAAACTATCGCGGTATTACCGGATCCATCCGTGGGGTGATGGGAGGTCGCCACTGGCGCAAATTCGCTCAATTTGTGGGATTGTTTTCGATCTGCGCTCTTTTGGCGATTAGCTGTGGCGATCGCGCCGGGATGAACCAGAGTAACGACCCGAATCGGATCTCCATTGGCACCACTGCCAAAATTAGAACCATCGACCCTGCTGATGCCTACGAAAATGCAGCAGGAATGTTGCTCTACAACCTAGGCGATCGCCTCTACACCTACGAAAGCGGCACCACCACCCTCAAACCTCAACTCGCCACTGCACTCCCCCAAATTAGTGCCGATGGAGTTACCTACACCATTCCTCTGCGTTCCGACGTGGTTTATCATGACGGTACTCCCTTCAATGCCGAAACCATGAAATTTTCCCTGCAACGATTCATGGAAAATGGGGGTGCGCCTTCATCCTTATTATCCAATATCGTTGAATCCATACAAGCCAGCGGCGAGTCTGAATTAACCATTCAGTTAAAACAGCCCTTTGCTGCCTTTACCGATTTGTTGACCTTTTCCGGTTTAGTCGCCATCTCTCCCACAGCCTATCAAATTGGGGCGGGTCAATTTAAACCCGATACATTTGTGGGAACAGGTCCTTATAAATTAGTGAACTATGGAACCGATTCCATCAAATTAGATGTATTCGAGGATTACTGGGGAGAAAAGCCGGTCAATACCGGCATTGATATTCAACAGTTTTCCAGTCCTGCTAATGTTTATAACTCCTTCCGTCGGGGTGCCGTGGACCTCACCTACGGGACATTAGACCTGGATCAAATTACCAGTTTAGAAAAGCAAGCCGAATCCGAAGGGTGGCAAGTGATTTCTAATCGCAGTAATGGGATTTATGTCTTAACTTTGAATATGAAAGATGAGGCATTAAAGAAACCGGAAGTGCGAAAGGCGATCGCCTCCATCATCGACCGTCCCCAGTTACAACAGCGGATTTTCCAGGGGCAAATGGAACCGCTTTATAGCTTAATCCCGACCACCTTAGAACGGTATTATCAGCCCGTTTTTAAAGAAAAGTATGGGGATGGCAATTTTGCCCAAGCCAAACAACTCCTCACTCAAGCCGGTTACACCCCCGAGAATCCTCTGCAACTTCAGCTTTGGTATCGGTCCAATCTCCGGACCAATGCTGATGCCGCCACCACCATCAAAGCCGTAGCCGAACAGGAATTAGGGGGGGCCCTTCAAATTGAACTGCAAAGTGTGGAAGCGGCCACCGCTTACAATAATTTGGATAAAGGGGTTTATTCCATGTTTATCCTAGATTGGACGCCGGACTTTTTCGACCCGGATAACTATATTAACCCTTTCCTTTCTTGTGCGAAAGGGTCGGTCGAAACCGGATGTGAAGAAGGAGAAACCAAATTGTGGGGTTCGTTTTACTATAGCGATCGCGTCAATCAATTAATTGCTCGTGAACGCCAAGAACAAAACCCCGAAACTCGCCGCCAAATTTTTACCGAACTCCAACAGATTCTAGTCGAAGATGTGCCCTTTATTCCCCTGTGGCAAGGGAAAGAATATCTGTTTGCTCGTCAGGGAATCCAAGGTGTGACCCTGGAATCGACTCAAGCCGTGCCATTTTGGACCTTGAAAAAATAAGGTTCATCCCCGGATGGAGGGATGCCGGAGGTTCCCAAAACCTCTCATCCCTCCAGACCCTCATCAACCCTAGCATCTCACATATCACCCATGTCCCGTTCCAAAGCGCTTCAATCCTATATTCTCCTGCGCTTGCTCTTAGCACCCTTGATGCTATGGACGATCGCCACCTTAGTCTTTTTGCTGTTGCGCGCCACCCCAGGCGACCCCATTGATGCAATTTTAGGCCCCAAAGCCCCAGAAATTGAAAAAATCCGGTTGCGCGAGCAACTGGGCTTAGGTGCACCTTTGTGGTTACAATACATCCGTTTCATGGGAGATTTGCTCCGGTTAGACTTAGGCACATCCCTCACCACCCGAGGACAAACCGTCTGGGAAATCGTCGGTCAATATTTCCCCGCTACCTTAGAAATCGCCGTGGTGAGTATGGCTGTTGCCATCATTGTTGGCATTGGGGTGGGGGTGATTTCCGCCTCTAATCCCAATACCGGCTGGGATGTCGGAGGACGGATGTTTGGCATCATCACCTATTCCCTCCCCGCATTTTGGGTGGGGATGATTATGCAGTTAATTTTTAGCGTACAACTGGGGTGGTTTCCCGTGGGGGCACGTTTTCCGAGTACCCAAACTCCACCCTCGGGACCAACAGGACTGTACCTGATTGATAGTTTGTTCAGTGGAAATCTGGGGAATTTTTTCACCACCTTGCACTATTTGGCCCTACCCTCGTTGACCCTGGGAATTCTGATTAGTGGGATTTTTGAGCGCATTGTTCGGGTGAATTTGAAGCAAACGTTACAAGCGGATTATGTAGAAGCCGCCAGAGCAAGAGGGATACCGGAAACGCGAATTGCGATCGCTCATGCTTTAAAAAATGCTATGATTCCCGTGATTACAGTGATGGGATTGACCTTAGCGGCACTTTTAGGGGGAGCAATTTTAACCGAAGTGACCTTTTCTTGGCCCGGATTAGCCAATCGACTCTATGAGGCGATTTCCTTACGCGATTATCCGACAGTTCAGGGAATTGTGGTCTTTTTTGCAGGGATTGTGGTGATTGCCAGCATTGGAATTGATTTGCTGAATGCTTATATCGACCCCCGAATTCGCTATTAGATACAAAGCAACTTCAGAAACGGGGTTTTTGCGACAAGTTTTGGAGATTAGCCCAGATTTAGGCAAAAAACCCGGTTTCTTAAGCTTTACCCAGGACTAAGAAACCGGGTTTCTGTGACTAATTTTGTAGATTAGCCCAGGTTGAGGCAAGAAACCCAGTTTCTGAGCCTACAGGCTGGAAATCCCAAACTATGAAATTAATTAGAACGAGTTCCCGGTTGTTGTAACAAGCGATCAATGCGACTCACTGCCGAAAAATTGCCCTGTCTCTGGAATAAATCTCGGGCGGTTTGTAAGGCTTGAGTCGCTTCCGTTTGAGCGCCTTGTTGCGATAAAACCATGCCTAAATTGCCGTAGGCTTCTGCAAAATTAGGGTTGATGGCAATTGCTTCTTGATAGGCGGATATGGCTTCTGGAATTGCCCCGAGATTCACTAAAATATTGCCCATATTATAGTAAGCTTTATCATAGTTAGGCTGGAGACGAATGGCTTCTCGATAGGCAGCGATCGCCTCATCGAAGTCCTGTTGTTGTGCCAAGGCATTGGCTAAATTATAATGAGCGGCAGCTAATTGGGAATTCGTAGCAATGGCATTTCGGTAGGCGGCGATCGCCTCAGAAATTCGCCCTAGATTCACTAAGGCAACTCCCATATTGATTTGCGCTTCGGTAAAATTAGGATTCAGTCGAATCGCTTGCTGATAAGAAGCGATTGCTCCCTCTAAATTCCCCTCATCCTGGAGTTTTGCGCCTTCGGTATAATACCGTTCCGCTTCCGGGAATTCCTCCATTCCCTGCGCCACCCAAACGACCCCTGGGATTTGAGAGGTTTCAAAATGCTCTCTCATGGATGGTGCGATCGCTTGCACTTTGGGGGTTACCCCGAGACATAGCAAGATTGCCACCCCTAATGTTTGCTTGTAATCCCTGTTAGTCCACATAAATCATTCCCCAAACCCTCAACTGTAGTAGATCAATCTGTTTGTTATCAAGTGTAGCGAATAAATTCAAGGGTTCTGAAGTTCGAGGGATTCAGGGTATTTATCCCAGGGAATAGGGCGATCGCCTTATCCCTGCGCGAGAATCTCTCTATATGCTGCTAGGGTTTGCTGGGCGATCGCATCCCAATTGTAATGAATCGCCGCATACTCCTGACCCTTCTCTCCCCGCTTCAAACACTCCTGGGGATTGGCGACTGCCTCCGAAAGCAACTGTGCGATTTCCTCGACAGTCCCATTCCCCACCCAACCTGCACCCGCTTCCAGCACATCTTCCCAGATATAAACCCCCCGAGAAACACAAACTGCCGTTCCTGCTGCCATTGCCTCCGCCACCGCAATCCCAAAGTTCTCATAATAAGACGGCAGCACAAAAATATCTGCTGCCTGAAGCAACCCTACTTTAAACTCTCCGCGCACAAACCCAGGCAAACTCGTACAATCCGCCAAGGGAGAAGCAGCAATTTGGGATCTAATTTTTTCCTCATACTCTGGATCTTGGGGGTTGCTTCCCGCTAACACAAAATGAAACTCTAACCCTTGATCCAGTAACTTTTCTAATGCAGGTAACAATAAATCTAATCCCTTTTTCGGTTCAATCCGCGACAGAAACAAAACTAGGGGGCAATTACTGGCAATTCCCAATTCCTCCCGAATTTTCTTCCCGCGTTGCTGCCGTTCCTCCGGCGTCAACTTTCCATCCATTCCCGGTAAACTCACCCCTAAAGGAATAATTAAATCCCGGGTTTTCACCCCAAACCGTTCCGAAATCTTCGCCTCTTCTGCACTCGTAAAATGAATCGCTGCCGCCCCCGATAAATTCCCCCGTTCCCACAATGCCGTGTAAACTTGCTTCATCGCGTTTTTCTTCCGCAAATCTGCCGGATCTAGAGTTCCTAACGGACGCAAAATATAAGGAATCTTCCGCAGTCTTGCCACGGTTGCCGCCCCAGAAATTACCGGAGAAAATAGGGCGTGTAAGTGGGCAATATCATACTCATTTCCCTTTATAGATAACCACCGTAATAAATCCACCGAAAATTTATAACGACGAAAGGGAGAACAGGGAAAATAGCGGATTTGATATCCCTCCTGTTCTACTGGGGAGTCTAGGGGAACATCCAGAGGCGCTTGTCCCACATCTCCATTAGAATTAGTCGTTAATATTGTCACTTGAGCACCTTGTCGTGCCAGGGCTGCCGATAACCCCAACACCATTTGACTCGGCCCTCCATAAACCAGGGAAATAGACGGAATAATTTGCAAAATTTTCATAGATTAAAATAAGAATTTAACGGGTTTAGGGAGAACTTTGAGGGGAATAGCAAGCCAGATGCTACCCCTCCAAAAAAAGGCAAATCATAACGGTGGAAGAGGCTAAAATTATAAGAATATTTATCCCTTCCTACATCCTCGTTCCTAGGCTCTACCTAGGAAGGCTCAAATGGAGGCTTTCCCTCCTAACCCCTACTGCTCCAAAATTGTCTGATAAAATTCAAACTGTTGTTGAGCAAGAGCCTGATTGGTATAATGTTCCATTGCCCTTTGATAACCGCGATGAGCCAATTCCTCCGCAAATACAGGGTTGTCCATGAGTTTAGAGAGGCAATCTTGCAACGCTTCCGCATTCCCTTCGGGAAAGACTAATCCCGCATCTTGAATCACATTGGGAATTTCCCCGGAATCCGACCCAATTACCGCAACTTGACAAGCCATTGCTTCAATTAAAACATGACCAAATTGTTCTTTCCATCCCGCAGAGGTTAAGGTTTTAAACTTATCGGTGGTTTCCGAAGGGAGAACCAAAACATCCATTAAGTTAATATAGCGCTGGACCTCATCATGGGGAACACTTTCAATCCAAATTAGCCGATTTTGCAAATTAAACTCTGTGGCTTTTTGCAACAGAATCTCTTTTAAAGGACCGCGACCTAATAGCAGCAATTTCCAAGGTTTTTCGGCTAAATGAGATAAAGACTGGAGTAAGGTGAGCAATCCTTTTTCTTCCACAAACCGCCCGACAAAACCAACGACGAATTCATCGGTTTGAATGGCGAATTTAGTGCGGAGTTCCGGTTGAGGATGGGGACGAAAGAGGGTTTCATCAACGCCGAGTTGAGGCATGATTTTGAGGGGACCGGAATAGCCGCGATCGCGCAAAATTTCAGCCCCATCTTGATTGCCCACAATAATGCCATCGGTATGGCGCAAATTATAGGATTCTAAGACAGAAACCGGGAATTTTAATTGATAAGGGAGATTCCACCAAGTAAAGAAGAGATTTTTGGCTTTTAATCCCAGCAAGCGGTTTAGAGTGATAAATTCCGAGTAGGCGATCGCCTTCGCACCCTGTTCTACTTGAATAATATCGGGACGCCACTGCCGCAACAGGGAAATCAAATCCGCGCCAAAGGTCAAAAGTCCTTGATTGTTCTGGCTAAAATTGGAAATCGGCATCACTCGAAACGAACCTTCTTCGAGGAATTGGGTTTCGATGAGTTGATTTTGAACGCCACCAGGACGCCATCGCCGGGGAACTACCACGGTGACTTCAATACCGGGAGCAAGTTGGGCTAGTTTTCGTAACTTTTCCCGGTTTAAATCAACAATATAAGTATGGCTGGCAACTAGAATTTTCACAGCATCTACAATAAATTGATAGGTCAGGGTTTTTGAGAATGGGCGAGTTCATCTTGTTGGCTGTAAATTTGTCCATCCTGAAAGCTCGATTGGAACACGGTGCCAACGGCATTGAAAAATCCCAGGGTATAGAACCAAAACCGCACGAGGGTTTTAAGCGGCGACCCACTTTTATTGCAGGGGGGATGACCCAGAACATGGCAGTCGAATAAACGAGCGAAAAAGCGCAGACATTGGGAGAGGGTGAGATTTTTTAAACCCAGGAGAAAATGGTTGTGATAAAAGGTGATTTGGTAGCTAATTGAGCGAGTGCTAATATCATGACAACCTCCGGTTTCTTCTCCTAAATGAATTAAGTGAGCGTCCGGTTCATACCAGATTTTGTATCCGGTTTGTCGCAAACGCAAGCAAAAATCTGATTCTTCTCGGACGGCGCTACCTCGGAAGCGTTCGTCAAAGTGCAATCCGTACTTGTCGAAAATCTCGCGACGGAAGGACATATTGCAACCGCGAACAGAGAGAACTTCCTGGGGTTTGACGGTATGCACCAGGTCGATATAATACCAGGCAATTCCCGGATCCATTGCTTCTGGGGGTAAATCCTCGATGGTTAAACCGCCCCCGGAGTCAGCGAGTTTCATGCGATCAAAAACCCGACCGGCGATCGCCCCGATTTCGGGGTTATCCAGGTAATTGCGCGCATGAGCGTGGAGAAAACCCGGGGGAAGTTGGACATCATCATCGAGAAATAGAATAATTGCCCCCTGCGATCGGCGCACGGCATAGTTGCGAGCCCCGGGTAAACTCGCCCAATCCAGGCGCAACCACTGAATGCGATCGGATTCGGCGAGGGATTGCAGATAGGCATCGGTTTCCGGTTCATGGGTGGCGGTTTGATCGACCACCAAGACCTCAAAATCCGGGTAGTCTTGTTGGAGGACATCGGCGATCGTCTCTCGCAATACCTTTTCCCGGTTGTAGGTGGGAATAATCACAGAAATCGAGGGCAAAGACATGGAGTTAAGGGTTGAAAGTTTAGAGTTTAGAGGAGTTGAAGGCGATCGGCAAGGGAACCGGGCGGTTGGGGGGTCGGGTTTATTTCTTTTTCGGCTTCTTTTTAGAGGACCGTTTATTATCCAGTAAACCCAGTTCTTCCGCTTCAAGTTTTTCTTGGGCAACCTCTCGGTCAAGGTCAGGCAACTTGAACAGCAACCCAGCAAAGACCCAGTAATAGACCGCAACCGGGTCTACATCCAGAGGATAATAGTAAGTGTTATAGCTGATAAACAAGATAAAAACCCAATAGGATGCGCCATAGCCTCGGAGATTTTTATCTTTGACAGAGCGATAGGTTTTAAAGGCGAGATAGGTCAGAGTCGTCACGAAAATCAGAAACCCCATCACTCCGACCGGGCCAATTTCATAGAGTAATTTAGGATAGTAGGTTTCGATGAGCTTTGTGTCTCCGAACATTCGAGCGGAGTTGGTGGCTCTGCCTAAACCATTCCCAAAAAATCCATCCTGTCCTTTTGAGGTAAATTCGGCTTGGTGGGCGATAAAATCCGTAGGTGGAGAGGCATTCCAGCGACCGACAAAACTATCGATCCGTTCCGTAATCACATCTGGAAAGAGGGCCATCGCCCCAAATCCCAAAATTGAGAGTCCGACGGCGATCGGCACAAACCGTTTCAGATTGGTGATTTGACCCGTGATGACCAGCAGAATAACCGTTAGGACAGGGACAAGCGCTAACGCAATTCGTTGACCGGAGATCACGGAATTGACAAATACTAAGGCCATTCCCAAAAAACTCAGAAGCTGCCAGACTAATGAGGGGTCGTTAAAGGCTGAGGCAAAGGTAAAAAAGAGGTTAGCAATCAGGAACCAAGCCCACTGCCAGGGGGCAACAAAGGTCCCGGGTAAGCGAATCATACTCTGCTCGGGACTAAAAACCAGGGAACCCCCGACGAGACATTTAGCATCAAGGGTGGCTTTAAATAGGGCCTCGCCGGAATAGCCGCGAGTGCCTGGACAGCGACCTGTCAGCAGCAACCAATACTGCACAACACCCAATCCACAGCAGATTAGGGCCAGAACGACATGGGTGCGGGTCAGCCACAGAAATTCCTTTTTGTTACGGATCAGATAATAGCTGCATCCGATCAAGGGAAGATAGCCGAGGAAGACTTTCAGCCCCAGTAGTCCCATTGCGAAGGGCTTGCCATCGGGTCGGGGGGCAAACTCCTGAGCACCGTTGACAAAGACCAGGGTCATCAGACTGACCGAGAGCAGGATGTTCAAAGCAGGACCCAGTTGGGGGGGAATTAAAAAGGGGAGTTTTTTGGCCTTGATCTCCCGGTATAGGGCGATCGCCCCGGGAACATAAAACCCATCTTTAGCCAGTTGAAAGATGGCATTTCCCCCGCCAACCCAGTAGGTAATGGTCCCGGAGAACGGCATATAGATCATGAAGCCCCACATCGCTAAACGGGGATATTTGTAGGACAGTAATAAAACCGCAACCCCACCTCCACCGGCGATCGCTAACTTGTAGTCCGCCACAAAAAAAAGTACGAGCCCGATCGCCGCACCGAGACCTCCATAGGTCTGAAACGCTCGAATCATCGCTTTGCGTTCGCGATCCACCTTCTTTTGTTGGGCAGCCAGTTCTTTTTTGCTCACAGAAGGCGCTTGTGCCTCCTGATTGGTTTGGGACTTTTTCTTAGATTTTTGCTTGCTTTTTAACATATTCCGATGGTGAATCTTCCCCAGGAATTAGACCCTCGAACCGACGGGCCTTTCTACGGACAGTCACACAAACCCGACTAATCACTTCTTAGTGATAACATCAAATCTCCAGGGACGGCTATATCCAACTCCGAGGGAGGGATGGCGATCGCCATTACCACCGGGCAGATAGAGAATTACACCACCAGAAATTGCACCCCTGCTGAGCTACCCCTGTGCTCGGTCCTGAAGCCCATGCAGCCCTCCACAGCCCCTATTTTTAACGAATAGACTCCTGTCCTACTCTCCCCCAACAAAGAAAAAAGAAAAGAAGACCCGATCGCTCGCGCCTTCTTTTCTAAATTTATTCCGATTTAAGACTGCAACTTAACGGGATAATTCAACTCTAAGCGGCCAAATGTTGCTCAACAACTCGAACTAAATTATCTGTCCAATAATTTGCCAGTTCCGCAGTTGCTGCTTCTACCATCACCCGGATCAAGGGTTCCGTACCCGAGGCCCGAACTAAAATCCGGCCTTGATCACCCATTGCTGTTGTGGCGCGGTCGATCGCAATTTGCACAGGTTCGCAACTCTCCCAATCCATCCGGCGATCGCGGTCTTCTACTCGCACATTCCGTAACAATTGCGGATAGGTTTGGAAACTCTCATCCACCATCTGCCCTAGGGAACCGCCCTGTTGTCTAACCACCGTTGCCAGATGAATCGCCGTCATCACCCCATCTCCGGTTACCCCATAGTGACGACAGAGGATATGACCGGATTGTTCACCGCCTAACATCGACCCGGTACGCAGCATTTCTGCATGGACGTGCTGATCGCCGACGGGAGTTCTCAGGAGTTTACCCCCCAATTTTTCCCAGGCCCGTTCAAAACCTAAATTCGACATCACCGTAGCCACAATCGTGGAGTCCGGGAGTTGACCGGACTGTTCCAGGGTCTGTCCCCACAAATATAAAATATAATCCCCATCAATCGGGCGGCCTCTATCATCCACCCCTAAGACGCGATCGGCATCCCCATCAAAAGCAAACCCCATATCGGCATTGTAAGCCTTGACCGAGGATTGTAGCACATCCAGATGGGTGGAACCGCAGCCGACATTAATGCGATCGCCATCGGGGCGATCGTGCAAGCAGATAATTTCCGCCCCCAATGCCTGAAACACCTCCGGGGCCAACTTCGCCGCTGCACCCCAAGCCAAATCTAAAACAATCCGCATTCCCTGTAATGGCAATTCCTCAGTCCCATTACCATAAATCAACGGGAGTTGCAACGCTTTCGCGTAATCTGCTACTAACTCGGGCCTATAATATTGATGGCCCCAGGCCCCAGTTCCATTCCCCGAGTCCATCTGCCCTCGAATCCCGGCTTCAATCAACTTTTGCACCGCAGCCGGTAGCTTCGTCCCGTCGGCTCCAAAAAACTTAATTCCATTATCCCCCGGGGGATTGTGACTGGCTGAAATCATCACCCCGCCAATGGCTTCAGAAACGCTCGTCAAGTAGGCAACGCAGGGGGTCGGACATAATCCTAAATTCCAAACCTCTAACCCGGCCGAAGTCAGCCCCGCAGTGAGGGCCATTGCTAACATATCGCTAGAATTGCGAGAATCTTGTCCTAAAATAATCGGACCCGTTGTCCCACTTTGGGCTTTCAGGACCTGACCTGCCCAAAATCCGACCTGCAAGGCGAGGGGTGCATTCAGAAAATCTCCCACTCGTCCGCGAATTCCATCGGTCCCAAATAAGGGAGTATTGGGCAGATAAATTCCGGTTTCTACCACGGAAAGGCGATTGATGACCTCTTTACCCGCAATGGGTTTGGGGTTTTGTACCGATTTAGACCCATTCACCCCGGCGAGGGTTAAGGATGAGCCGTTTGATCCAGAGCCTTGCGTCCAGGCTGGAGTTGTTACCATAAATTTATTCACTCCACACACACACCAATATATAGATTCACTGTGGAGAATAGCATTTCCACAGAAATATCCTACTAAACAAGAGTAAAAAGCTGAAATCCGGAGTTAAGCCGGTTAAGAGACTCAAGATAGAAGGATCACGGATGAATGAACAAGGATGAATTGTGGGGATTTTGTTCATCCTTGTTCATTCATCCTTAAAGGTAGTCTTTTAAAATTTCTCCTGTGGAGATTCCGGTTTTAGACCAACTAAATTGACTGGCACGGGCGAGCCCCAGTTCCCGGAGGCGCGATCGCGTCGTGACACCCAGGGCCACCGCCAGCATGGCACTAGAAATTTCGCGAATATTGTAGGGATCAACTAGGATTGCGGCATCCCCGGTCACTTCCGGCAGGGAAGACCGATTTGAGGTGATTACCGGGGTCCCACAGGCCATTGCTTCTAAGGCAGGCAAACCAAATCCCTCCCACAGGGACGGAAAGACCAAGGCGATCGCCTGATTCATCAATACCGGCAATTTCTCGTAGGGGACATATTCGAGGAATTTCACTCGTTCACCTAATCCCAACTCTTTGACCTGTTCCTGGAGGGCGGGACTGTAGCGGGGGTCAGCGGAACCGGCCAACCACAATTCATACTCGGACCCTTGAGCTATATTCGCAAATGCTGCTATCACTCGATGCAGATTTTTATAGGGGTCACAGCGACCGACATAGAGAAAATAATTACTAACGGGCAGGTTTAAATTTTTAAAATTATCCGCATCATATCCCAAGGGAATCGGGGTAATTTTATCGGCCGATATTTTACAAAAATTACTGATATCCCGGGCCGTAGAAATGGAGTTGCAGACAATATGAGTGGCTTGCTGCAAAACGAGGGGAATATAATAGCGATGATAATAGGTTAAGGGAGAGCGTTTATTGGGAAATCGTAGGGGAATAAAATCATGAACCATCACCACAGACCGACAGTTTGAAAACAATGGGGCTTCCGGCACTGGAGAAAACAGCAGTTGCGATCGCAGGCTTTGATAAATTTTCGGCAGATGTTGTTGGGTCCACCACAAGCGCTTCAAATGACCTTTCTTGCCATAATCTGGGGTTAAATCTTCCGGAACTAAATAACAATTATAAGGCGCTAATTCCCGCCCAATTAATAAAGTCGGCTCCAGAGGGTTCAGATAAGGAACAATTTGGTTAGCATAAGTGGTAATCCCCGTAGGTTTGGGAATCAAAAATGACAGATTAATGGACAGGGAAGACAAGAGCGTACACCTCGGATTTTTTGCGTGACGTCCAACTACAGGTCAAGAGCGAACACGATTGTTTTATCCAAAGTAAACATCCGAACCTCTCCGTTTCAGGGGAGAGAGGAGGGCTTGGACTAGAGGCGATCGCTGACAATACTGAGCCAATCCCGCAAACTTTCCTCGGGCTATCTCCGGCTTAACAAAACTCAGAATTAGGGCATGAGCAATTAACCGCAAAAATAGAACCATTAAAACTCGTTTTGGACTGTATTTCTCCATTGTTTTTAAATAACTGTAGGTGCTGTGTTTGAATTTATCTTTAACCTGGGTATCCGTAATCGAAGATGGAGCATGAATCAGGCTTAATTTGGGCGTCACCCCAATAATATGTCCTTGGGCGGCATAGCGTCGGCAAAAGTCAAAATCTTCATAATAGAGAAAGTAATCGGAGTCAAAGGTCGGACATTCGGAAAACTGTCCTAAATTAATTAATAAACTGCAACCCGTTACCCAGTCACAAGGGACATAATCGGCATCCGCCTCCAGACTCAACAGGTTTTTTTCCAGAATCGCACCCTGACTCGGAATAAATACCCCACCGGCAAACCAAAGGGTCCCAGTGGGTTCATAAACAATTGTACCTAAAATAGACACTTCGGGATTCGCGGCAAATAAATTCGGGACTTGTTCCCATCCATGCGATCCCAGGAGGGTATCCGGATTGATTAACCAGACAATTCCTTGGGAGTCTTGCTGATACACCCAATCCAGTCCCAGATTGCACCCTGCGCCAAATCCGACATTCTCCCCAGACTCCAAAATCACCGTAGACTCGCATTCCAACTGGTAAATTGAGACGTCCGTTGGTGAATTATTAACAATAATCACCCGATATTCCAGGGTAGAACTGTCCTCAATGGATTGAATTAATTGCTCAATTAACTCGGTAGAATAATAATTAACCGTTACAAAATAAAGCACCTGGATTGAGATTCCATCGAGTAATTGACCCACTGAACTGGGATGAAGGATAACCTATCCCAATTTGGATTTATCTTTTATCCTTCATCCGAACCGATTAGGGTAATTCAATTTGAGAATCATCGCCAATCATAAACCGGAGTGCTTTGGGTCGTCGGGGGGCGATGGTCAATTGTGCGCGCCTGCCAATCACACTATCCACCAATCGTTGATGAATGCCGATGATTTGAGCGCTATGCAACACCACACTATGTTCTAAATCGGCTTCGATTAACTTAACATGATCCGCAATACTGCTATAAGGACCAATGAAGCAGTTTTCCAAATAGCAATTTTCGCCAATAATCACAGGACCGCGAATTGAACTATTAATTACTTTCGTTCCCGCCCCAATTTGAACCCGCCCGATAATCTGACTTTTTTCATCAACTTCGGCGTGATTCTGTGCCACTAATTGAGTATCCAGAATGATGCGATTGGCTTCGAGGAGGTCATCTTTTTTTCCGGTATCTAACCACCACCCCTCTAGGGTGCAGGATTCCACCAAGGTTTCCCAGTCGATCAGACGTTGAATAGCATCGGTAATTTCCAACTCTCCTCGGGTGGAGGGTTGGATATTGGCGATCGCCTCGTGAATCTGGGGAGAAAAAAAGTAAATCCCGACTAAAGCTAAATTAGACGGCGGGTCTTTGGGTTTTTCCACTAATGCTAAAACCTTCCCCTTCTCATCCACTTTTGCTACCCCAAATGCGCTGGGATTCGAGACGGGACGCAGGAGAATTAACGCATCCAGTTGTTCGGCTTTAAACTTATCCAAAAAGGGATTCAGCGGCCTTTGGATCAGGTTATCTCCGAGATACATAATAAACGGAGCATCCCCTAAAAATGGCCGAGCAATTTTCACCGCATGAGCTAAACCGGCGGGTTGTTCTTGTAAAATATAAGTAATCTTCGCACCGAAGCGATCGCCATTGCCGGTCAAGGATTTCACTTCTTCCCCGGTTTCTGGACTGATAATAATTCCAATATCCGTAATTCCGGCAGCCACAATTCCTTCAATGCCATACCAGAGAATCGGCTTATTCGCCACCGGCACGAGCTGTTTAGCACCGGAATAGGTGAGAGGTCGGAGGCGAGTGCCTTTTCCACCGGACAAAATCAGTGCTTTCATATCAATAATTAACCGCTAAAATTCCGGAGCATTTGTCGGAGTCCCTGTCGCCAGTGGGGGGGATAAGTTCCCAAAGTTGCGGCGATTTTCGCCAAGGAGAGGACCGAATAGGCGGGACGACGGGCGGGAGTAGGATACTCTTCGGTAGAAATCGGCTTAACCCGTTGGATTTGCAGGGGAAAATTTAGGGCCTGGGCTTCTTCAAAAATGGCGATCGCAAAATCGTACCAACTGGCAACCCCGCTATTGGTGTAATGGTAAGTCCCCGAGGGAATCGACAACTGAATCATCGAGGCGATCGCCGCAGCTAAATCCCCCGTCCAAGTGGGACTGCCGATTTGATCCGTCACCACCCCTAATTCCTCCCGTTGGGCCCCCAAGCGCAGCATCGTCTTCACAAAATTACCCGAACCCCCGGTCCCATAAACCCAAGCGGTTCTGAGGATAATTGCATCCCCTCCCACCTGGCGAATCGCTTCCTCCCCAGCGAGTTTGGATGCACCATATTGTCCTAATGGATGGGTGGTATCGGTTTCCTGATAGGGATGAGACTGCGTGCCATCAAAGACATAATCCGTGGAAACATGAATCAATCGCGCCCCTAATTTATGGCATTCCTGGGCCAGAATTCCCACCCCAGTGCCATTAATCGCCATTGCCAGGTCCGGTTCCGTTTCCGCTTTGTCCACCGCCGTATAGGCAGCACAATTGACGACAACTTGAGGTTTAACCGTTGCCATGATGTGACGGATTGAGTCCGGGTTAGCTAAATCTAGGGTGTGGCGATCGCACCGAGTCACCTCTCCCACCGCTTGCAGAATCGGAGACAATTCCTGTCCCAATTGACCCGTAATCCCGGTTAATAAAATTTGGGTCATGCAAACACTTCCGCATCTTTCAAAGGCAGACCCGCTTGGTCTTTTTCCGATAAAATCGGCGTAGCCCCATTCAAGGGCCAATCGATGTCCAATTCCGGATCATTCCACAGGATACAGCGTTCATGGTGTGGGGCGTAATATTCCGTGGTTTTGTACAGCACTTCAGCCATGTCCGACACCACCAAAAAACCATGAGCGAATCCGGGTGGAATCCAGAACTGACGGTGGTTTTCGGCACTGAGGAGACAACCGGCCCACTGTCCGAAGGTGGGAGAGTCTTTGCGAATGTCCACCGCCACATCAAACACGGCACCGACGACAACGCGGAGTAATTTTCCTTGAGGCTGTTGAATCTGGTAATGTAGACCGCGCAGGACATTTTGGCGCGATCGCGAGTGGTTATCTTGGACAAACTCGGCGGTGATGCCGGTTTTTTCCGCCAAGGTGCGTTGGTTATAACTTTCCAAGAAAAAACCGCGATCGTCGCCGAAAACTTTCGGTTCGATAATCACGACATCAGGAATATCAGTGGGAATTATGTTCATTAAAAACTGTCAGGGATAGCAACCGGGAGTTTTTGGGTTTAAACTCAGCTCGCTCATCAATTTATCAGAATTGCTTACCGTTAAACCGAGAGGTTTAAAATTTATGACTCATTTTCCAGTCCGTTAAACTCAGGGGTACAGTGGCTTAAGAAGACCTATCCAGAAACTGTGGCCACCCCAACGGGTGCCAGGACACAAAGGGGCCTGGATGGAGGGTGCTATCAAATTTAAGGTTCAGGGTAGCCACTCGCATTCTTGATCCCCAGGACTCAAGAATTCAGATCCTGTACGTTCCTTATAGCGCGGTAGTTTCCCTAAACGCCTTTGCGTTTATCCTCTATGGTGATGCAATTGTTTGATAAATATTTCCCAAACACCGTTTTAACCCGATCTGTAAATTGGGCGCTGAAAGTGCGTCTGCTTCCCTATCTCGCCGCATCTGTCACCGTGGGATTGCTGTTAACTGGAGTAGCAATCCTCAACTATTCTGAACAACAGCGCTGGAAACAGCAGCATCGCGCCAATGTCCTGAATGAAGTCAGCGCCATCCGGGCCCGGTTAGAACAGGGGTTAAACCAGCGGCTGTTTTTGGAACGGGGGTTAGTCGCTTATATTAGCGCCCTCAATTCCAACATTGACCCCGAGCAGTTTGATAACCTAGCGCGGGTGATTGTCGCCAAACAAGAGGGGATTCGCAGTATTGCTCTGTATGAAAATACCATTGTTAGTCATATGTATCCCCTCGCGGGGAATGAGGCGGCGATCGGGTTTGAACCGATGACGATTCCTGCTGAACGGGAAGCAATTCTGCGGGCCATTAATACCCGCAGCACGGTTTTGGCTGGACCTGTGGACCTGGTTCCCGAAGGACTGGCGTTTATTAGTCGCACCCCGATCTTTTTGACACCTCCCGGTGGAGAACCCGGAAGCGGGTCTTACTGGGGGATGGTGGGGATTATTATCGATCGCAATATTCTGTTTACCGAGGCGGGTTTGCTGGGGAGGGATTCCCAACTGAAATATGCCATCCGAGGGAACGATGGATTGGGGGCTGCCGGAGGGGTCTTTTTTGGGGACCCCCAAATTTTCAAGCAAAGTCCGGTGTTATTATCGGTGATTCTGCCCAATGGATCCTGGCAGTTAGCGGCAATCCCGGCTGAAGGATGGCCGGCGATCGCCCCCTTTTCCCGCTGGTTATGGACCGGAGGCTCTATATTAGCCCTATTAGCCGGGGGTTTGGTGTTTATTTTGGTGAGTGCACCGGCAAGACTCCAGGATGCGGTCAATCGCGCCACCACTGCCCTGAGAAATAGTGAAGAAGCCCTCAAACAGGCGAATTTGGACTTAAAACACCTCGATCGCCTCAAAGATGAGTTTTTAGCCAATACCTCTCATGAATTACGAACGCCGCTCAATGGCATTATTGGTTTAGCTGAGTCGCTAATTGATGGGGCCGCAGGCACCGTGACTTCCCTCCAACAGAAAAATTTAGGGATGATTGTTTACTGTGGATATCGCCTCGTCCATCTGGTGAATGACCTGCTGGATTTTTCCAAGTTAAAACATAAAACCATTGAACTGCAACTCAAGCCGATTGGCATGAGAGAAATTGCAGAAATTACCGTCTCTATTTGTCAGCCTTTAATTGGCTCTAAGAATTTACAATTAATCAATGGGATTCCTGCGGAGGTTCCGTTAGTGCTTGCCGATGAAAATCGGGTGCAGCAAATTTTACAAAATTTAATTGCCAATGGGATTAAATTTACCTCCGAAGGTGTCATTGAAGTATCGGCGCAGTTACGCGAATTGGTCGCGGATACTCCAGATCATTCTGACTATTTAGCGATTACAGTTTCGGATACAGGAATTGGGATTCCCGAGGACAAGTTAGAGCGAATTTTTGAGTCGTTTGAACAAGCGGATGGTTCTACGGCACGGGAATATGGGGGCACGGGATTGGGGTTATCGATTACGAAGCAGCTTGTGGAGTTACATGGGGGGGAAATCACGGTTGAATCTACGGTGGGAGTGGGGTCTCGATTTACCTTTACTTTACCGATCGCATCTGTTGAGTTAACCAATGGGGAACCGTTGAGTTACCCATCGGTTACGACGCAAATTATCAAGGAAGAACCGCAGGCGATCGCCTTTGATTCCTCCGGTAAAGCGCCCATATCCCCCGAGGAGTCCATCGGAACCTTGACTCTCTTAAATGCCAATGAAAATTCGGAACAATTTAAGATTTTAATTGTGGATGATGAGCCGATTAATTTGCAAGTGTTGGTGAATCATCTGTCTCTACACAATTATGCCATTACTCAAGCCTCTAATGGAATGGATGCCTTAGAGGTGATTGAGCGCGGGTTTAAGCCAGATTTAATCTTACTGGATGTGATGATGCCCAAAATGACGGGGTTAGAAGTCTGTCAAAAATTGCGGGATGTGTTTCCAGCGACGGAAGTCCCGATTTTGATGTTAACGGCTAAAACTCAAATTGATGTCCTGGTGGAAGGGTTTGGTTCTGGGGCGAATGATTATTTGACCAAACCCATTTCCAAAAATGAATTATTGGCCCGGATTAAAACGCATTTACGACTTTCGCATATTAACCTAGCTTACAGTCGATTTGTTCCCCGAGAATTTTTACAAATGCTGAATAAAGAAAGCATTATTGATGTTAAATTGAGCGATAGTGTCAATCAGTCGATGTCAATTTTATTTTCAGATATTCGGGATTTTACAAGTTTAAGTGAACGGATGACGCCGGAAGATACGTTTAAGTTTATTAATGCTTATTTGTCACGAATGGAACCTGCGATCGCTGCGAATAAGGGGTTTATTGATAAATATATTGGCGATGCAATTATGGCTTTATTTAATGGAGAAGCCGATGATGCCGTACAAGCGGGAATAGAGATGTTAAGAAGTCTCCGGGAATATAATCGCGATCGCCTCTCCAGGGGAGAACAGCCGATTAAAATTGGCATTGGCATCAATACCGGGGATTTGATGTTAGGAACCGTTGGCGGAAAAACTCGTATGGATGGGACGGCGATCGGAGATGCCGTCAACTTAGCATCCCGGATTGAAGGACTCACTAAACAATATGATGTTTCCTTATTAATTTCTGATCGGACCTTTTCCCAGTTAAAAAATCCCGCTCAGTATGGAATTCGCCAAATCGATACGGTGAAAGTCAAAGGTAAATCAGAATTAGTCACCGTCTATGAAGTTTTTGATGCCGATCCACCGGATTTAAAAGTTTCCAAGCTAGAGACAAAACAGGACTTTGAAACTGCCTTATTTTACTACAACCAGAACTCACCGGAGGAAGCTCAGGAACTCTTTGAACGGTGTTTATGCAAAAATCCCCAGGATAAAGTCGCCCAGATTTATCGCGATCGCACCCAAGAACAGTTGTCCTAAGCGCACCCGAATAGAAGTGTCAAGCCTCAACCCTATCCCTTTCGGCTTGACACTTCCTCCAATAGACGGAACATTATTTAACCGTCTCAATACTGCGGGTTTTATTCGTCATCCGGCTCAAGAAAATCTGGAGCACACTGCGTTTGCCAATTTTAATATTACCCTGCACTGCCATACCGGACTGGAGACTAACTTGCAGTCCATTATCCAACAAGAACTTTTCACTATCTAAAACAATCGTTGCCGGGAAGGCATAAAAGCGTCGGGTTTCATCGGGAGGCAACACATCAGAACCAATCGAGGTTAGCACACCGCGCACCGTACCATATTCCGTAGCGGGGAAAGCTTCGATACTAATCTCAACTGGGACCCCAGGCTGTCCGTCCTCTTGACTCTTCCGCAGAGCATCTAACACCATCGCAATATCTTGGTTCTGGATGTAAACCGAGGCTTCGAGTTCATTATTCGGAACGATTTTTAAGAGCGGATCCGGGGATTGGGCTAGGGTGACATATCCGGGAGAATTGGGTTTCAAATCAAACACATACCCATCCACCGGAGCCTTGAGTTCTTGATACTGGAGTTCCAAATTGGCCTTAGCTAACTGTCCATCAATTTGGGAAATGCGCTTGTCATTTTCCAGCTTTAAGCGGCTGAGTTGTCCATTAATATCCGCGATGCGTTTTTGATTTTCGGCAATGCGGGCTAAAACATCGCGCTGAGAAATAGCGCGGGTATTTTGGACCTCTTGACGCGATCGCGTCATCGCCACATTCAGCCGTTCTTGTTCACTCCCGAGGCGATCGACTTCAGCCGAGCGCGAGAGCACTTCATTTTGGAGGCGCAAAATTTCGCCTTCCCGTGCCGCAATCTCATTTTCAGCGCGTAAAATTTCTGATTCCCGAGCCGAAATTTCACTCCGAAAACGCAACAGTTCCTCTTCCCGTCGGGCAATCTCATCTTCACTTCGCAGCACCTCAGCTTCCCGAGAGGAAATTTCATTTTGCTGGGTCAGAATTTGTGCTTCCTGGGCGGCGAGTTGTTGCTGACGACTCAACAATTCCGCTTCCCGATTAGACACTTCCGCTTGAGAGCGCAAAATTTCTTGTTCCTGGCGCTCTTCTTGCAGTTCAGACAATGCCCCTTCTGCTACCACAGGTTGAATCCGCCCCATAATGCTTTGATTCACCGCGAGGCCCTGTTTTGCCGTTTCCAGTTGCGCCTGAGCTGTGGGGATTTGGCGACGGGCGGTTTCCAGTTGTTCCAGCGCTCTAGGTAGCTGCCGACGGGCATTTTCTAACCGTTCCCGAGCCTTGGGGAGGTCTTGTTTGGCATTTTCTAGCCGTTGTTGCGAGGCCACATATTGCCGTCTAGCATTCTCCAGTTGGTCGATCACATTAGGCAATTGCCGCTGGGCGCTTTCTAATTGTCTGCGGGCGGTTTCTAATTGTCCCTGGGAGATGGCAATTTGACCTTGAGCCGTGGGAATTTGGTTGTTCACCTGGTTGAGTTGTTTTTCCAACTCATCTACCCTTAATGACACCGCTTGTTCCCGCGACTGAGATTCGTTTCGAGAGGCAATTAACAATTGCTGCTGGTTGAGGTCGAAGTCTCCTCCATTGCTGGCGACAGCGGCCCCATTGAGCTGTGCCTGTAAAAATTGTGTTTCAGAAATTAAATTCGCTCGGAGTTTGGTCAGGTTTTCCAGTTCTGAACCCGCTTCTCCCACGGTATTCCCACTGAGTGCTGCTGTAAAAAACTGATTTTCTCGCATCAGGGCGTCTCGTTGTTGCTTGAGAGACTCCACATCAGCTTCCGGACTGGTCGGGTCCAAGGTCACTAAGAGTTGGCCTTTTTTCACCAACTCGCCGCCTTTAACGTGAATTTCCCGCACCACACCACTGGTTGGGGGCTTCACTTCAACTACAGCACCCTGGGGTTCTAATTTACCCGTGGTGGCAACGGATTGATCGATTTGCGCCCAAGCTGCCCAGGCGACGCCGGAAGCGGTCATCCCCATAATTAACCAGATGAAGACACTAGACCAAATCGGGGGGCGTTCTAAGATAACGGGTTGGTCGAAAACTGCTGATTTCATGGGTTTTAGGACTAGGTTTTATGAAGGATGGGGGGATGGGGGATGGGGGAGATAAGGGAGATGGGGGAGATGGGGGATTTTGCCCTCATCTCTCATTCTGCCCATTTCATTCCTAGACTTGAGATTCCTGTTGTTGATACAGACAGTAGTAGAGACCTTTGAGAGCCATTAATTCATCGTGAGTGCCTTGTTCCACCACTGCGCCTTGGTCCATCATGAGGATGACATCGGCTTTTTTAACTGTCGTCAGACGGTGGGTGATGAAAAAGACCGTGCGACCCTTAAAGGCTTCGGCGAGGTTTTCACAAACGAGGCGCTCGGAATTGTAGTCTAGGGCGCTGGTGGCTTCGTCCAAAATTAGCAGATGGGGATTTTGGAGGACCGTCCGGGCGATCGCAATCCGTTGGCGCTGACCCCCAGATAAGGAAGAACCCCGTTCTCCCACAATAGAGTTATATCCATTGGGAAGGGTCATAATAAACTCGTGGGCGACACCAATTTTGGCCGCTTCAATGATGTCATCGGTGGCGGCATCAGGATTGGTCAAGGCAATATTGTCCTGAACTGTTCCATTGAAGAGCAGGGTATCCTGAAGGACCACACCGATTTGACTCCGCAGGGAATACAGTTCCACCTTAGATACATCATAACCATCGAGTAAAATCCGACCGCCCGTGGGTTCATAAAGCCGCTGCAACAGCTTCATCAAGGTACTCTTACCCGAACCACTTTGACCGACAATGCCGACAAACTGACCCGGTTGAAACTCCAGATTGATGTTCGCCAATTGCAGAGATTTACTCTGGGGAAAGTGGAAAGAAACGTTTTCAAATCGGACGGCCCCCTGTACCGCAGGCATGGGGATATTGCTGCGGTCCTGGTCATCTGCCTCGGGATGCGCTTCTAAGATATCCCGCAGACGTTCAACAGACATGGCGGTTTCTTGGAAGGTTTGCCAGACTTGGACAAAGCGCAGTAGGGACCCGGTGACGTTGGAGGCGATGATTCGGAAGGCGATCAACTGACCCAAGGACATTTGGGGAGGGTCACTCAGAACTAAATGAGCACCGACCCACAGGAGGGCGAGTCCAGATCCTTTATTCAGTAAGGTACTGATAGAACTGGCGGTGGTGGAGGTGACGACGGTTTTAAACCCAGCGCTGATATAGCGAGCATAGCGATCGTACCAACTCCATCGGGAGGTGAGTTCGATGTTTTGGGCCTTGACGGTTTGAATCCCGGAGAGGACCTCGACGAGATAGGACTGGGTATCCGCGTATCGCTCGGCCCGTTTGCGTAACAGCCGTTGGACAATGGGCGACACCCCGGCGATTAACAGGGCCATCAGGGGGACGACTGCCAAGGCGACGGCGGTCATCAGGAGGCTGTAGGAGAGCATGACGGCGATATAAATCACCGAAAATAAGGCATCGAGAACGACGGTGAGGGCGGTCCCAGTGAGGAATTGGCGAATTTTTTCCAGTTCGCTCACCCGTCCGGCGAGTTCACCGACACGCCTTTGATCGAAGTAGCCGAGGGGGAGTCGCAGTAGGTGGTCGATGACCTGGGACCCGAGACTCAAGTCGATGCGGTTGGTGGTGTCTACGAATAAATAGGTCCGTAACCAGGTGAGCGCCCCTTCAAAGACGGCTACTAAAACCATTAATAAGCCCAGGATATCCAGGGTTTCTAGGCTTCTTTGACCGATGACTTTATCGATAATCACCTGGGTGATTAGGGGGTTGGCTAACCCAAAGAGTTGAACGAAGAAGGAGGCGAGGAAGACTTGGACTAGGACACTTTTATATTTGCCGAGTTCGGGGAGGAACCACCAGAAGTTAAAGGTGTCTTGTTTGTCTTCGGCGGGAGGAACGAGGAGGAGGACCTGTTCGGCGCCTTCTTTTCCTTCTTCGGTGGGGGTGACGAGTTGCCACTCCTGGATGAATTTTTGGGGTTTACGGCGAATGATGCCTTTGGAGGGGATGGCGGCAACGACTTCGCGATCGCTGACGCTGAATAAGAGGGCAAAGCTATTTTCCCAGCGAATCATCGCCGGTGCTTTGAGTCGGGGAAGGACTTCCATCGGGACGGTGACTAACTGTCCGTTAAATCCCATCATGGCGGCTACGGACCCACAGGATTGTAGGGTCAGTTTGCCGTGGGAGTTATATTGATTTTCCAAGACGCGCTGCACGACGTCACGGCGCACCCGAATCTGGTATTGTTTCCCCAACATTTGAAAACAGGCTAAAGACCCTTGAATCGGGCCTCTTCCCCGGATGAAGGGATATTTAACTTTGCCCCTTGGGGTGCTCTCTTCGGCTTCAATCTCTGGGGGCCGATCGGGGGCGTAGGGGATGGGGTCCACCACCGTGGGGGTGATGGTCGGCGTGGGGGCGATCGCGCTATGGGAATCGGCGATCGCACCCCCATTCTCCTGGGGAGTCACCGGAGTTCCCGCCATATCAAACAGGGGTAAGCCCACAACTCTGGCCCCGTCCGGACAAGGAAGCTTGCCAATGGTGTTGGCATCCACCATCAGGCGGCTGCCTCTGTTAAATTCGCCGATGGTTCCGGTACTGAGAAACCAGAGATGCTCGCGATCGAGTTCAGTTAGATTGGCTTTCCCTTTGGGGATGTTGATGACGACTGCCCGGGGTTGGAATTGCAGGGTCAAGTCTTTGGCATTGGTAGTCGCATCGGCTCGGCGCTGAAGTTCCCCGGAGAGTAGCTCAAATACCTCATTCAAGGCGGCCTGTTGCTCAAAGGCTTCTCGGAAGATTTTTTCCGATTTCACCTGTTCTAAGAACGTACTGGCCCGGATGCAGACACAGATCACTTCCCGAGAGGCGATCGCACTCTCTACAGGCACTCCTCGCACCAAGCTACCCCACCCGAGAATTTCTCCCGGACCGGCTAACCGCAAACTGACCATAGTTTGGCTACGTTGGTCATGGGCCAATTCCCGCACCTGGCCCTCATAAATCACCGCCACTTGCGTCGGCATTTTGCCCAGCTCAAAAATCGGTTGACCCGTCCGATACCGCAACAATTCACAATGGGTGGCCAGATTTTCCAAGGCCCGATCGCTGAGGCGATTAAAGGGGGCCGTTTTCCCTAAAAATTCTGAAATTTGAGAGAGATCGATTGTTGATGTCATGATGAAACGTTCCGAAGCGCCTAACCCGCGATAGACTGCAATGACCCGACTTTTTGCACCTGTTCTCGCCACCAATTTTCAAACATCTCGTCGATTAATTGCCGACGCATACTGTCGTCCAGTTGGGCTGGAATAAATTTTTCCAATCGAATAATCACAAACCATACATCCAATTGTCGAGGCGGCCAAAGTTGCCCCGGTTGACTAATCGACAACAGTTTACCAATCAGGGGATGGGGTTGAGAGACCGCAACAGGTCCCAGTAATCCCCCAGTTCGGCTTTCTGGACCTTTTGAGTATTCGGCAGCCGCATCTGCAAAGCTTTGTTCCCCTTCAGAAATCCGAAAATAGATTTCTTGGGCTAGACCCGCATCCTGAGTGCGAATTAAGGAGTAAACCACTTTATCCAAGTCGCTTTTGCGGGTCATAAAATAACTTTGAACTTTTGGCCCCCAGGTTGTTGTCTTGAATTTTTCTATCAATATCTGTCGCACCACAGACTCCTGCATCTGTTCTTCCGTCATGCCTTGGCTTTTGAGCCACGCCTCCCGGATTTCAGGGGAGGTGAGCTTTTGCTGCACCGCAAAGTCTTCAAGCGCTCTTAAGCGTTCTTCATCGCTTGCCGTGATCTTCGCCTCGGCTATTCCTTGATCTAGGACGACACCCCGACAAAATTGCAGATCTAACTGATACCGCTTTAATAAGGCCGGTATGTCTTCGGCTTTAATCGTTATGTCGCCAACTTGGAAAAGGTCACTCATGTTCAACCTCTACAAGACCACAAATATAACCAATCCTAGTTGGCATTGCCAGCACTTTTTGTTTCCTGAATTGAGTTTTGGTTTGGGTTTCGGGCAATTGGGTGATGCTCTCCCATCATAAACAGCGGGTCAAACTCTCGCTTGATGGCACTCTTGGAACGGTCGATATCAACTTACCCCTTCGGGCAAGATGAAGGAAGCTAGTTAGGATGAAGGATTAACTGCACCCAGAACATTCCGTCCATAGCTCATCCTCTGGCTGATCGTTGATCCTGTTGTTGTCTGACCCTTCCCCATTGCCGTTGCTGCCCTGAAAAAAAATTTTACAGCTATTTACTATCTTAGTAGATACGCCGTTGAGTTCTCTCTACTACCGGGGACGCTAGTCAACCGGGATTGGTTTCTTTAAACAGGTTGCCCAACTCACCCCTGTCATCCTAACTTTATGTCCCCCTGAGCTATTTTTCCTTGAACTGGGTTCAAATTTGGTTTTGAACCAGTTTTTCTAAGAGTGCTCCGATTTTGGCGGAATAAGCTCGGGTATCCAGGCAGGGAACTGTATTTTGGAAACTCCGGTGAAGTTGCTCCCGATACTGTTCCCGTTGCTTCGGATTGGTCGCTAGGGACACCGCTAAATCAATGTAGGCAGATTCACTCTGGGCAATCCATTGTCCAAGCTGCAACTCTCGCAATAGGGCCGACGATCGCCGGGTTTGAGGGGCTTCCCCCTCCCGCACCACCATCGGCAGTTCCACTTCTAAGGGATCCACTAAGGACAAATCCCCGGTATCCGGGTAAGCATCTAAATACAGGTCCGCTTGGTGCAAACTGTCTTTTAGCTCCTGTACAGAATTCAACTGCTCCATTACTACGAACCGCGTCGGGTCAATTCCATATCGCTGGAATACTATCTGGGTCTGATTGTCGTAGGGACTGGTGCGATAAAACTTGGCCCCCATTGCTCCAAAGGGATATAACACCAATATCGAATTAGGCACTGCCGCCAGAATTTTGGCCCAGGTTTCCCGAATCTGAGGACCGATTTTGTTGGTACTGGCCCCGGAAATAAAGATGATGGTTTCCTCGGGAACCCCCCAACGGTGGCGCGTCGGTTGGATTCGCGCTCGTTCCCCGGGTTGGGGTCGCTTAAAACAGAGTCCGGACCCTTCCACTGTCACGACTCGTTCCTGATAGTAGTCTTGGAACCGGGGTCCTACCATCAAATCCCCGGTAATGTAGTAATCCATCTGGCGCAGTCCCGTGGTAGTTGTCACCCAGGCCCCGGTACATTGCACCCTCGCTAAGCGGTGGCAAGCTAATAAGCCGATCGCATTGGTATTGCTGGAAATGTCGCTACCAATCAGCAGAATATCCAAATCATCCCCGCGAATTTTCTCCACTTGGTCCCTCAATTTCTGAGGCAGATTCACGAAGCTATCCGCACAATTTTGGCAGGTTTGTTGCAAGGGGGTCTCTTGCCATGCGATCGCATACAACCGGACCTCAAATTTCTGTCGGTCTAAATGCTCAAAGGCGGCCAAAGTGACCACCGTTTCCTTCGCCGCAAAAAAGTTATGTTGCAGAATTCCCAGGCGAATTTTACCCCGATAAGGAGGACGAGGGGGAAAGTCATAATCCAGGGTTTGCCCCAAAGTTTTGAGGGTCAATTCCAGAATTTCCCCCCGTTTCTGGGTAATTTTCAACCCATTCCCTTCCCAAGCGCATAGGGCTTTAAAATTATGGGATTGGATAAAACATAAGGCAATATACCGCCATAGGTCTGAATGGGGATTTTTCACTAGATGGGAATGGAGATAATTGACCAATCCCTGAATGTAGTGAAAGTATTGTTCTGGTTCTCCGGGTTCGGAAAAGGTACTGGGTGCGGCAAATAAAAATTGCCAAAAATCCGCGAAAAACCACTTGGGAATTGCTGCGCCGTTATAGGGGAAAGGGAGTTGATAGGCATCCCGGTACAACATCGCCACGAGAAAAGATTGCATCGCTTTGGGCTGATCCAATCGGGGGGTAATTTCTGACTTTAACTGTTGGACTAACTCTCTTTCACTGTCCGTCAAGGGTTCATTTTTTACCCCTTTATCGAGCAGGATTTTCGCGTCGATACCCACGCCACTCAAATAGCTGAGTTTAAGTTGATCGCCGGTTAAACTCAACCAGCGATCGGCGATTTGCTCTCGCAAGGGTCGCAAACAGGCGGGTTCATATTTCCTCGGCACTTTGGCATCATGCAAAATCGGTTCACTATTCCAAGGGTCGTAAGGAATAAGAGATTGAGCGGACAATTTGGGCCGCATGAAGCAGGTTCCCCGCCGATTGAGCATGGAGGCAACAAAGGAAAAGGTACTGTTAGAAATCGCCAGAATATTGCAGTGACTTAATAAGTAAAAATCTGGATAAAAGTCGGCTTTCGGTAAGTTGGCCCCCAGGGATTTGGCGGTAACAGGTTGATATTCGGCAAAATAAGGTAGGACTTTTTCCGGTTCGTCACTGGCAATCAATAAGACAGGTTGATCCAGGGTATTCCAGATTTGGGCTAACCAGGTTTTATACCAGATAAGGGGGGCGATGAAAAAGTAGGAAAAGCCATAATCTTTGAGTCGGATATGCAATCCAATAATAGTTTTGCCTTGAGCAAGCAGGCGATCGCGTACCGGGTCGAGTTGTTGTTTTACCTCGGGGACAGGTTGAAACAGGCGACAAAATTCATCTTTATATTGAGAATAATACTGAGTATTAAACTGGAAATAGCCCCAAATATCGACATTTTTTAAAGGAGTTTGCCGTTGCAAAATCGGCGAGTCATCGGCTTGGGTACTGATATCTTTAACTTCAGGTAAATTTTTAGATAAGGGGGGGTCTTGATGTCCAAACAAATACTGTCCAATCCATTCCGGAGTTTCTATTCGCAGATCGTGGGTTTGAGCGTAAAGTTTCAAAAACCCATACTGAAACAGTTGATTGGCAAACCGTCCATTAGTACCCAGGGTGGAGAGGGTGATTAAAGGTTTTTTGACATAAAACGCATCCCCCCAGGACGGATGATAGGGGGTCACTGTTGCCACGCGCTCAAAGTCAAATTGGGCTAATAATTCATCGATTTGGTCAATTAATTGTGTCCCTTCATACAGTTCCTCGTAATTGACTTCGGTATTAATTGCTTCGATATGTTGCAGCAGATTTTTTGCCCCTTGAAGGGCTAAAAATTCTGCACCTTGGATATCTAAATTCAATAGATTAAAATCCGCTGGATTTAACCCTAATTCTGCCAAAAGGGTATCTAGGGTTTTACATTGGACTTGAATTTGATGGGTTTCTCGAATCTCAGGATAATACTCTTTAACCCGTTTCAGGGGTAAAATAGAACTGGCTGCATCCATTGAGGTGACGTGCAAGATTGCAGTTCCATTAAAATTGGAGATTGCACAATTTACGCCGATCAGGTTAGGAACGTCACTCAATTGGCCTTTTAATACCTGAAAAACGGCAGGGTTGGCTTCAATAAATAAGACTTTTTTGATGCCAAGTTCGTGATAAGTTTTGAGTTCTTCGCCTTCATTCGCTCCCACATGAATGACTCCCCGAGGGGTGATAGAATGCTCCTCTAAGAGTTGGGATAAATCCAACATTTTTGGGTCAGGAGGGGAACTCTTCCGACTAGAGGGAATCTCCGTTTTTACAGAGTCTTGGGGAAGAGTCTGGGGAGAGAGACTAGAAATAAACCCTTCCAATTCATCCAAATTCAGGGAATTAGATAAAATAGTTGTGCAAACTTTCGGGAAACTTTTAACCCCGGAAAATGTTTGGAGGGGTTCGACTAAGGACCGATTCATTGTAGGAAAAGAACCGGCTAGATCATGGAGAACCACCACTCCCTGATCCGCTAAGAGGGTATGGGCCAATTCTAAACAGAGATGGCGAACGGGACAACCGGGATAAGTGGGATCTTTAATGGTTACTTCGTCCTGGCGATCGCCTGCATCGACAAAGATAATATCAAAATAGCCTGGGCCATATTTCAAGGGATATTTGCAATACTCTAAAATCTCGGATTCAGTCCAGCAAGGTCCCCCTAAATAGGCTTTTCCTTCTTGACTTTTAACCTCTATTAATCGATAGTCAATATCTATGCCTTGAGCCGATTTGACGATGGGCGTAAATTTTTCATACCAGTCGGCATTGTGTTCGACAGAGACGATTTGCTGACAGACTAATGATTTGATAAACTGCGAGGTGTTACATCCCGGCCCATACTCTAGGACTCGTAAAGGACGACGTTTGATTTTATACTGATGAATGATGACATAAGGCAGAATATATTTAAAGGAATGGACAATGTTAGAAGACTCTACATTGACCAAACTTTGGCCTAATTTGTTAGAATAATTGAGATAAGGCTGACAGAGAGAGTCTAGGTTGATTTGGGAGGTGATGTGGTGAGTTTTACAGGCGATCGCATTGCCAACATGGGACAAAGGATGAAATATCTCTTCAAAGTTAGTAATCTCTTGAAGTGCAAAGGAGCAGGGACGCGGCAAATCCCGATCAATCAGCACTAACCATTCATATCCTAGGGCTTTTAGTACCTCTAAACAATCCAGGGTACTCTGAAAATATTTAGGGTTCCATCCCCCTTCCTGACTCTCGCGATCGCCTCCCCCGCCATATTCAAATTGCACCAAACTCGGTAACGTTTGGACAGGAATCTCCCGCAGTCCATTAATAATTCCAAATTCGCTGCCTTCTGTATCCACTTTTAAAATAGAAAGCCGTTCAATTCCGCGATTTTGTAGTAAAGTTTTTAAGGTGAAAGCAGGCACATTCAGGCTGGCCGGGGTTCTATTCTGACTGGGAGAATCCGACTGTTGAGGGTTTGCCACTCCCCACCAATCTGGATTTAAGGAGTTCAAATTGACATTAATCTGACCTTGGTATTCCCCCAAATACAGGGTGACTTCCCCATTTTTGTCAGCGATCGCCGCTTGTTCCAGGGGGACATTCAACCGCTGACAAGTGACCTGTAGTTCCTCTGCTGGGGCGGGTTCCACCGCCAAGGTGGGAAACCCCGCTTTGACAAAATCTACAAAATAATAATCTTGGGTTCCTACCCCAATTTCGATCGCCGTCCCCTGACGTTCTGGATCTAAAATTGTGGCAAAGGTCGTCATTAACTGTCTTGAACAAGCCTCAAACTTCATCGGATTAAAGCCTAAAATTTCTATGCGGATCCTATTTACCCTGGCTCACTTTTTCAACCCGGATGGGATTGGCAAGTATGGTGCTCAACGCGACGATTCCACACCGCGCATTCAAGCACTCACCCAAAACCTCACTGCATTGCACCAGTTATTTGGAAACTCCCAGTATGCCACGGATTATGCCAACCGGGTTGCGATCAGCGCCAATCAATCCCTACAGACTGACATTGAGATTGTGATTTGCACGACCCAAGGCTACCATATTCTCGATCGCCTGCCCCTCCCCTCCCATTTATGGACCCATCACCCCACAAATGCCGAACCCCTGCTGCTGGGATTTGAATGTCAGGCCCTTTTGAGAGAACGCTTAGGCGGGTATGATTATTACTGTTTTCTGGAAGATGACCTGATTTTGCAGGACCCCTGGTTTTTTATCAAGCTGAATTGGTTTACCCAACAAGCAGGCGATCGCCATCTCCTCCAACCCAACCGCTATGAACAATCCACCCACCCCGGCATCGGCAAAACCTACATCGATGGGGAACTCCACCCCAAAATTACCGCATCCTATCAAAATGTTCACGAACACCCTCAACTCACCGGCATGATTATGGGGACAGCAGTCACCTTTCATCGCACTTGCAATCCCCATTCTGGCTGTTATTTCTTAAATGCTCGCCAGATGGAATACTGGGTGCAGCAACCCTATTTTTTAGACCGAGATACCCGGTTTGTGGGTCCGTTGGAAAGTGCGGCGACTCTGGGAATTATGCGGACATTTAAGGTTTATAAACCTGCACCTCCGATGGCTAATTTTTTGGAGGTGCAGCATTTTGGGAGGGTTTGGAGTGAAAAAATTAGTCAGTTGGTGAGGTGGCAGGGGGATATTTGAAACACTGATTTCACGAATTTTCACGGAAGAGATTTATAGAAAGAAGGGATTGATGATTTTATGACGGATTTTGATTATTATGACCGGGTGAATCCAGATTTGTTGAAAGTTTTACCGGCAGATGCGGCGGTGATTATTGAGGTGGGTTGTGGTGCAGGGGCGATGGGGGCGCAATATAAGCGGATTAATCCTCATGGGCGTTATATTGGGGTAGAAATTAATCAGGAAGCGGCAGCGGTGGCGGGGCAACGTTTGGATGAGGTAATTGTTGCGAATGTGGAGGATTTTGAGGATGGGCGGCTCAAGTTTGAAGAAGGGTCAGTTGATTGTTTGGTATATGGGGATGTGTTGGAACATTTGCGTGATCCTTGGCGGGTTCTCCAGCATCATGTGAAATGGTTGAAGGATGAGGGTCAAGTTTTGGCTTGTATTCCAAATATTCAACATTGGACGGCGATTGTTAATTTGTTGCGAGGGAGTTGGGAGTATCAGGACCAAGGGTTGCTCGATCGCACTCATTTACGGTTTTTTACGTTAGATGAGGTGAAAAAGTTATTCCTTCAGGCGGGGTTACAAAGTTATGAAATCCAAACTCGCGGACGAAAACCTCCGGCGTTTCAGCAGTTCCAGCAGTTAATGGCCCCGGTGGTTCAAGGGTTAGGAATTGACCCGAAAACGTTTGAAACTCAAACGGGGGCGATTCAATATGTGGTGAGAGGGATTAAGTCGGAAGTGCCGCCGAGACGGTTATTAATTCAGACGATTATTATGGCCCCAACGGGGTGCGATCGCCCCCGGGTGTTGGAACCCGATCGCCTCAGTGCGACGATTCCAGGGGTGCGAACAATCTCCGAGGTGCGATCGGCTAATTTGAATGCAGCACTCCCTCAAGAGGAAAAAGTCTTTATCTGGCAGCGGACCATTATGGACTATCCCGAAGATGTGGTCAAACTCAAACAATTGTTGCAACTCGGCTATTTAATTATAGCCGAAATTGATGATGATCCCCTGCGTCGTCCGGAATATGAAAAGAATCTGTTTCTAAGTTATCGAGGTTGTCACGGCGTGCAAACTTCTACGGAGCCCTTGGCGGATTTTTTACGCCAATATAATCCCAATGTGGCAGTCTTTAAAAATCAATTGGGCTATTTACCCCCGAAACGAACTTATTCTGATGAGCAGACTTGTACTATCTTTTTTGGGGCGCTCAATCGTGAGGCGGATTGGCAACCGATTATGCCGGAGTTGAATCGGGTTCTGCAAAAATATAAGAAACAAGTCCGGGTAAAAGTGCTGCACGATCGCCAGTTTTTTGAGCAACTACAGGTCAAGAATAAGGAGTTTTTACCCTTCTCTCCTTATGAAACTTATCAGGAGGTGTTGCATAGCTGTGATGTGGCATTGCTGCCTTTGACGCCGACTCGGATTAATAGTATGAAGTCGGATTTAAAGTTTCTGGAATGTGCCGGTCATGGGGTGGCAGTGGTTGCAAGTCCGACGGTCTATGAGAAAACGATTATTGAGGGAGAAACGGGGTTAATTTATCGCTCAGAAGCGGAGTTTGGTAAAACGTTGGAATCTTTAATCCGAGAAGTGGATTTGCGGAGGGGTTTAGGGCAGAATGCTTATCAGTGGGTGGCTGAAAATCGCTTGCTTTCTCAGCATTATCGGGAACGTCACCAGTGGTATTTGTCCCTGCGCGATCGCCTCCCCCAGTTGAATCAAGAATTGCGCGATCGGCTACCGGAGTTGTTTGAGGTAACACCAACCGGCGGGGGTTAAAACCTAATAGCTAAAGTCGGTTAAAACCGACTGAAAACACCACGGGATAACACTTTTAGTCGGTTTTAACCGACTTTAGCTATTAGCTGGGGGTTAAAACCCCCAGCGGGTGGGGGATAAATCCCCCAGCGGGTGTTGCCACTTGCTCCCCCATCTCCCCCATCTCCCCATCACCCCCATCTCAACTGATATCTATGAAAATACTGGTCACGATCGCGCATTATTTCAATCCCGATGGCGGAGGGAAACATGGATCTCTGAGCAAAGACCCGCGATCGCGGATTGTGGCATTGAGTCAGTCTTTAACCCACTTGGGCGCAATTTTAGGGAAATATCAAGGTCTGCTGGATATCGCTAAATCTGTAGCAATCCCCGCGAATCAGGGTCAAGGCTTAGATATTGACATCGTGATTTGTACCACTCAAAACCGCCATGTTTTAGACAAGTTGCCCGTTCCCCATCAGATTTACCACCATCACGCCACCCAAGCAGAACCCTTGATGCTGGGGTTTGAATGTCACGCCCTGTTGCGGGATAGTTTGGGTCGCTATGATTATTATTGCTATTTGGAAGATGACCTCATCCTCCATGACCCCTGGTTTTTTATTAAATTAAACTGGTTTTCCTCCCAAGCGGGAGATTTGAATCTGTTGCAACCCAATCGCTATGAAATTTCGCCTCCCGGTCGGGTAGGTAAGGTCTATATTGATGGGGATTTATTACCTAGGGCAACGGCCCAGTTTCAGAAGGTGGAGGACCGCCCAGAGTTGAAGGGCAATATCATGGAGCAACCTGTAGTCTTCCAACGAGCGCTCAATCCTCATTCGGGATGCTTTTTTCTGAATGCCAAACAGATGGCCTATTGGGCGTCTCAGCCTTATTTTTTAGACCGCGATACCAGTTTTATCGGCCCCTTGGAAAGCGTAGCCACTCTCGGCATCATGCGAACTTTTAGAATCTATAAACCCGGTCCCGCTTATGCCAGTTTCCTGGAGATTCAGCATTTTGGCACCGCATTTCTCAACCTAATCGGTCGAGGCATTAATATCTCTCCCGGATAGAATGAACAGTTCCTACGGAATCCGGATTTAGTATCAATTTATCCCCGAGCAAAGTCTATCCCCTAACAAAAAGAGCTAGAGATCAAAATCTCTAGCTCTTTTTATTGGATTCAGTTAACTGAAATTTAGAAAATCACGATATCGTCACGGGTGATTGTTCCGGTTGCCACAACGGCAAGGGTAACAATATCAAGGGTGGCACCAGCGGGCGCAGGTGCAGCGCCAGACAAATCCCAGAGCAAGAAGCCACCTTGATTCTGAGCATCAAAGATGATCGCAGGAGTCTGCTGACCGCTGGCAATGGTCGTGAATGTACCACCGTAAGCCGCATCGGTTCCGACGGAGAAGAAGTCAATACCCGTCCGCAGTCCGGAAGCAGCTTCCGGGACAAACGCGAAGCCGGAACGACTCAGGTACAGCTTATCGGTACCTTTCTCGAAGGTAGTAATCGTGTCTCCGGTAGCACCAATACCACCACCATCTTCAAAGCTGGCATAGAGGAAGCCATCGGTTGCTCCTACAGTTCCAATCAGGCTGTCAGCCCCTTTGAACCCTTCCAGGGTATCAATCCCGGGACTATCTCCCCGGAGGGTATCTCCAATTACATCTGCACTCCCCACGAGGAAGTCATTCCCGCTACCGCCCATCAGGGTGTCATCAGCCTTACCAGCAACCAGCACGTTATCGCCGGAGACGGCCATGAGCAGATTTTTACCGCCACCGTTCCGGGCATAGAGGGAGTCATTGCCTTCGCCACCGATTAAGGTGCTGTTTGTGCCAGTCAATCCCAGGACCAGGGTATCAAGCCCTTTGTCCCCGGACAGATAGGAATTGGCTCCCGATGCGGTGATGAAATCGTTATCTTGACCACCGTACAGAGACACGAAGCCTGCTGCACCAATCAGGGTGTCGTTACCTTGGTTACCAAAGCCAATGCTGGAAGCTCCACCTAGGGATATGCGGTCCAGATTGTTTCCGGCGATCGTGTCGTTGTCTTCGATGTTGCCACCATATAAGGTATCGCGGACACCTGTACTGAGCATCGTATCGTTGCCTTTATCTCCATACAGGAGGTTGGTGCCGCCACCCAGGGTTGTGATACCCGTGACCAGGGAGAGACCGGAAACCACGGTGTCATTATCTTGTCCACCATATAAGGTACTCCGACTGAACCCCTGGGTTTCTAAGTAGTCTACGCCTGTATTACCGAATACCAGGACCTGACTGCCTCGGTTGAACAGGGAATCATCTCCCTCCGCCCCCATCATGGTCTGGCGTCCGCGATCGCCGCCGTAGGAGTAGATGTAATCGTTCCCGGTCCCGCCATCTAACAAGTTGTTGCGAGGGAAGCCTGCGAGTGCGCTTCGCGCACCGACTACGGTGTTCTGCCCCTCGGTAGATAACCCGAGTTCTGTAGTAGCTTTGGCACTGAGCATGAACAGGGAGTCGTTTCCTTCACCCCCAATCAGGCTATCGCGATCGCCAATCCCAAAGATGACGTCGTTGCCTTTGTCACCGCTGAGATAGTTGCGTCCGGGGTTTCTGGGAACAGGTACGCCTGCTTCGAGAACGACGCCCACTCCTGCACCCGATCCACCGCCAGATGTGGACGGAGGAATGAAGCCAATGCCCGCAACGGTATCGGGGACGAAGGCCGCGCCACCACCTGAGGCACCCGCGCCCTCTCCAGCGATTTCAATCACCTGGATGGTATCGTCGCCTATACCACCGTAGAGGGTATCTCCACCGAAGCCGGAGCCACTGATGAAGTCATCGCCGCCATTTCCAAAGGCGAAGTTGCCCCCCCGACCGTTACCAAAGTTGAAAATATCGTCGCCATCTTGTTCTCGGTTCTCGGATTGGCTGTCGGTGCCACCGTAAACTGTGTCGGCCCCTCTGTGAGTATTTCCGCGAGATTCAAACCGGTCTTGGCCTAAGTCGCCAAAGAAGACGCTTCCTCCGGCTTTGCTCACCAAAAAGTCATCGTCTTTACCCCCATAAAGGGTATCTCCCGGGCCGCTAGAGGTCAGGGAATCATTTTCGGTATTCCCAAAAATTAAACTCCCACCGAGGGTATCGGTGGTAATAAAATCGGTTCCCGTTCTGCCCAGAACCGTATCTGCGCCTAGGGCAAACGAAAGTAGATCTAGGGTATCGTTCGGGTTTATCGGGTTTGTATCGAGTATTCTAACCATTCAGTTTCTCACTCCTCATCTGTTTCGTGTCGTCCTTGTCAAGTCTGCTCAGGCAGCTAACCTAGGAAACCCTTGACTTTGGTTGAGTCGTCTGGACTTTCTGTCAGCAGCAAGTCTAGCCCAATTGGGTGCTAATGTCTAGTCTGGCAAGATGGCAAAATTTTAGCTGTTCCAACTGTGACCGATTAGCATGGCTCATTGATTTTAGCTTGACAATGCTGGGGTGCACGACTATGATACCAATCCGAGAGTTCCCTTTCCTTAAAATGGCTCAAAATGCTTACCCAGGCAGCTCTTATTCCTCTATTCTGCGTTTTCTTTTTCGGACCCGGCAGATCCGAGGAAAGTTTATCAAATAGGGGGCCAGTCGGCCAAGCCTAGATGGGGGGAACCCAGTGAAAATCATCGCTGTGACCTGCAATCCTCCGGTTAACGGAGGTAGGAAGGATTCAGGGACGGGTGGGTGAGGGAACCCGGGGTCCCAGAAGCGATCGCCTCTTTTCTCCCAACACCATCAAAGCTGGACAGCTCGGCTCCTAGGGGCCATTCCCTGCGCTTGATTTAGAAAACCCAAATCTCTCGTCTCTACATTATTGATTAAACAGACCCGAAATCTGTTTTCTCTCTATTAATTGTTTCAACTGGAGCGGTTTAACCGCTCCACCCTTTGTGATCTCTACTCCGATTCTAAAAGAGCGCAAAGCCTACGGAAGGGGATTTTATTGTAATCTTCTATACGATCCCCGAAGGGGTTCTATAGGGAATTGCTATCAATAGGATAAATTTCGGCTAATTATTACGAAGTTGTAATTGTTGCTTTAGACCCAGACGATGCTATCCCTTGCATTGCATAAGGCAAAGTAGAGGTAGGGAGCAGTTTTGATTTAGGATTGCTATGGGAGTCAAGACCGAAAATCGGTGGGGATCAAGGAGATGTCAGTGAGTGATCTGGAAAAATCGGGGGTTTGGATCCAGCGGGGCCATCAGTTGAGAGCAAAGGGGCAGTGGTCCGAAGCGATCGCCCTTTATCAAGAAGCCCTAAACTTTAACCCGGATGCGGTGGAGGCTTATTGTCAACTGGGAGACATCTATTGGCGGCAGGGCCAACTAACTGAGGCGATCGCCCACTGTCAAGGGGCGCTCAAACTGGCCCCTCAATCCGCCGAGGCTTACAAGACCCTGGGTAATATCCTCCAATCCCAACAAAAATGGGCAGCGGCGGAACGCGCTTATCAACAGGCGGTGCTGATTCTGCCCGAGTTTGTTGCAGCTCATGCTAATCTGGGCAGCCTCTACTATCACCGGGGGGAGTCGGAACGAGCGATCGCCTGCTATCAAAAAGCCCTCTCCCTGGAACCCTCCCAAGCGGGTATTCACTGGAACCTGGGGAGGCTCTATCAGGATCTAGGCCGGTTCGGGGAGGCCCTAGAGTCCTGGCAAGATGCCTTACGCCTGGAACCGTCTATGGGAACCGCAGAACGGCATTTAACCATCGGAAATACTCTCTTAACCCAGGCCCGAGTTGAGGAGGCGATTCACCACTACCAACAGGCGATCGCCCTCGAACCCAATTTCTCCCAAGCGCATTCTAATCTCGGCAACGCCCTAATCCAACAGGGAGCCTTAGAGGGTGGGATTGCGGCCCTGAAAACTGCCCAATCCCTCAGCCCCCAGTTAGCAGGGATTCATTACAATTTAGGTCAAGCCCTTCTACAACAAGGGCATCAGCATAAAAATCTCAGTGGATCAGCATGGCAAGAGGTCGTGGACTGCTTTCTTCAGGCGATCGGCCTCGATGCCAACTTAATCTCAGCACACCATGCCTTGTTCTATCTGATTCGCTCCCGAGACCCCTTCGGCATCGATTTTGACTCCCTGCGACAAGCGGCTGAAGACTATTTAAGCCGGGCCCAAGGCCCCACCAGACTGTTAGCGGCCCTCCCCTATCTCTCCTTATGTTTACATGGGGGATACAGCAATTTAGCCCTGGAAACCTTTCTTACCCTAGAAACACAGATTCAGTCTGACCTGGATCGCCTAGACCTCGACTCGATCGCCTTGCTTTATTCTCGCCTGATGTTTTCTCAACCCCATCTACGCGATGATGCTAGGGCTAATCTAACCTTGGCGAAACGCCTCGCATCTAAAAATCAAGCCCGCCTCAACCAACAACCAATCTCCTCCCCGCATCCCCCCCATCCCCCCACTCTCCCCCATCTAAAAATCGGCTTCCTCTCTCCTCATTTCCGCCGCCATTCTATCGGATGGTGTAGTGCAGATATTCTGCGCGAGTTAGCGGCCCTATCGGCTGAACTCTATCTGTATGTGACTCAATATCAAGGGACGGATGATAAAACTCAAGAGTTTAAAAACCTAGCCACCCAATTTTATCAACCGCAAAGTGCTAATTTTGAATCTGCCAAATTAGAGATTTTTGAGCAAATTCGCCAGGACAAAATTGATATTTTAATAGACTTAGATTCAGTCACCTGTTATGAGCAGTTAGAAATTTTGTACCGTCAACCTGCCCCGATTTGCCTCTCTTGGCTGGGATTTGACGCGCCTTTTTTATCTTCAGCCCATTACTTTTTAGGCGATCGGCACACCCATCCCCCAGGCATTGAAGCCGAGTACATCGAGCAGTTACTCCGAATGCCCGATTCCTTTGTGGCGGTTTCTGGATTTAAGCGTCAATCCGTCGAGCGAGAAGTGGTGCGCTTGAGCCTAGGAATCAGTTGGAAACAGATTGCTTACCTCTGTGTCGCCCCGGGTAAAAAACTGAATTGGGAGTTGGTTTTAGCCCAAATTACAATCCTTAAACAGGTCCCCAATAGTGTGTTAATCCATAAAGGCGAAGGAGAGCGATCGGCGATTTTGGAGCTCTATCAACAAGCCTGTACTCAGTTGGGAGTACCCAGCAGTCGGGTTATCCTAATATCCCGAAGTAAAACCGAGGAACAGCACCGGACTATCTACGAATGTGCGGATATTTTATTAGATTCCTATCCTTACAATGGCGGCACCCATACCCTAGAAGCCTTGTGGTTTAACCTGCCCCTTGTCACCCGAGTGGGAGAACTCTGTTTGGCTCGGATGGGATATTCTTTTCTTAACACCCTAGGCATTGAGAGTGGAATTGCCTGGAGTTGGGACGAGTATATCCAGTGGGGAGTTCGCTTGGGTCAGGAGTTGAAAGTTCGCCAAGACATTCGCCATCAATTAATCCGGTCTAAGCAACCCAAACACCTATCTCCCTTGTGGAATCCCGCTAAATTTGCTCAAGATATGTATGAAATTTTTGAAGCCCTAAAAAAACAGCAAGTTCGTATCCATTAAATTAATAAAGGAGGATCTCCAGAATTATGTCTGAAATCAAACAGGAACAACAACATCCTCAAGCTCGTAAGGATCGCGAGACTCTGGACAAAATTTTAGCCGGAGATATGACGGAATATAATCTGGCAGAATTAGCTCGATTGCGAATTCGCTATCGAGGATTTCCAGGGTCGCGGGATGTCTGGAGTGACATTGACAAAGTGTTATTCCGTTGGAATATGACTGAAGAGGATTTGTTTGAAAAAACCCGCGAGATTCACCGGAAAGGGCGAGTCTATCGAGCGCAAGATAGTGATAGCGAAGATTGGATGTAATCTGAGGACATCGGTAGAGTATTCAATGAGGTCAATCATCGGGGACAAGAACCCGAGTTTCTAGCGGAATTTGTTGCTAATGAGCAGAGTTTTTGTCAAGAAACCCGGGTTCTATAGTGGGGGACGATTAATTCCGATTAACCATTCACCCAATCCGGTAAAGGTTGGTTGGAGAGAGGGAGGCGATCGCGATGTTGATATAACAGAACCGCGAGGAGTGCATTCATTCCTAATGGCGCATCTAGTCCCCGGGTCAATTTAGCCATTAACTCTTGCACAAAGGGCTGTTCTGTCTCTAGTAAGGGATGATTTTGAATGCCACTGTTGAGGACACTTTGATGAGCTTTACCCAAGTCACTGCTATAGCATTCGCGCAGGCGATCGCTAGGTATCTGCAACCACAACTCAGCAAATTCTCGCCGCAGTTGGAGCAATTCACGTTGAATGGATTCATCAGACGGATCAATATAATACAGATTGGCACAACCAACCAGGCGATTGAGAAATTCCTGAGAAACAGAGACCCGTGTAGCGGGAGTGGGAGTGGAGGTAGCACTCGCCATTGTCCCCGAATTCTCTCTCCCTTGAAACAATTGCTCAAACAAATTCGCCATTTTTTGGCCGTAAGCAGCACTATCTAAAAAGGGAGGATTCTGCTGCATTTGTCCCTGGATTTGCTGGCAATAATATTGGCGCAGTTGAGGATTGGTTGCCAGATTAATCGCTAATTGGATATAACCCCGTTCGTCCTGGGCAATTAAATCACCCAGGGAGATTTCCCGCAGGAGTGCAGAAGCTTGGCGGGACCTTAAGGTACTGTCTTCCCAGGCGATCGCCGGAATTCCCAGTTGTAACGGATCCAGCAAAGAAGTTGCCCCACTATAGGGATAGGAGTCTAAATAAACATCGGCGAGTTTGACGCATTCTTTAATATCCGCTGGACTCGGTAAAGTATTAATCAGAACTAACCGCCGTTTATCAATGCCATGTTGGGCAAAAATTCGGTGGAGTCGTTCCAAAAACGGCATCGCCGGATAAGCGGAATTCCAGGCCGGACCAAAGGGATATAACACCAAAATAGAATGGGGAACGGCGGCGAGAATTTTGGCCCAAGTTTCGGTGAGTTCGGGAATAATTTTGTAGAAGTTGGCACCGGACATAAACACCACGGTTTGCTCCGTTGCACCCCAGCTTGCCCGAGTCGGATTGACGGTGGAGGCGGGTTCAGGTAAAGGGAACCGGAAACATAATCCAGACCCTTCTATATTGACCAGTTTCTCGCGGTACTGTTCACTGCTGGTGTTAGTAGGTGCGGTTAAATTCCCGGCAATATAGTAGTCGATATTGCGGATGCCCGTGGTAACCGGAGAGGCAATGGAGGTGACTTGGACTCGGGCGAGTCGGTGTTGGGCGAGGGCGGTTAAGGGTTTATTGAGTTCGGTAATATTGGTGCCGATGAATAGGATATCTAGGTCATCGTTGCGGAGGGCTTGGACTTGTTCTAAGAGGGGTTCTGGTAGTTTCACGAGGCGATCGGCCCGACTTTGACAATACGATTCTAGTTGGCTGCCATTGACCCAAGCCGCATAGAGAACAATCTCAAACCGATCGCGAGCCAAATGTTCAAAAACTGGCAAGGTTGCCAAAGTTTCCGTTGCTGGATTGAAATGGTCTCTCAAAATTCCCAGCCGAATTTTGGGGCGATTTTCCGAACGGGGGGGAAAGACGTAATCCACTTGAAATCCCCGATTCTTGAGGGCAAATTTAATAATCTCTGCTCTGTGAATATACAGAGATTTCAGGTTAGCATGGCTAAAGTAAAGCGGCGCAAAGTTGGCATTTTCCTGGGTGAAAAACTCCGCGACGCTTTGCCAGAGAGGTGAGTCGGGATTGGTGAATATTTTCTCATGGACATATTCTATCCAACCTTGGAAATAGCGATAGTATTGTTCGACTTCTCCAGGTTCATGGAACAGGGTAGGACTGGCAAACATAAATTTGAGATAGTCCTGGGCGAACCATTTGGGAATCGGTGCATTGGTGTAGGGAATCTGGAGTTGATGGGGATAGCAATAGAGGGTAGCGGTAATGAAGGATTGCAAAGCCTTGGGGGCATCAAATCCCTGGGCAATTTGGGTGGAAAGTTGACGGATGAATGCTTGTTCAGTGGGAGTGAGCGGGTGATGTTTGATGTCAGTCTCTAGGAGGGCTTTATGGGCGGTTCCCAGTTCCCCTAAATAGGCGGATTGTAATTCTTCTTCGGGGGTATTTAACCATTGCTGGGCCAGTTGCTGGCGGGTTTGCTGGAGGGTATCGCGCGGGTGGGAACTGGCTGGAATCGCAGGTTTTTGGGAGGGGGTAGATCTGAGGCGATCGCACAGTTGTTGGGCTTCAGAAAAATCGGGCGCGTTCTGCAAAACTGTGGTTAAGGCTTGTTCCGTTAAAGGAATATTATTGACTTGAGCAGCCGATTGTGCAATGTACCAAAAAATCCGCCAATGGTTGCATCCGAGGGCTGTCGCCTTTTGAAATTCGGCGATTGCTTCAGCGTGTTGTTGCTGTTGTTGCAGAATCAATCCGGACCAAAATCTCAAATAGCCATCATCGGGGTAGGCATTTTTATAATGTAAAATCCCTCCGGAACCATAACTATAGAGTAAGATAGATGAGTCAGCAATTTTGCGATCGCTTTCCCATAATTCCTCTAATTCTTGTCCCATCATGCTTTGGGCAAATTGTGGAGCGGTATCCCCCAAGGATTCAATAAATAAATCCGCGCCGGAAAGGCGTTGACTGGCTCCGATGATATCTCGGAGAGAAACGGTTTGTTGCAGCAGATTAGAAGTTCTATCAACGCCCCATTGTCGGTCTTGTTTCGGACCTTGCATCAGAGTGTCATAAATCTGATTAAGCTGTTTTGCCGCAATTTCTACATCAAAAATTTGGGAGGCATATTCTTTAGCATTTCGCCCTAATCGGTACCGTTCTTCGGGATGGTGATAGAGATATTCGATCGCCTGTTTGTACTCTAATTCACTGCGAACGATTAATCCCGTATAGTTATCCACCACAAGCTGTTTAACTCCTCCATAAGGGAAAACCACCGGCGGCACCCCGGCATACATTACTTCTTGTAAGTTTAATTCGGCAGCAGCATAAGTATCTTCGCAAAGGGGATATCCATAAACGTCTAGGGTTTCAATGACGGATTTTATATCTTCCACATAATCGCGAATTTCAAAGCGATCGCCTACACCGAGTTGTTGGGCTTGCTGTTGTAAGTATTGTCCCATCCCCGGACCACAAATAATAAACCGGATATTGGGAATGGCGATCGCCGCGCTCATGGGGACATAATTGCGATGCATTTTACAAAAATGGACAGTCCCAATGTAACCAACATTAAACGTGCTATGGGGTTGCGGTTGCAAGTTTGACAAGCGAGCGAAATCCGCTGTGTCATAAACCATGCGGGTTTTTTTCAACTTCACTTCAGGAGCCAAACTCTGAAAGACTGAATTTTCGTAAGTGTACGGACTACAAGCGATTGCAAAATCTGCATAATCAATTAAGGGTTTCGTCACCACTTGCGGAGGTTTATCCCCAGCAATATGAAACCAGATTACCAATCGCATCGGCGGTAGTTTCGACTGCAAAAACTCATACAGTTCGGGAACATTCCAAAAATGCACCTGCACAATATCAGCCCTTTGCAGTTCCGCTGTTAATCGGGCGCGATCGGGCGCATTAATCACAGAAATTCCAGCCGCTTGAGCGATTTCTAATGCCCGAGTATCCAGAGGCAGCAGCGAAATGACCTGATGCTGAACCTGACTCTGTTGTGAAGAGTATTTTGCCGTCGCAATCAGAGCACGCGCCGCGCCGCCTAAAGACAGTTGTTGAATAATATGAATAATTTTAGTCATGATTTTTTTTACTGGGCAGGTTTGCGATAGGCTCGAATCGTTGAATAGACCCCGGGAATAATCGGTAAATGGGCTTGAGTTTGCGTCGGATCTGTGGGATAGAGTAAGGGAATATCCAGAATTTCACAACCATAAGTATTTTCCATCAACTCCTGACAGGCTTGGCGAATCCCCGGTTCCTGATTCCCATGATGGAAGAAAATCGCATCTCGATTCTGGTCGTTCAGGACGGGTAGATAATCATGGAACATCATAATCCCCTCCGGTGCTAAGAGGGGAAAATAATTGAGAATATCCTGCTTTACTCCGGGATAAGTATGATCTCCATCTACAAAAATAAACCCGGGTTGATTTCCATCCTTTTCCCAGATTTGGGGAAATTTTCCCGCAGCTTGATGGGAAAATAACCGCCAATGACTGACCTCCGGTTGCACCTGTTTTAACACTTCATAAAATTGCGGTTGTCCCCCGGGTTCTACGGCAAATCCAGCCATCGCCCGATCCATCCGTTTTAAGATTTTCCAGGTTAAAAATAACGAGGCCCCAGCATAAGAGCCAATTTCTATAAATCGCAGGGGGTTGGATGTTTTAGAGACGAGGTGACGCAGGGTGTAGTAAAGTTGAAATCTTTCATTCGCTGACATTTGACTTTCAATCCCATAAGCGACCGGATCATCCTGGGCAAATTCAGCAATTATCTGCGCTTCTAATTCCGGATTAACTGGGAATTTATCAGGTTTTACAAACCAAACTCCGGTGTTGTCAATGGGTTTAATTTCCAATTTTATCTGACGCTGGGTTTCAAATTCATGAACCGCTTGGCGACATCCGTCCCAGTACCCATAGTCATCAACTTGAATCACCCCTTCATTGACTACTCGATCATATAAGTTCTGTAAAATCGTTTGGGTTGATTCGTACCAATCTCCATCAATATGCAGCAATGCAATCATCCCCATCGGATTTTGCATTTTCGGTAAGGTGTCTTGGAAATAGCCTTTGATCAGTTTGACCCCGTTGATTACACCCAGTTGAGTACAAATTTCTCGAACACTGGTTTCCGGCGCAGCACAGGTCCCTGTTCCCCACCCCGTTGCTTCTGCGGGGATGCCGTTATGTTTGTCCTCTGCTGTGGGGGTTGGCATTCCTTCAAACGAATCACAGGCATATAACCACCGGGGTTGTTTGCTGTAGCGTTTCATGACAGCAGCCATTAATGCCGTTGATCCGCCACCGGCGACGCCACATTCGACAATATTGCCGGGAATATTTTGTAAACAGAGGGTTTTGGTGAGGGAAAATAGGGAATAGAGGCGGAGTTCGCTTAACATGGTGTAAGGGCGAATGATCCGGAGCAGTTCCTGAAATTCCGGGTCATCAATTGGGGCGGAATTGTGAGAAGAAAGTTGCGACAAAATGCGATGGCGCAGGGTTCGGGCTTCAGTATTGTTGGGGAAATATCGCAATTCTTCGTTTAAGGCTTCTTTGGCTCCCTCAAGTTGATTCAGATTGATAAAGCAGATGGCTCGCAAATAATCTAATCCCGGAGTCGGTTGCCGGAATGATTTGGCTTTTGCTAATTCATGAAAAGCGGCATGAATTTGGTTACTTTCTAAACTCATTTGGGCGGCTTTCATTAAATCTAAAGCCGAATGAGGGGGCTGAAGTTCAGTCACTAATTGCCGCGCTTTGGGATGGGAAGGAAAGACAGATAACAAGTGATTGAGGCTGGCGATCGCGTCAGACTGCCGGTCCAGTCTAGCTAAAGCAACGGCTTTGCCATAATGTAACCCCGGGAGATCCGGTGAAGTGGTGATCGCCTGTTCCCATAGTTTTAATGCCTCTTGATTGTTGTTAGCGTTGAGCTCTCGTAAGGCGTTCTGGATTAAAACATCTCGATTCAACATACCCTGAGCAGAAGGTTGAGGATGACTCGATTCCTCAGTCCGTTCTAGTCGTTTCCTAGAGATAAATCCAGCTTTCCTGGAAGCGGGTTTTTCAAATTGCTGTTTCCAGTTTTTAAGCCCCTCCCAATCTAAGCGAATTTTTGTTGCCCAGCTTTGATGAATTAAGGCTTTTAAATGAGTTGGAAGAGTCGGGCGTTCTATAATCGGTAAATTAAAATTCCGGCCCATTTCCACTGCCCGGTTATCAATGCCGACAATAATTGATCGCCGCTGGTGTTGTAAGGAGCGAATCCCAGCAGAGAGACGATTTCCAACATAATCCAAGGCTTGGTTAGAGCTTAACAGTTCATCAAGAGCTTCTAACGAAGGTTCGATGAAAACCAGGCGACTGCCCCCAATTTTGTGGGCATACTCATAGTCTCCATACATTTGGGCCCAAAAATAAATCCTAGAATAGTTTTCAGATAAAATTTCAAATAAAATTCGGTCAAAATGAGGATTTTGGTTATATTCTGTAAAGGTTAAAAGTACCTGATCTGCTTTTTGAGTGGGAATACCAGCGCAATGGTCTGGGGTTAACCACCAGAGGGTGGGACAGCCCGTATTGATGACATTAAATCCTAAAGAACTCAACTTTTGAGCGGTGTAATCATCCCGGACTGAATGAGCCGCTTGTTGATGCAGCACGGAATTTAACAGAGAACGGGTATAATCATTGATTTCCTGGCTTTGATATTGCCCCCAGCCCAGTCCCATTAAAATAACTTTATTTTGCCAAAATCTTTCTTGAGGTTTGATGCACCATTGACTGGTCGCTTCCATATTGGAACTGAGGAGATTAGTGCCAGCCAAAAAAACATAATCTGCCTGATGAATTTTAGAACGTCCAGATTGAAGATATTCGAGGGCGGGAACTCGATAAAAAAAATCTTGAGGAAAAATTTCTTGGAGGCGCTGTTCGACTGCTTCTACAATAATTTTAGTACCTAAATTACTATTGTTAGTCCAAGTATCTAAAATGACAATTCGTTTCATGTTACCCGTTAGTATAAAACTCGTGGATAAAAAATCTTGAAGGGTTTGAACAACCGCTAATGACTGAGATCAATGTGGGGATTTAAACCCAAGATATAAGGGCAGTTGCTTGACTGCCCCTACTGTCCCCTGTCTATGAGTGTAATCCCTTGTGGCTATCCTCAAAACAAGTGACTCAGCGTTAGGATCGCCCTTAACCCACCTGTTCTAAATACAGATTGAGGTCCTCGATTAACCGGGTGAGTTCGGCTTCGGTACTTAGGCGAATGCGATCGTCGCGCAGGGTAATCAGTACCTTGGCGGCAAAGGGGGTGGGGTAAATATTGGGATTGCAGAAAATTTCTAAAAACACATCCCCAGTAGAACGATATTCCATCGGTTTCTGGGGGGAGGGTTTGCCTGCACCGGCACCGGGGGTGGCTTTCGATGCCACGGCTTTAAGCTGCTGCATGAGGTCGTTTATGGCCGTCTGCAAGTCCCGCGCTGCTTCGGGAGAGAATCGAAACGAGACGGAACCCTCGACTAAATTTAGGGTGAGTTGAGAACCAGACATGAGGGATCTACTTTTAATATTCGGTTTCTTTATGGTAAGGGTGAAGGGGGACATTGGGATCTGTGAACTTCCACAGAAACCGAATGGCCTACAATTTTTGTAGGTTGTAGAAGGAAAGATCCGTGGCTACAGATAATCGGGTTGAAGTTCGCCGGGTACTCCTGATTACCCTGGGCTTAAATTTGGTCGTGTTGGGAATTAAAGCGGTGGTGGGGACCTTGACGGGTTCCCTGAGTTTGTTGGCGGATGCGTTGCATAGTGTGACCGATAGTGCCAATAATATTTTGGGATTGGTGACGAATCATTTCGCCTCTCCCCATCCCGATCGCGAACATCCTTATGGCCATCAAAAGTTTGATGCAGTAGGGGCCTTGGGGATTGCGGCCTTTTTGGGGGTAGCCTGTTTTGAAATTCTCAGCAGTGCGATCGCGCGGATTTTCTTCGGGGATGGAACCCCAGTGGAAGTTTCCCCCAGAGAACTATGGATTTTGCTGGTGGTATTGGGAATCAATATCTTTGTCGCCTTTTATGAACGGACCGTTGGTCGGCGAATTGGGAGCAGTATTCTAATTGCTGATGCCAAACATACCATGAGCGATGTTTGGGTGACGATTGTCGTGATGGCGGGGTTAATTGCAATTACCTTTGCCAGTCGCTGGCCTTGGTTGCAATCGGTGGATGTGATTTTGGCCTTTCCCGTGGCCTTGTTGGTGTTTAGAAGTGGGTGGGAAGTGTTGGCGGATAATTTGCCCTGGTTGGTGGATCAAATGGCGATCGCCCCAGAAGCAATTCACTCCATTACCCTGCAAGTTCCCGGGGTACTCAACTGCCATGATATTGCCTCTCGCGGTGTGGTCGGACGTCAGGTTTTTATTGAAATGCATCTGATTGTTGATGCCAAGGATGTGGAAACGGCTCATGCCATTACCGAGGAAGTGGAAGCGCGTTTACAGGCCAGATTCTCTCCAGCCCGGATTTTAATTCATATCGAACCGCCTAGCTATCAATCCCCGGAGATTAGCTATGCGCCGGACTCTCCTGAATCCCGAAAATAATGCCTAGACTGGGCGATCAACGGGAAAACCTCCCTTGGAAATCTCGGTTAAAACATCGGTCGTTTTCCACAGATTGATGTCAGTTTTCCACAGATTTTTGCCAGTTTTCCCCAACAATTAAAGCGCTTCCAGGTTTCTAAGTTTCTAAAAAAGTGGGTTGTTTCTGTCCGAAATATTGCGCCAGAAACCTGCTGTCTGGATTGAGTTCCCTCAGTTTGGGTAGATTGACTCTGGGGCTTTCCGCTACAGGTAGAAATTCTCCTTGAGGGCGCAGACCTCCAGGGCCATAGTTTGGGCCAATGCCGGGAAAGAACTGCCAGGGCGAGCCCCGCTGATGCTTCATATTTCTTAATTTTTTTTTAGAATAAGAATAAAGTCAAGTTAACTGTCCCCTGTTTTTATGTTGTTACAACCGACCCAACGCACGAAACTCGATGAGTCCGACGATCGCCTGTTCTATTCCTACCCCCGATTCGTCACCCATGTGGATGATGGATTCATTGACCAACTAACCCATCTCTATCGCGATCGCCTCAAACCCAACAGCCGCATCTTCGATATGATGAGTTCCTGGGTCTCCCATCTCCCCCCAGACATGACCTTTGCTCATGTGGAAGGTCATGGTCTCAATGAAGAGGAACTGGGGAAAAATCGCCGTCTTAACCATTATTTTGTCCAAGATCTCAATGACAATCCCCACCTCCCCCTAGAGGACCAAAGTTTTGATGCGGTTCTGAATGCGGTTTCGGTCCAATATATCCAACATCCCGAAGTGGTGTTTAGCGAAATTCACCGCATCCTGAAACCTGGTGGCATCGCGATTATTAGTTTTTCCAATCGAATGTTTTATCAGAAAGCGATTCAAGCATGGCGCGAGGGGAATGAAGGGTCTCGCGTTGCTCTGGTGAAAAGTTACTTTCAGGCAGTGGAAGGGTTTTCTAATCCGGAAGCGATCGCCCGCAAGTCCGATCTACCTTCTATCTTGCAGTTTATGGGGATGGGCGGTGGTGACCCCTTTTATGCGATTATTGCCCATCGTTTACCTGAATAACTCAATCGGTTAGATTTGCCAAATCACCGGATTCTACTTCGGCAGCAGTCGGTGAGCTCACCCTCGGCACACAGGAGTTTAGAGGGTGGCCAAAATCTTCTCGACTTCATGACATAATGCTTCGTGACAATGAGCATTGCTCGCGATCGCGCACCCCCACTGATTCACATCTTTTTGGTTGTAGCGCAACGGCGTCCCATCGACAAAGGTTAACTGGCCCCCGGCTTCCGTCAAAATTAACTCTGGGGCCGCAAAGTCCCAATCTTTGGGCGCACCTCTGCCGGAGAGGGAAATAAACCCATCCACCTGCTGTTCCACAATGGCGGCAATTTTGCACCCGATACTCCCCATATATTGTTGGGTTTGGCAGGGTAAGCGTTGCAACAGTTCGTCCAATTTCTCCCCTTTGCGGGTCCGTCGGGTCAGCAGGCATAAGTCCTGGAGGCGATCGCGGGAGGAGACTCGGACTGGGGTGCGATCGCCAGAACGGGTTTCCACAAAGGCCCCCCCTCCACGTTGGGCATAATATAATTTCTGGGCGGAAGGGACTGCCACCACTGCCACTACGGGTTGCCCCTGATAGACTAAGGCAATATGTACCGCATAGTTAGGGTTTTGCTGAATGTAAGCGCGAGTGCCATCGATCGGGTCAATAATCCAAACCCACTGATGATCCCGGCGATCGCCATTGGTATGGGATTGATAACTTTCCTCACTCAGATAGCCAAACTCCAGACTGCCAAAGGCAATCCGTAATTTTTGCAAGATATACTCGTTCGCCGCTACATCGGCATTGGTGACGGGACCTTCTTTTTTTTCCCTCACCTTCAGTTTCCCAGCAGCATCGCTATGATAGTAAGTCAGAATATCCGCACTCCCCCAACCAATCATCCGGGCGATCGCTCCGATCTCCTCCAATTTCTCTAAGCGATTGTCCGTCATTGTTGCTCTCAACTGTTTGCTTTTGCTCATTTTCCTCTTGAGTTATTGGCCTAATTTTAAAACCCTCTCTCGGTGATTTATCCGGGTTTTTTATACTTTTGAGAAGGTCAGCTTATCTTAGGTGTTACATTTAATCTGACCTCTCTATCTTAACTTAACCCCTGTTTTCTTGATTCAAGACTTGCTAACATTCGCTCTGATTTCTAACAATTTCTCAGTAATTTCACCGATTCTCTATATTAATGAACTACCTTGTTCCTTGAAGTGACTGGAAGAATCTGTTGAACACCTCTATAGAGAAAACGCGAATAATTAGACTCGAACCCCACTTCCCCATAAGCGGGAGACAAGAGATATATAGGTGGATCTAAATCATTGTGACCCTTCATTTAGATACTATATAAACCGATAAATAGCGGCACCGCATTCAACTTCCCCAACTCTCTATCGAAGTGATGGGTAACTCCTGTCGGCGTCTATTATTTATAAAGCAGGCTTTTTCAGGAGGATTATCTCCAAAATTAGGATGCTTTAATAGACTTCTGGCCCAATTCTAAAAAGACCCCCGGAATAAGGGGGTTTGGGGGGAGCAATCCTTTTTTTTGCAAGCGTTCTAATATTCATCCCTTCAATTTTCTAAGTAAGCCCATTGTTTCCAATCTCGACGCCGGGACAATCCTTTAATTTCAATATCCATCCGATTGGCTTCGGCAATTTCAAAAATTAGACGCAATCCATCTCTAAATTTTTTTTGCTTACTGTTAAAACAAATCGAATATTGTAAGGGTTCTCGCGCTTGAATATACACTAACCGATTGTTTTTCCGATTAGATACTAAAATAGCTCGTTTTACATTAACCCAAGGGATAATCAGCCTCGGACTGAGAGGACTGCGCCGCACGATGTGACTAGGACTAATTTCTATAGCGGCACATAATTCATCGGCAATAATCAGTAAGGGACTGGTCATCGCAATCCAAATCATCGCCGTCCCAACCGGAATCAAGAGCAGGGATAGACAGGCACAAATTAAGTAAAAGACTCCTAATCCCCAACCAATCCACGGATTACGAGGAGAGAGCCGCAGGAATTGTTCTCGGGTTTGCATCGTTTACCTTCCTTTACAGGCTTTTTGGGTTAATTCTAATTCATTCAAATCACCGTCCAATCCTTCTAAAGAGATAGGTTAGGACCGGCTTGAGGTGAGGTTCATCCACTGGCGTGTCCCAAAGACTTCACAAGCGCTGGAGGCAATTTTTGCCGCAGAAGCTAAAGCCCGGGGGAATGTTTCTTGTAAAATATAATGACAAAATGCCCCATGAAAAATATCACCTGCACCTAATGTATCAACGGCTTTTACTTTAGGAACTTCTACCCAACCGGGGATACCCTGGCTGAGGTATTGAATGGGGTTTTCTCCGTTAGTAATGGCAATATGGGGAATTCCCAATTGGGCAAGATAGGTGAAAACTTCCGAGGCATTGTGGCAGTTTGGAGGATAAAAATTGCTGGAACATAAGGCATAATCTATAAAGGGGAGAAGGGTTTCAAATCCGGGTTTCCAGCTTCCTCCATCTAAGACGACGGGAATGGTTTGGGCGTGACTGATTGGGGCGATCCGTTGACTGATGGACATTTGATGTCCATCGATCAGGACTATGTTAAACTTGGACCAGGAATCGAGGGGTAGACGATCGCCCAGGATTTGAGATTGGGTGGCATTGATGGAAATAACAGCCCGATCGCCGGTTGCTTGGGTGACTATAATCGAAGACAGGGGTGGGGGTTCGGTGCGGTGAGGGTCTAAATCAGCGATCGCCACCCCATACTGCTCTAATTCCTCATAAACAATGGCGGTGAGGGGATGTTGTCCCACTGCCCCGAGGAGGGTCGAGTGATTGCTGAGATAACTAAAGGCGATCGCCGCATTGGTTGCCGGTCCTCCCGCATTGATCATCGAGTCACTCGCCACAATTTTCTGATTGTTCTGCGGCACTCCTGCGGTTAAATAGATCATATCCAGGGTGACTAACCCCACAAACAATCCTTGTTTTTTCAGGGTTTCATCATCTCGTTTCAGGGCAGCCGATTCTTCCATTCCAAACCTCTTGGGGTTCATACTTTATCATGAATTGGGATGCGGATGAGCCAGGAATCCGCTTCAGGAGTCTACTCTCATCCCTTGCGTACATCGTCCAGATTAAGATTGGGAAAATTTTAGCCCGTTATTCATGGAAATTGATTCAAAATTAGGCACACTTTATATTGTGGGAACGCCCATCGGGAATCTGGAAGATATGACATTCCGGGCGGTCCGAATTTTGCAGGAAGTTGATGCGATCGCCGCTGAGGATACCCGTCACACGGGGAAATTGTTGCATCATTTTCAAATTAAAACCCCACAAATTAGCTATCACGAACATAACCGGCAACAGCGAATTCCAGAATTAGTTAAGCGGTTAACAGAGGGTGAGGCGATCGCCCTCGTCACCGATGCCGGAATGCCCGGAATCTCGGATCCCGGATATGAACTTGTCCAAGCTTGTCTGGAAAAAGGAATTCTGGTAGTGCCAATTCCCGGACCCAGTGCCTGCATTACGGCGATTAGTGCAGCGGGTTTACCCGCCTCTCGATTTACCTTTGAGGGGTTTTTGCCGGTGAAGGGAAAAGACCGACAGCAGCAGTTGCAGGAGTTAAAGGCACAGACGAGGGCGATGGTGCTTTATGAAGCGCCTCATCGGTTGCTCAAAACATTACGAGATTTAGAGAAAATCTTGGGGGGCGATCGCACCTTGGTGTTAGGGCGAGAGTTAACGAAGCTCCATGAAGAGTTTTGGCGGGGAACCATTGCCGAGGCCATAGCACATTATGGAGACAATTGTCAACCTAAAGGAGAATTTACCTTAGTTATTGAGGGGGGCGATCGCTCAACCCCCGATTTTTCCGAAGAGTCCCTCAAAGCTGCATTACAAAAGGCGATCGCCCAGGGACTCACCCGGTCCGAAGCAACCAGACAGTTGGCGCAGGAAACCGACCTTCCCCGTCGCCAGATTTATCAACTGGCGATCGCCCTAGATCAGCCCAATGCCGAGGACCTGTAAACCCGAGGGCCTCGGTACAGGGGAAATGAGAGACTCAGAAACTGGGTATTCCGGAAGGACCCGGAGGCTGCCCTCTGGTTCCATGCAGAACCGAGCTTTAGAGCAGAAGGCTATTTGTCCATCAACAGGGCTTGGGGGTTAAAGGGGCCATGCCTATTTCCTCTCCTGATTTACCCTTACAGAGAGTAAACTTGACCATCAATCAGTAAACGGGTGATCCCCTTAGATTGCAAATAAACGCTAGTTTTTTGCAGCATCCTGCCATCGGGAACCTTAATCACCCGTTGATTTCGGGCCGAAAAGCGCCGAGCGACTCGGTGATTATCAAAAACCGGCAGAGTTCGTTCATAAGACTCTTGCGCGGGAATTTGTCCCAGTTCGGCAAACTCTTTGAGAGGGCGAGTAATTAACTCCCCCCCTTTGTCTACAACCACATAACAGATTTTTGGAAGTTCCGCTTCCGCCAGAGGTAACACTTCCACAACGATAGAGGTGGGAAGCGGACGTCGTGGCAAGAGAGGTTCATCATCCCCCCACTCATCCTCATCATCCTCATCGTCCTCATCGTCCTCATCCTCATCATCCTCATCCAGGATGTCTTCTCCCAACATTTCCTGGAGGGCGCTAGTTTCGATGCCCGGATAGCGATCGTTAAAGCCTGACACTGGGAGTTCAAGCTCGTTGTTATCTTCTTCCTCAGAAGCGCCGGAAGCGGAACGGAGGCGAATGCGTCGTTGACGCGGAGCCGCTAAGGGCTGATCGTCTTCGATATCCAGGGACTCTGGCTCGCTCGGAAGGAAGCGACCAGAGCGCTTTTGCTGGATGAGGGATTCATATTCCTCATCGGATAACGAGCTTTTGAGGATGCGGCTAATGGTCGAGCTACTGACACCGTAACGACTCGCCAGGGTTAAAGTCGTTTCTCCGGGCTGTCGATACAGATCAATAATGTCGCTTTTGTCAGATTCAGATAGTTTTCGAGAACTCATGCCGCATCATCGGGGGTAAACATTTGGACGAGAGTCGGAGGCATTGAACGCGCGCTCGGGGGATGAGGGCCATCTTAGCGCGGCCAGTGTCTGAATGGGGGAGGACTAGAATATCATGCCATTGTTGGATTAAGGGTGAGTTAAAAAGCGGCCCGGTTCCGGACAAGGGATTGTAGCCGAGTCGGAGCGGGGATCACAGGGGTTGAATCAATCGGAGGACCCGCCTCTTCTGCGTCCACGAGAACGAGACCGAGTAGAGATATCGTATTCCAAGACTGCACCAATGCCGAAGAGAACGGCACTGAAAACCCAGAAGACTTCCAAAAGACTGCCACTTTCGTAGTTAGCGACGCGGACATCGGCGTACTTAAACCACATATCGGCAATATAGAGGGAAAAAGTAGCCGCCGCAATCATCCGCCAAGACTGAGAGAAACGTCCTCCCCAGAAGGCTAACAACAGTGCAGTTGCCAGGATCAGGAGCAAGACGTCCATGATCACATAGAACAAATTCACATAGAAAGCCACAGGAGTCAGGGCTTGGTCAATGGCCAAAATGAAGTCCGGAGCCGTTTGCGGGGTGCTGGAGGTTGGAGCAGGAGCCGAGGTCCCGGATCCGGTAGGTGGCGGCGCAACCTGCTCGATCGCCTGGGGTGAAGCGGCCTCCGGTAAATCAATCGGTTCAGCCACAGCCAGCCAGTAGGCTAAGGCAATCCCAGCCAAGGCGATCGCCCCGAGGACGGCCCACTGCCAAACTTCTAAATTCAGCTTGCGCCCTGAAACCGCCAAAACCATCCCCACGGTCAGAGCAATATAGGTAATGGCGTAAAAGAAATCCCCCAAAGACACATCCGGGGCCAGATTCCAATACAGCTCCCATAAGCCAAACAACACGCCGCCTAAAAAATAGCACAACATTCCCACCCCGATCGCCAGCCAGACATTCCGTCCACTGACAATTTGGGGAGCACGCCAATTTCTAAAACAGAGAATGGCAGCGCCCAAGAAAGCGGCTAATTCAAATATTAACGTACCGATCGAGTACCACAAGGGTCTCCCCTCTCCAGGCGCTTCCGGTACGCTAAATAACAAAAAAAACAACAACGCTAAAACAGCCCAGGTGATTCCGGCAACCACCAGGGTCTGAGCTGCAAACAAGGGTTGAGAACTGGTTAATTTTTCTGAAGTCGTTCGCATAGAAATTCCCAAATTGCTAACGGGGCATCGGTCTTGGGGTCTAGGACTTTCTTAAACGTAAAAACGGCCAAGGGCTTGCCTAGAGAGCCGTTTATTAACGACAAGAACACAAAACCCACTTGAAAGAACCCTCTTTCAAGATAGGGACCACATCTCACCGAGGGGAGATTGTCCAAGCCAATCTCTAAACTGCTTGCGTTCGGCCGCGGGCATATCTTCCAAGATATCTAAGGCTCGTTCTACAAAGCTGGTATTCCCAAAATAGGCTTTGCCCAAGCGATAGAGCTCTTGTAACAAGGTATTCAAATGATGCTCTTGCCAAGACGGGACTTGAGCGCCGCCCAAGGGGTCCATATTGAGCAACTGGTTAACTGCATCCGGTGATTCCGCTTGAGGGAATCGCCATTTTTTAAAGGTCTCAGCAATGTCCTTTTCAAATGAACCCGCTTGCCGATTGCCCAGCAAGTCTTCTATGTCAAAGAAAACCGCTTGTAACATTAAAATACAAGCTTGGGTGTACAGGGGCGCTGCTGCTACCCCTGCATGAGCATCATCTGTCAACTGGTCGAGACGGATTTTGCCCCAAACACTGTATCGATCGCTCTCTTCAAGCAGTACGCAAGCTTTCCCACGGTTATCCGTTAGGTCCCTCCAGAAGGCCCTTGCCTCATCCGCCTGTTGAGCGCTAAACACGTTAATTAAGCGAAAGGTCTGACCTTGATAGTTCAAAATCGGTATTTGCTGACCCGTTTTTGGGTGCTGAATACCCGTTATTTCAACATCCTGCCGTTTCAGAATAAACATGACGCTGCCAATTGAGTCCTCGTGGCCTGTGGGTGCTGTCGGTTCAATGGAAATGGCTTCAAGCCAGAGTTTCGTTTGTCGGCCTGCTTGGTTTCAAGATTAAGTTGAACCACACTTTGGCTTTAGTTTAGTCTGACTCACGCAGTTAACCGCAACTCGGCAAGTCTTGCTCATTTCCCTGGCGACGTAATTCAACGCCCTGACTAACCCTTATCTTACTCTATGCCTTATCCGGAAAAACCCCAAGCTTGTTATTCCTACTTTGAACATGGATCCACCCCCAACCCCTGGTGATTTCTGGCCGAGGCGATTGAGGTGGATTGAAGAGGGTTATCCCTAGAGGCAGGCTTTTCAAGGGAAAAACCCAATCTCCTGTGAAAACCGCTATGCAAATGCCCTCTTGTTTGATAAAATACAGAAATCAACCCGGGCAGCCACTTGGGTTTTGACGGTCTGCAAGAAATGAACCTCAATCGGGTTTTTCCGATAACCGTTGTTTGGGTGCGTAACTCAGGTGGATAGAGTAGCGAACTTCTAATTCGTTGGTCGCAGGTTCGAGTCCTGCCGCACCCGTTTCTCGGTTCCGGTTTTCCCCAATTGGGTCAATCCCTGGTAAAAGAGTTTTTCTCCCTTTTGCCCTAATTGTTATCAAAAAAACAGGGCCTAAAACTCTTCCCAGTTTTAGACCCCATTCTTTAATATTTTCAGATTCAAAAGCCCGTGACGAGGATTGAACTCGTGACCTCACCCTTACCAAGGGTGTGCTCTACCACTGAGCTACACGGGCAGATAACATTCAAACTTCAAACAGTTAAGCGGTCATGATTTCTTGACCATTCACCTTGAACTTTGAAGGAATTGTGGTGGGCCGAGCTGGATTTGAACCAGCGTAGGCGTAGCCAGCGGATTTACAGTCCGCCCCCATTAACCGCTCGGGCATCGACCCTTTTTTGTCCACAATTACTAATACTAGCAGAACTCTCACAGAAGTCAAGGCTTTAAGCGAACTTTTTTTTAAAGCCCGGGTTTAAACCTGACCCGGCGAGTTCATCGACCATTCCCCCAGTTGCTGCGAATACCTAGGGGAAAGGCATTGACAACCCCTTTGCGGTGGGTCCGGTTGTCCAAATCACTCTCATCGTAAATTTCCCCAACGAGTTCTTCGAGAATATCTTCTAGGGTCAACAAACCGACGGTTCCGCCATACTCATCGACAACGATCGCAATATGCAGCCGCTGTTGCAACATCTCCTTGAGCAAGTCGGCTACTCGTTTGGTCTCCGGGACATAAACCGGAGGATCCATTGCCAGGGTCACGCCCCCATTCTCGATGCCTTCCTGTTGACAGGCCCTAATTTGCTGAATGGCGCGCTTGAGGTGAACGATCCCCACAATTCTATCCTTGGATTCCTCCTGGACGGGAATCCGCGAATATCCCGTTTCTAAACACAAATCCACCAAATCCTGTAACGTCGCTTCATGGGAAATCGTTCGCATTTCAATCCGAGGTTTGACCACTTCCCGGGCGCTTAAACTATCCAACATCAGGGCTTTGTTGAGTAACTGATGCTTGTACAAGTCCAATTGACCCCGACCCCCGAGAATTTCGATCATCAGTTGGAGATCGGTTAACGATTCTCCTTGTTGAACGTTATTCCCTTGAACCAAACGAATCATCAGATGGGTGATTTTTTCGAGCAACTGCACGATCCCAAATAAGGACAGCACCCGCGATAACCAGTAGATGGGTCTTACAACCACCTTGAAAATGGGAATCACGTTGTTAATCGCTAAAGATTTGGGGGTAATTTCCCCAAAAATCAGGACTAACAGGGTGACCACGGCTGTGGCTACTCCTAATCCGGCATTTCCCAGCCACAAGGCAAACAGATTGCTGGTCAAAATGGCGGAAAAATTATTGACGAGGTTATTGCCGACGAGGAGGGTGGTAATGAAGCGAGTCCGCTTGTGCAGAACCAGGGTAAAGATGCGGTGAGGGTCCCCTTGTTCTTTGATGAGCGATCGCAGTTTCAGATTATCGAGGGCGGTAATAGCCGTTTCTGAACCGGAAAATAAGGCAGAGAGGACCAGCATGAACATCAGGACCCCGACATCAAGCCAAATATTTCCTAACAGGGGTTGCAGTTGAGAAACTGCTAGTACCGAATGAGGGAAGGGTGAAGAAATCACGATGGGGCAGAAGTAATTAGGTAGAATGAAACGAATGGAGAGCGTTGTGATCATTAGGCTATCAAGTTCTCTCTTGATGCCCATAATAACGTTCCCATCGGATCTCGTTGTCAAAGCAGTCCGGATGATCCGGGCGACAAAAGTCCCCTCTTTTTGCCGAAAGGAGTCTCGGTTGATCTGATGGGGCGATCGCCGGCCAAAGTCTTAGCTGATTTCAAGAAAGAGGCTTTTAAAAAAGTCAAAAAATCCCTAATTTAAGTCCGGTCCCCTCCCCCGGGTTTTGGGGAGGCTTAAGGAGGGGTCCCCTACCTGTCGATGCGGGTAGGACTATCAGACCCTGATTTCCCAACCTTAGCCCCATATTAGGATGAAGACTTAAGGTAGACCGGACCCATCGGGGCGATCGCCTCGATATCCCCGTCTAGTTGAAACTATAGGCAGATTGCAACCCCCACCAAATCAAAAAGGCAATGCCGCCTAAAATCAGCACAGAGGAAAGTCCGACCAGCAATGGGCTGTCGGCCCCTTTAAATTTCATAATTCCACGATTTAAGTCTGACATAGCGCTACGCTCCTGGCTCAGGCACAACAAAGATTAAATGTTCGCTCAATCGCGACCCTCTGCCCCGTTTCAAGATCCCGGAGAGAGGGTCGTTTAGTCAGGGGAGAACAGACTTAGCATTTCTCCCCTTTTTTCCCCGTTTTAGAGTCGGGGGTTGGTTTTTCTCCCTAATCATTGTAACTGCGGATTCTCCTCGGGCGGTAGAGGGTCTCAACTCTATCTTCTAAAATAATGGGGGAATAGTGATGGACTGGCCCAGAACAAGGGTGCGGTGATCAACCTCGGGGGTAACGACCTCAGACCCTCGGCCCCGATTCCTCGTCCCCAAACCCACACCTAGAGTCTGGATTGGGAAGTCATGGGGAAAATACTTTGAAAAAGCGATTAATAGCGGTTAGATGCTATAGTACATTGACACGAGATACAAGCTGCTGACCGTGCAACCGACCGTCTCCACAGCGGGAGCCTTACATCCAACAGGCCCCAAGCCAGAACCGAAAGGATAAGGAACTCCTTTTTTAAGGACCCTTACCCCTAGCCCCAGGAGTTCGATTGGGAAAACTTGTAGAAAAAGCGGCTATACTGTATTTTGATAAAACTGACGATCAGGAGCGAAACTCGCTTCTTCTACGGAGCACCATTACAATAACTCGAAGCAATAACTGCATGGGCAACAAGCCAACCATTGCTATCTCTCATCTAGGATGCGAGAAAAATCGCATTGACACCGAACATATTCTGGGCCTGTTGGTACAAGCAGGCTACTCGGTCGATACTGATGAAGAAGTAGCAGATTACGTCATCGTCAACACTTGTAGTTTTATTCAATCGGCTCGGGAAGAGTCAGTCCGGACGCTGGTAGAACTAGCGGAGGCGAACAAAAAAATCGTCATTACTGGATGCATGGCGCAACATTTCCAGGAACAACTGTTTGATGAACTGCCCGAAGCAGTTGCAGTTGTGGGAACTGGGGATTATAATAAAATCGTAGAAGTGATTGAACGGGTCGAAGTCGGCGAGCGAGTCACAGAGATTTCCGCAGAACCGACTTATATCGCCGATGAGACGACACCGCGCTACCGGACGACTACCGAAGGTGTAGCGTACCTGCGGGTCGCGGAGGGATGTGATTACCGCTGTGCATTTTGCATCATTCCGCATCTTCGGGGAAACCAGCGATCGCGCACCATCGAGTCCATCGTAGCGGAAGCCAAGCAATTGGCCTCCGAAGGCGTCCAAGAAATTATTTTAATTTCTCAAATTACCACCAACTATGGGTTAGACCTATACGGTGAACCCAAATTGGCGGAACTGTTGCGTGCATTGGGCGAGGTAGATGTCCCCTGGATTCGGATGCACTACGCCTATCCTACGGGACTGACCCCGAAAGTGCTGCGGGCGATTCGGGAAACCCCGAACGTGCTGCCGTACTTAGATTTACCCTTGCAACACTCCCATCCAGAAGTGCTGCGGGCGATGAATCGGCCCTGGCAAGCGGGGGTCAATGATCGGATTATCGAGGGAATTAAAGCAGCAGTGCCAGAGGCGGTATTGCGAACCACCTTTATTGTGGGATTCCCGGGCGAAACCGATGAACATTTTGATCACCTGTATCAGTTTGTTCAACGTCATGAGTTCGATCATGTAGGCGTGTTCACCTTCTCCCCGGAAGAAGGAACCCCCGCCTATACGCTGCCGAATCAACTCCCGCAAGAGGTGATGGATGAGCGGCGTGATGCCTTGATGGAATTGCAGCAGCCGATTTCACTGAAGAAAAATCAAGGGGAAGTCGGTAAGGTTGTAGACGTATTAATCGAACAAGAACACCCCGAAACTGGGGAGTTAATAGGCCGATCGGCGCGATTTGCGCCAGAAGTGGATGGGTTGGTCTATGTTCGAGGAAATGCACGTCTCGGTTCGAGGGTGCCGGTGGCGATCGCCAGTGCTGACGTTTACGACCTCTATGGTCATGTGGCAACTGTAGCTGACCTCGTACAACGGGAATCCATTGCCCTCGGTTAAGGAATCCAGATTTTCTGGGGAAGTTTAAGACGGTTTTTGGTATGGTCTTTAACAGATATGTTGAGATCCTCTGCAATTTAAAAGCTCGTTCCATACCTGCCCCGGATCGGTGGCCCGGGCCTTAAGACAGAAAGCCCGATTCTACCGTGCCTTTTCTTTACAACTCGGGTAACGAGAAGGCAAATCAGAAGTAACCTTCAACATCCGCTAATCTCAATTAGCATCAATACCAATTCTATTTTTATGCTCTACATCGAAAGCGTATCTGTCCTAGCTCCAAATATCTAAGAGCAACCCCATGTAGCATCAAAAACGAGAAATGGTATTAGCTGCCCTTGAGCAGCACCAAACTCAAACGTTTTAGGAGAATAAATGACTGTTTCATTTCAAAGTTTAGGTCTTTCAGAAGAGCGCGTCCAACAGCTAGAAAAACTTGGGTTTACCGAACCCAGCCCCATTCAAGAACAAGCCATTCCTAAACTGATGGCCGGACAGGATGTAGCTGGACAAGCCCAAACGGGAACCGGCAAAACTGCCGCATTTTCTCTGCCCATTTTGGAGCAGATGGATGTTAACGACAAGAATGTTCAAGCCCTGATTCTGGCCCCAACCCGCGAACTGGCGATCCAAGTCAGTAATGCGATTCGGGAATTAACCGACGATCGCCGGGTGCGGATTTTTGCCGTGTACGGTGGATCCTCCATTGAGCGCCAAATTCAGCGCTTGGAACGAGGCGTCCAAATTGTTGTCGGTACCCCCGGACGGGTTCTGGATTTGCTCAACCGTGGGCATCTCAAACTGGACACCCTCACCCATCTCGTCCTCGATGAAGCGGACGAAATGCTCAGTATGGGCTTTATTGACGACGTGGAAAAAATCCTCGATAAAGCCCCCAAGGACCGGCAGACGGCTTTCTTCTCAGCCACGATGGAACCCTCCATTCGTAAGCTGATGAATAAGTTCATGCGCGATCCCGTGACGGTGAAGATTGAGCAAAACAAATCAACGCCGAAGCAAATCGACCAAGTAATCTACATGGTCCCTCGCGGCTGGTCCAAATCTCGGGCCTTACTGCCTATTTTAGAATTGGAAGACCCGGAAACGGCGATCGTTTTCGTCCGCACCCGACGGGCGGCGGCTGAACTCACCAGCCAATTGCAAGCGGCAGGTCACAGCGTGGATGAATACCACGGGGACCTCAACCAGTCCCAACGGGAACGGTTAATCGATCGCTTCCGCAAGCAACAGGTGCGCTGGATTGTCGCCACGGATATTGCTGCACGCGGTTTAGATGTGGATCACTTGACCCATGTCATTAACTACGATTTACCGGATCAAGTGGAAAGCTACGTCCACCGGATCGGACGCACGGGCCGCGCCGGTCGCGAAGGGACTGCCATTTCCCTGATTCAGCCGTTTGACCGGCGCAAGCTCCAACAAATTGAGCGGCACCTGCGTCAAACCCTGAAGATTCGCTCGATTCCGACCCGCTCTCAAATTGAGGCGCGGCATCTGGAAAAACTGCAAGCTCAAGTTCGGGAAATCCTCAGTGGCGAACGTCTGGCTTCGTTCCTGCCCATCGTCGCTCAACTGAGCGAAGAATATGACCCCCACACGATCGCTGCGGCAGCCCTGCAAATGGCTTATGATCGCACTCGTCCCAACTGGGCGAACAATATCATGGAAGATGCGCCAGAGGAAATGGATAGCTACTCTGACAAGCGCTATGACAACCGAGATCGCGGCGATCGCTCATCCCGGTCCATGTCGAAGCCGATCAAGCGCTCAAAACCTCGTAACTCTTCTTCTTCCCGTGAGCCCATTGGCGAACGTCAGTAGAGGGTAGTGCCGGTAAGGGGGAATGAATCAGGACAATAGGTCTGGGTCCTGTTCCCTCTCACCCTAGAGTGATGGGTAACCTCTAGGGGGGATCATCTGGCGATCGCTAGAGTACCCCCTCTCAACTTTCCAATAGAACCTGACTGGCTGGTAAGCATTTTGAGAATGCAACCGGCCATAATTTTTTTGGGCAAGTTCCAATCCAGGTCGTTGATGGCATGACGGGTTTTGACAATTGCAGCCCAAGGGCTACTGCTGAAAATTTAACGGGATTGGAACTCTAAGATGAGGCTGGTTTACTACTTATTCTTGCATCAAGATTCCAGGGCTAGAGGTTTATCATTCAAGTCTAAGAAATCCCCGTTGAAATTCAGCCTTAAGATAGATGTTATTTTTGAGTGCCTACTCTTTATAGACGGCAATGACAATCGAGAAGACACTTGGCAGACTCCTCACATCAATGTTCAGAAACTCGTTCGGCCAAATTTATAATATTTTATACGATTTCACACTCATTTAAAGTTTTTTAAACTTTTTTTAAATCTTTTTAAATTTTTTGAAGCAGTTCCGCAAAAATCTGCCCTCTCATCTCAAATAGTCTATAAAAACTCAAACTAGAGTGCGTTGACAGTTTAGGAAAATTTAGTTATGGCACTGTTTTGAGTTCGGGGAAAACCCAAGTATTTTCCTCAACTGGCGAGGGCGATCGGTGATATCAAGTGGCAGAATATCGGCTGGACTTTTAGTCTTCAATCACTCTTAAACCCACTCTGGCTGGGGTTTAGGAATTTTCCAGATGCCAATCGTACTGACTTGATCCTCTCCTCTCTAAGGCGGTAGACAAGCGGACTGGCTTGGGTTAACATAGGGTTAATTTACGGTAAAACTCGTCCCTAACTTGCAAAATGCTGGCTTATAATCTGCTGTAAAAATCATTCCAATCGGTTGGAAAATGGTCTTCAAAATCTATAAAATTAAGCAGGTAATCTATGAATAAAAAGACGCCTCATGTTGGAGATTTAACTGGAAATTTCGGACCAGATATTAAGACAAATGAACCCCTGAATGACAATTTTAGGGAAGCTAGAGCCAGGGATAGCTTACGCGATCGCTTCACGGAATTATTCCCCCTGATGGTGGCCGTCTATCTCCCGACCTTCCTAATTGTATTGCTGGTCCGACAGCAAAATCGAGTCCCCATTCATCATCTCATGGGCGACCCATCTAAAGTTGCAGATTGGCCTTTTTATCTCGGAATGGTCACCAAATTTGGCATTTTATTATGGTCGGCCACTGCTGCTATTTGTCTGTTTACTTCCCTTTATCTCCAACACTTGAATCCCTCCCTAAAACATCAACGCTTTCTCCTCTTCGGAGGATTGATCACCACAGTCTTGATGCTGGATGATTCTTTTCAGTTTCATGAGGAAGTTTTTCCTACTTATTTGGCCATTTCGGAAAAAATAGTTTATTTAGTTTATGTGATTATGCTGGCGCTGTACCTGATAAAATTTTATAAAATTATCTTGAATAGCCGCTATTTAGTGTTTTTGGGTTTGGCTTTTGTCTGTTTTGCCTTGTCAATTTTGCTAGATATGCGGGCTATTATAGATTTAGTGGAGATGGGTCTGATTTATGATCGCGATCGGGCATTATTAGAAAATGGATTTAAGCTATTTGGGATTGTGAGTTGGTTTACTTATTTTTCATTAACTTGCAAACAACAGATTCAAGAAGGGATGCACCGCTTTCAATCTTAATTTGAGGGTAAGCACTGAATGGCTTTTCGGCAGTTTAACCTTACCATTGGAGGTGGGTCCAGATTTATAGAAGGGTAAACCCTGCCTCTATAGCATTTCCTCGATTCATGAGGTGAAGGTCTTTAGTGGGAGCATCTTACTTGCTATAATCTAGCAAGCAAGATACTCCCCCGACCAAAATGTACCTCCCGTCATAATTCTGGGAAACGCTATATATATCATTCAAAACTTTTGTTAAAAACCTTCTGATATTTAATTCCAATCATCACAGAAATTACACCCACCAAAAACACCCCCATCCAGATCATTACTAAAACTCCAAATTGTACCAGAGGCGGAATAAACCCGCGCAATCGAGACCAAGTGGCGAAAATATTTCCCTGCATCAAGGCTGAAATCCCATACAGTAATTGAACTTCTACCCCATCGGGTCCTAATTCAAGCGCCTGTTTAATAGCGGGTTCCCCTTGTCGTGGATGCCAATCATACAGATTGACAAACCCTAAATACGCATAAGCATAAGGATTTTCTGAATCCAGTTGCACCACCCGTTCAAACGCCGAAATTGCTCCCTTCACATCCTGCTGCAAAACCTGACTAAAGGCTAAATTGTAGGCAAATTCTACATTGTCTGGGTCTTGTTGTAACCGATATTGCAGGGATTTTTCGGCTTGAATGAGATAATCTTGAATTGGGTCATATTGATTCACCCGTGCCATGTCATCAAAAATAAACTCCAACGCTTCCGGTCCTTGGGGTAATGTCGCAGACAGCGATCGCAACTGGGTGATCCAATCCAGTTCCGGTGCCGCAGTCGCCGTTGCTGCGGGATTGATGGCGATCGCCACCCCAGGCACATCAATCTCCCGAGTTTCCCCAGTTTTTCGATTCAAATAAGTTGCCACCAAGGTATAAGTTCCCGGTGTCACATCCGCAGGCGGTAACATCGCCATCCGTTCTATCACCTTCGCCTGTAACGGTGCCGTCACCGCTTGTAGCTCACCTTTGCCAATCCCATGATCATGCAACCAAGACTCACGGAACGAGGGAGATGCTGCCGGACTCTGTAACTGCCAAGTTAAGACAACTACTCCATCCCGCAACGAGTCCCAATTTCCCGTCCATTCATAAGTCACCGGAACCGGCACACCAGGAGGAGATTCCGCCGGAACCGTCACGCGATCGAGAGTGAGAATTGCTGGAGTCGCAGATGCCTCCATTGCCTCAACCGTGACCATTGGCAAGCGATGATGATACAAATTGAGGGTACTGTCATCCGGTAACGGCCAACTCGCCTGTAAATCAAATTCACCCCCGGTTTCGACCAATTCCACGATCGCTCCTTGTGCCTCCGTCGGGACCGAACCCTGATTTCCCGTCTTGGTCAAAAACCAATCCAGCGATCGCGCATCTTGTGCAACGTGCGATCGCCGGGTTCCCACCTGTCTGCCATAGACTTGAAACTGTTGCAAATTCCCATAGTAATTGAAATTATGCTGATTAATCATCGGCGTCGAAGGTAACACCCCCAAAGTTGATCGCAAATAAGGAGTGGTTTCAATAATTTCTGAGATTACCCCTCGATGCGGCCAATCCGGTCCCCGATAGACATGATGAGACGCCATATCCGGATGCCACTCATAAACCGGCCACACATCGGCCAAAATCAACACCAGCGCCGCACTACAAGTCGCCCAACGCACCCATTTTCCCCACTGGCGGGGAAACAGCATCAATCCATAAGCTAACACCAAGGAGACAACAGGTAGATAGGGTAAGACATAGCGAAAATCTTTATTCAGAATTAAAGAGAATAATATATAAGACCCTGCCCAAAAAATCGCTAACCATTTGAATGGAGAATTAAAATGGCTTTTCCAGACTGGATTTTCCAAATTTGCTGTCAACTCAGTTAAGTGGCGATCGCCTCGTGAACGCCACCAATAAAAGACAAATCCTGCCAGGGGAACCACCAGAAACGGCCAGGATACATGATCCGGGAGTTGTTCCCCATAAAATGTCCAAGCGGGAAGAGTATAAATGGCCGGGTCCCCTTCAACCACTGCCGCCTGAATTGCAGCACGTTGACTCCCTGTGAACACCAGTAACCAATTCGTGCGATACCAAGGATACATCACTAACCCCGTCACGAAGGCCGCCACCATTAACTGAAGGAATCTGACCCAATGCCGGTCTTTAATCGTACTCACAATCACCCAGACAATTGGGGTGATTAGAAAGAATAAAGCGGTTTGTTTGATCAGCAGAGATAATCCGACGCATAATCCCAAGACGACGGCCCAAACCCAAGCTTGACAAGCGGGAGACTTCAGAAAAAAGGAAATGTCATGTCGAGGGGGATTTTCTGAAGGGAAAGATGTTAAGTCTAACGGTTCGGTGACCTTCCACAGGGTTAGAGAATAGAAAGAAAGAGTTACTAGGGTAGTGAGGGGAAAATCCAGGAGAAAATCCAGCCGTGCATGATATAAACCGGGAAACATCAGACATAAAGCTGCCGCCCAGACGCCTATTTGGGGGTTAAACAGCAAGCGACCTAAACCATAGACTGAAGGGAGTAAAATTGCGCTAAAGAAGAGGTAAACCAGGGTGGCGAGATCGGGTCCGAGCCCAAATAAATTGTGAAAAAATGCGGTCATGATGTAAGTGGCCGGTGGCATTTTAGAGGAGAGTAACCATAAACTGCGCCACCAATCCCCGGAAAACCACTGGGGGGTTTGGAATGCGTGCCAATAGTTTAAGGCCCCAGTTAAATAATCGGCCTGATCCCAAGAGGGTATTGAGCGATCAAGGGCAAACCAGAGGCGATCGCAGAATGCCCCTAGCAACCATAAACCGGCGATCGTCAACCAACCGTGATGTTTTTGATAGTTCTTCACCCGCCAAAATCCTCCTGATTTTCATGGATCGTTAGAAATCGCTACCCGGAACGCTGTAGATACACCAGGGCACTCCGAATTCCCTCCCACTCAGCAGCAATCCTCACCGGATTCTATGCTAGATTGCCACTTATATCATGGTGTTCACCGATGGTAGACCCCAAAAATCAAATTTTCCTTTCCCCGATTTCTGCTCAGTTTGCCAGAAATTTTATGGAGTCGCTTGAGTTATCGTTTCTTCATGGTTAAATCTTTTATGGTCAACTTCCGGCTAGTCTCGATCCTGCCTGCCACCGCCTTGGCGATCGCCATGAGTGCCGCCAGCGTTGGTGCTCAAAATATGTACAACCCCATCCGGTTGCCATCCAACAATGAAATCACAGATACCTTATCTGAACGAGATATTCCCACCGGACAAGGTGGATTTGCCCGGGATTATATTGTCACCTTACAACCGGGGGATCAAGTGGTGATCGACCTCCTCTCCGATAGTTTTGACAGCATTGTTACGATGATCGGACCGAATGGGATGACGATCGCCGAGAATGATGATGGCCCTGATGGTACCACCAACTCCCTCTTATTTTCCCGAATCACCGAGGCCGGGAATTATATCGTGCGAGTGCGAGCCTTTGGCGAAGGGGGCGTAGGAGAGTTTAACCTCAAAGTCACTCGTCTTCGCCCTATCTAATCCCTTTGAGGCGTAACAGCAAATGTTGCTACATTTCTTGCGCCTCAAAAAAAATTTCAAAAAACCCTTGCCAATTCCAAAGATGTTTGCTATGTTAGTTAAGCATGAAAAAACAAGCCGGGATAGCTCAGTTGGTAGAGCAGAGGACTGAAAATCCTCGTGTCACGAGTTCAAGTCTCGTTCCTGGCATAACTCAAAGCGCTGAAATCCTTACATTGTAAAGGATTCAGCGCTTTTTACTTTTTGGGGTCTTTTTACTCGTTTGGTAACAATTGGCGGCGTTTTCACCGTTTGACGATACAGCCCGACGCCGGAAACCCTGGCTGGGCAGTTGCTTCACCCAGAGTATCCTCCGCTTGACGATAAACTGACGATAAAGTGACGATACGCCAAAAAAGGCTGATAATTAAATCAGGCTTTAGAGGCGGCATTATGAAAAATTTCTGGCCCAACTGGATTCCCTATCCTATCTCAATTGTTCGCTCTGGATTAGTCTTAGCTTGTTTCTCTGCTGTACTGTGGTTCTTATATCCAGACATTAAAGATTTTGATTATTCAGAACGAGATGATTTCATCGCCAGCATAGTAGCAGCATATTTTTTGGCGTGGATTTTTCTGCTGCCCGGTGTTACTTACTCCCACCATTTTACCCTTCGGCTGTTTGGTGATGTTAAAACCAATAAGCCCTCCCGTTCTAGCTGGGGTGAAGGGTTTATTTCGTTGTTTGTGTTTCTTTTGGCAGCAATTCCGGCAGGGATTATTCTTAACAGCCTTTACCGTCTGCCCCTGAATTCTTTTGATGTGAAACAGAACCTGGTTTCATGGGCCGCCAGTTGGATGCTGTCATTGTCGTATGTCTATCATTTTGGATACCTTTTCAATTCTTGGCGGGCCGATCGCAAGGCTATGAAGGCAGAGCGAAAGGCAGCACGGAAAAAAGCCAATGAGGAAGCACGGGCAGCGAAGGAGTTGGCTAAGGCTGAGAAGCGGGCTTTAAAATCTCGGAAGCAACCGGCGATCGCACCCTCAACCGAGGCGGTCTTTGAGGATATGTTCAATGCGATCACTGAAAAAGAGAAGCGGTCCCGTCGCCGCTAGTCCCTGTCTTACCCGCCAGAATCTTAGATAAGATATTAACTCTGTCGGGTAAGACTTTAGAGTTCCGGCACTTCGGAACGGGTCAAGCCAGCATAATGTTTCAGAGTCATGGTGGGGGAATGCCCCAGCCATGACGCGACTTGCTGGACCGGAACTCCGGCATCCAGGCAGAGAGTGGCAAAGCTATGGCGAGTATTGTAGGGTCTCCGGTAGGGAATTTCTAGCGAGTCCAGCACCGGACGCCAGTGGCGCCGATTGAAATTTTCTTGGCGAATCATTCCCCCGCCGGTGCTGACAAACACCGGAGAATTTGGGCTGGAATTGGCAGGCTTGATGGAGTCTAGCAACTCTGCCAGTGATTTGTTAATTGGGAACCTGCGAATGGATGCATTTTTGGTGGAAGATTCCCGGAACCCTTCGACGACGGGCTCGGCAAAAGTGACAAACTCGCAATTAACGTGACGCCACTGGAGACCGATCGCCTCGGACGGTCGGCATCCGGTCAAGAACAGAAACCCGACGTAGGGGGCAAACGGTTGGTGAATCGGCTCGGAATTGAATCGGGCTAGAATGCGATCGCGCTCATCCCGGGTGAATGGATATATTTCACTCCCCTGCTTTTTCCGCTTAATGGTCGGCAGCCCCTCAAACGGATTTATTTCAATCAATCCCATCTCGGATGCCCAACGGCAGCAAGCGCTCACTTGCTGCAATACTCGCCTAGCTGTTTCTTGTGAGAGAGTCGTGAGCAAGTGAGCGCGGATCTCTTTGGCCGCGCTTGGGGATATTTCGGTTGTCGGAAAATCAGCCAAGTGTTTGAAGGTTCTTTTCAAATCTTTAAAAGAGGAATTTTTTAGGGTTTTCGATTTGAACTCAGTATATCTCACAAACAAATCCCCCAGGTCTATCCCTGGTGAACTGGGGGGAGGGGAAAAACCTGCGGCAAATAATATTCAATTTGCTTCAATGTTCCCCGGCGAATATCTAGTTCTATCTCAAGCGCTTTTTCTCGTGCGATATCTCGGGATTCATTATTGTCCGGGAGATTTAAGTATATGTATCTCTGCTTTCCATTCGGGGAGACGCTTCTTGGCAAGCGGAGGCGCAACCATCCGTTTGTGTTCTCAATGCCTACTGTTCCTTTTCTTTGCCGTTTCATGATACAATCAAATTTCCATGCCGCTAAATCCTGGAATGCGATCGCCCGCGCAGAGCGATCGCATTTTTATTTCTTAGGTTTTTTGGTTTTTTTGTCCCAAGACTTCATCTCACACTGCTTGCTGCAATAGTCGGTTTTTCTCGTGTGAGTGAAAATCTATCCACATTTGGCACATTTGGGGAAGGGCTTGTGATCTTGTTTTGGGGTGGTGATTTCTCTATATCTTGCCGCTACCTCTGGCCCATGCTGGCGTTCTAAATACTTGGCGTAATATTCATCCATTGCCTGCCTCCGGTAAAAGTGCTGGAAGGTCTCCGACTAAGAGGGGATATTTTTGGGATTTAAGCCAGTCGAGGTTGGCTTGGGCTTCGGGGGATTTCGTCTTGCGGGCGATCGCACCAGCCTCGTCAACCGCAAATCTGCCAAGTCGAATCTCTAGGAGGTTATCCCGGAGGTCAGATTGACCTTCTAATCCGATGGTCTTGACCTGAGCGCCTTGAACTAGGAACATGAATCTCAGTCGGGTCTCTCTCGCTTCGCGGATAAAAGTAGTCAGATAGTCTTGGGTTTCGGGTAAGTTGGCGACGATCGCGGGCAACTCGTCAATCACATTCCACTGCTGTTCCCAAGGTTTGTCGATCGCCTCTAACCGTGACTGCATTTCCTCCAGAGAATCCTCCAGGGCTTCTGAAATTGCGGGGAAGTTTCGGGGATGCCCAATGACTTCCAAGCCAACCCACTGATCTGATTTGCGCTTGGTGGTGATCACCCGGGCTGGACTACCCAGAAATTTTAAAATCCGTTCGGTGCTGAAAGTTTTTCCCGAGCCGGTTGGCCCGATGATTAAACAGTGGGGGTAGATGTCGGGGTCCTTCAGTTCGTCCCAGTTGAAAAATCGGGGTTGCGCTTCTGGTAGTGCGATCGCACCCGAGACGGTTGCCTCTGGTACTAGATGTGCTTGTAAGGTTGTTGGCTGATTCATGATTTGCATGAGTGGGGATATGGAGTTATGCGCCTGAATTCTGGCGACGATTCCGAGGACGGGTTCAATTTCTTCTGCCGATCGCCTCTGGATATGAGCACCGGCGATCGCACCAACCGCCAAGGAGGAAAACCCAACCCGGCTAGGGGTCCCCGGCTGGGATGCAGCGCCGAAGAAAAGTGATAGAACTCCTGCACCGGCGCAACCGATGGCGGTATGATTTGCCCTCCGTCGCCATCGGGCGAGGGAACCTGCGATCGCACCGGCATCCGGGTCCGCTCCCTTCATTTTTTCGGCAAACTTTTGGAGTAGTGCCGATTCAAAAGAGCGATGTAGGTCTTTGGCCGTTCGGTCCGCCAGTCCATTGATGGCAGGTAAATATCTACTGAGCACAGTACCTCCATGCGGCGAGGACAAACCCAATTCCTAGTGCGATTAAAGTCGCCGGATTTAATTTTCCTGCTGTAACCTTGCCGAGGAGAATCAGCAGAAGTAATACTCCTAAAATCCATAAAATCGGCGGCCAGTTTTTCCAGATGGGAAAAGATGCCTCTAGCCAAGATGCCATAAATAAAGGGGCTACAACGAAGGGGAGGAATTCAAGCAACTTCATCATCTGCTGCCTCCAAGATTAATGCTTCTAAGCAGTCATCTCCTTCAATTGCTAATGGAGAGAAACTGCCAATCATTTGCTCGAATGCGGTCGGCTTTTTTCGTTTAGCTCCTTTGATAAAGCCGATGGCAACTCGTTGGTCAAAAACTTCAATCAATGCTTCCCCGATTTCTTCCGGGCGCAAGACATCTAATTGACTTTTCGCTCGTTTCATTAGGGCGGAAGCAAAGGCATTTTCTTCTGGGGGAGGTTGTCCGGTGATGGCGGCGATCGCATCGTCAAAATTTACTTTTTCATTGAGAAGCTGCCGAAGTTTTTGCAACTGGTTGATTTGCTCTTCAGAATAAGATTCTAAGCTTGCTGAGAACCCCAGAGCGCCGCACCACCTTTGCCATTGCCTGGTTTTGAGTCTTAGTTGTTGCTGTAGTTCTTCCTTGCTCATTTTGCACCTAGATTTGGTTTATGAGTCACGTCATGACGTGACATGACGTGACATGACGTGACATGACGTGGGGGTTAACCTGAAAAGTGGTAGGCAATGACTGCGTTAACCGCTTCGTCAAAACCTTCTGTATCTTCTAGTCGGTTCTTTAGATCCAGAAATGCTGCTTTCTCAGAGTCTGAGTAGTACCTCTTAACTCGAAAACCCAACGCAGCGTGCCACCGGCGAAAAGTTTGTGTAGAGATTTCCAGTAGTTCAATCAACGAATTTTGGTTGATTTGGGCTACAGGGTCTGGGTCGAAGTCTTTTGGGTTTAGCCAAGACTGTATGGCTTTAGCTGTTTCTCCTTTAAATCGGTCAAAGTCTCCACCATCCCAAGCGATTTGAGCGAAAATGGTATCATAGCCACGGTCTTCTACTGTTATTTGTCTGGCCTTAGAAAGGTCTAGGTATTCGTCTCCAAACTTTTCAATCATAATTCTCCTTGAATTTGGCTAAATTCGATGACTTGAACCCATTTTGGGAAAAGATTATTGGCGTTGAGTTGCTCTTTCAGGATTTCCTCGGCTTCCCTCTCCGTGACAGGGCTAGAGCTTCCTATTTCCGTCTCGTTAACATGAGAGTCTAGCGAATCGTTAAAACGGACTCTGTATCGGTATTTTTGGATGCCGCACAGAAGGTTTATCATCATGTCTTTCATGATTATTTCCCTCCTAAGCATCCAGTGATTAGTCCGTCGGTCCGAGCTTCTAACACTTGAATTTGTTGATTCTTTTGCTGGAGTTCTCGCTTCAATTCGCTTTGAGTTGAAACTGTCCACATGGAAGAGACGCCACAGGTCATGACAATGAGAATGGTTGCGAATTCAGACATAAATCTTCCTAGTTTTTAAAATCATCTGAGTTGAAGTGTTCTGTGATGAATGCAGCGAATTCGTCTTCAGTCATGTTCCCCAGTTTCTTTTTGGCTTTCCTCATGAAATGTCGCCGCAGCTGGCGTGTACTCATTGTGGAAAGGGGCAGCAACAATGAAATGGTTCGGATTTCCTTGATTGCATACAAGAGCGCAATCATTATCATTGCGCTGCCAAAAATTAATTCTTTGTTGGGGACGTGCCGGAGACTTTCCCATTCTGGTTGTTTCTTCTTCATGAGGCCATCTCCGCGCTGGGGCGATAGTTGATGGGTTCGCCGTCGTCGTCGGGGTCATCGTCTTGGCGCGATCGCCACCAAGACTGATGCCCTTGCCACCAATCAATCCCGGCTTCAACTGGGGGAAGGGTCAGCAATTGATTGAGCAGTTTCTCCAAATCAGCCATCGGGCATTCTTCCGGGTCAACTAGGATTTCAGATTCTTCCTTAGAAACGCTAACCCCGGTGCGTCGGGCCAAATTATGAATTTGTCCAATTAAATACCGTCGCCGGACTGCGGACTCATCCTCACGAGTGGGCAGCAGGGTAAATCCTCCGATTTTTGTCCCCGGGACTCCAAAATCAACGATAATTTCATCATCGGCAATCGGTGCATTCGCCACGCACCAGGCGTTACTGTCCACGTTGCACGGGTCCATCACCTTTGGATCAACTACGGAAAAGGTGAATATCCCGAGCTTGCCCCGGAGGGGAATCGGGGTTTCCAGCACTTCAATATTTTCTAAAAACCAGTGATATCCGAAACTTTGCCACCAAAGGTTCCGGGAGCCTGCCGCAGCGTGTTCTCGCTGTTCTGCGGTTTTTGTCCAGTGTTGGCAGTTCACGAGATTGACTTTTGCCACCAATTCACCCGCCGCCAGTTCGCTTTGTGGCGGGACTTTGGCTCCAATGTTTTGCTCAATCCATGCGGCTCCGTTCGCATCCCATCCCTTTCCCGCATGGATGTAAAGCTCGCCCCGGTAGTCTGTGGGCCAGACGCGATTTTCAATGTTTTTCCCCAGATGGGTGATGGCCCAGGCCCAGGGTTGCTGGAGGGTGAGGGCTTTTCCGGTGATTTGGTCCGTTGGCGGTGCGATCGCACCATCTTCATCCTCCGGCACAAGAATATCGAAAGTGTCTTCTCCCGTTTGGGATAGGGTCCAGCCACTCTCAACGCAAACCGATTTTACCGATTCCAAAAAGAGACCAGATGAGTCTATGTCAATCTCATCCGTCGCCGGTGACTTAGGAGTAATACCGGCTAACTCCTCTCCCTGTGCGGGTTCCGAGTTGCCGATCGCCTCCTCAGCAGCTTCATCCGCCACCGGCGACTCGGGAGTAATACCGGCTAACTCCTCTCCCAGTGCGGGTTCCGGTGATGCGATCGCCACCTCAGCAGCTTCATCCGTCGCCGGTGCGATCGCCACCGGGGAGAGTTCCTCGCACAGCGATCGCAACTCGGACAGCTTCACCGGGTCCCCATCTTCGTTGTAACCGTTGACCAACCAGCCTTTGCCCTCTCCGGCATGAGTCACTCGGAAAAATGAGTCCATAAAGGAGACCCGCAAAGCTGCTGACCGGGGCAGCTTGCGCGTTTGGATGCCGCTTTCCTTAAAGGCTCTTTGTAATTTTAGGACCGCTTGCTGTTCTTCCATTAATTTACTAGCCGTAATAACTAGGCGTTGTGCTTAGTTATCATATTAACTAGGCGCAACGCCTATGTCAAGGGGTTAGCGAAAAACATCTCGCAGGGAGGTCACTCGGCTCCCTGATAACTCGAAAGGGGGCGCATCAATAAGATCCACTTTTAGCCGCTGCCGAACTAGAGCCGCAAGTTTCTGCCACTTGGCGAACGGGAGTTCTAGCTCAGACAAGCCACGTTCACATCGGCTTATGGTCGATACGGCCACCCCTAAAAATTCAGCCAGCTCTTGCTGGGTCATCCCTAGAAGCTCTCGAAGGAATCTCAAATTATTTTTCTCCGGTTCATCGTTGACTTGCTTCTCTACCATGTTATCATAAGTAGGCGTAACGCCTAGTTGCGGACGACAGCAATTTTGGGGGCCTGACCCCCAAATAAGGGGAGGTGATTATATCGCAGAAAAAGTAAAAAGCTGACGCATAGGAAAGCTCCATCCACTTGATTTACTTTGCCCGACGCGGTGCCGCAGCAACGGCACCGTTTTCTCCCCCTTCCCACGAATTATTCCATTAACCAAAGGAAAAGCATGACAGACCTAAATTTCGTGCGCGGACACATCCGCCAGATTGACGAAGCGGACGCAGTTTTGCAGGAGAACCGGCAAAAGATCGCCCTACTTGAAGCGCAAAACCGCAAATTGCAGGCACAAATCGATTGGCAGCGCGGGGTTATTGCCGCTCACACCGGCGTAGTCTCCGTCCAAAACGCCCTCACCGAGGACGATTTCAAGATTATCGACGGCTACATCCGCCACATCCGCCAGAGTCAGGGCATTCCGACAGGCGATCGCACCACAGTCCAGATTTTGGAGGGCGCTTTGGAGCTGGATGCGCCCAGCATCAGGATTGATGGCTAAACAGAGGATTACAGAGGGTTGCGCGGCAATCCTTCTATTACTTGCGATCGCCGCCGGTGATGCTGAGGGCGATCGCAACCGAGAAACCAAACCTGGAGACGGTCGTAGAGATGCGATCGCCACCCAAATTCAGAGGCTTTAACCATGACTTACACCATTCAAGATGCGATCGCCGTCGCCAATCGGCTTAAAGACGATAAAACAAATCCCTACGCCCGAACCGTCGGGAAAGTTCTTCTCGCGGTAACCAATGTCTGCGAATCAACAAATGGAATGGAACTGGCCGCTGGCATGACAGGCGACAAGGAAGGGTTTTACACCGAAGTTCTCGACTCAATCAGCTCAGAACTCGCCAAAGCCTTAAACGAGGCGCTTGACCGGGACCAACTCGACTGGTATTTCGGCCCAGAATCCGACTCGGAGGAATAATGCCCAAGCCCAAACCCACCCCAGAAAAGCCCAACCTGTTCTCTGTAAATCTGCGAGTGAGCGGAGAAATCCCAGACTGTAAAGCCTTCACCCATTTTTTAGGAAAGCTCGAAGAAACCGAGTTTATTTACCTCGAAACCACACCGACAGTTTACGAGCGCGACGAATCAGACCGGAGGCGGGGAAGGCCCATGACCAGCCAACCGGCCAAAAAATTCGGGCAAGTTTACACCGACGTGACATTCACATACCCCGACTACCCAGAACTCCAATGACACTAAAAATCGCCAAAGTTGGATACGGATACACCCAATCCCTTGGCAACTATGAAACCGCCAAGGTCTATGCCGAAGTTGAAATCGAGTACGAGGAAGGCGAAGACCCTGCGATCGTAGCCGATGAAACCGCCCATAAATTAAAGACATGGGTTCACATCCAGTTACCCGAACCCCAGAACGTGACCGACCTCAGAAGTGAATCCAGAACGATAGAACGCAAGCTAGACCAAGGCATTGAAGCACTTGCCCGACTCCGAAACCAATGGGACGAAGCGATCGCCCTACTGGAGAAGCACGGCATCACCATCACAGAGGAATTCCCCTGGCAACCTAAATCACCAGAGCCACCCACCGACAGCCTAAGCCTAGCTTTCCCACCGCGAGAGGACAATTACGAAAGCCTAGCCTTCCCACTGCGAGAGGACGAGGACGACGGCTACGACCCTGACGAAGACCCCGACGAATACATCTAACGACCATCGGGCGGGCAACCGCCCAAATCGCAGCATTTCAGAGGATTTATGAGCGGCAAAGAATACTGGGGCAAACCCCACGAACAGGCAGCGATCGAGCTTGGCCTATCCCCCACAGCCCGGAAACTGTGGTGGTGGTGTCTGTGGAAGGCCAAGGGCATCGGCGACATTTGGCTAGACCTTAAAGAATTTGAGGCGGACGAGGTGAAGGCAGGGCGAAACGCCTATGACCCCCGCACCCTAAAACGGGCATTCGCCCAACTGTGCGATCGGGGCGTGCTCATCATCCGGAAACAGTGCGGATGGAAATATGCCGATTGCCTAATTTGCTCAGTTTTTCGCCTCGGCATCGACTCCCAAAATTTGGGACCCGATGCAGAAAAAGTAGCCTCAAATCAAGTTATTCCGGCAGAGGGTAATAACAACAACAGCAAAGATATTAATCAAGATAAGCGGGAGTTGGAACGGATCCTGATTGACTTCGCTGCCAAACCGGGGATGAGTGCGATCGCAGGATACCAGATCCGCCAGTTCGACACCCTCATGGGTCGGGACTACTTCGAGCAGCACCTAAATTACGTTGCATGGAGGCTTGCGAGAGGTTCAGAGATAGAGGACTTACCGGCATACCTTTATAGAGCCTTAGAGGCCGATTACGCTTCATCCTCCGTGGCTTTCCTCAACTGGTTCACTTCCAAATTTGGGGACTATTACGAGGAATCATCACTTTCCCAAAGAATTTATGCAGCATAGAGGCTCTATGACAAAACAGATTGAACAATCAACTCTCTTCGACTTATCAGCCTTCTCTCGCCCCGAAAAAAACAGTGTAGGGGATTGGGGCTGGGAGAATGAATCCAATCAGCCAGAACCCGAAACTAGACGGTTCCAGATTGGCGATCGCATTCAAGCCAAGCTACCCAATTCCCCAGAGGGCATCATCGTCGAAATCAAACAGGGCAAATATCCCTGGTCTGACACCTTGCTCATTGAGTGGGATAAGGGGATTCCCCGAAGGCAGAAGGGGACCCGAAGTGCCATCAGTTCAGGGAAAGCACTGCTGTGGGAGGAATCTTACCCGACAGAAACAGTCATCGAGGATGAGAATCTGTCGGGTAAGACGGAATTATCTCGGGATGAGGTGATCGCTCTGGAATATAAGCAACCGGATGTCAGTCTGCTCATGCTTGCCCAAAAGTACGGCATTAGCACAAAGGAAATTTATGACATCCTCTCAGACCGCTTTGGAGACCAACTCCGAGAGGTAAATAAACTTAAATGGCAGGAGGCACGGCGACAGAATCGCCCGCCGACTCTGGAGGGAGAAGTTCAGGAGGATGCTGAAGGCGATCGCACCCCCGCTCCAGCACTTTTCCCAATGGAAGAGAAATATGGCCCGGTTGAATCATGGCCTGATTCTCCAGAGGAAGAGATGTTTGACTTTTTGTCTTACCCGACAGAAACAGTCATCGAGGATAGTCAACCGTCGGGTAAGACGAATGACATCCCATCCAATGTTGATTCACCGTCTTACCCGACTGAGATGATTAATCGCCATGAAGACTTGACGGGTAAGACAATTCGGGAGCAAATCCTCCCACTGTCTATTTCCGAAAAGCGAAGCCTGTTGATTTGGCTACAGGAGACAATTAAGGATGAAGAGTGGACTCCCCCGCCAGTGAAAAGCGGTCGGCAGGTTGTCGGGGAACCCGTCAAGACATCAAAAGGATATCGGCGGCAGGAACTCGTCCGATGCGGTAAGGCAACTTGCAAATCATGCCCCCACGGTCCCTACTGGTACGAATACTGGAGCGAGGGTGGCAAACGCCGTTCTAAATATGTAGGCAAAAATCCCTAAAAACTGACCTGTGCTAAACTCAATTTGTAAACAACGCCCGTTGGTTATACACCAGGCAACCGCAAAACCCTAACCCCATGAACGTTGCAGGTTATTCCCGCGTTTCGACTGAGGAACAAGCCCGTGAGGGACTCTCTCTCGAAGTGCAGCGGATGAAGATTCAGCAATATTGCCAATTATTCGATTTGCGGTTGGTCGCCGAATGCGAGGATCCGGGGTTGTCAGCAAAATCGCTTGATCGCCCCGGGCTCCAATACGCTCTCAGTTGCCTCCGTGATGGATCCGCTGAGGGGTTGGTCGTGCTCAAACTTGATCGCCTAACTCGCAGTGTGGCTGACCTGGAAGTTCTCCTCTCAGAATATTTTGAGGAGAGATATAAGCTCATTTCCCTTAACGAACAAATTGACACCCGGACCGCTGGGGGAAAACTGATGCTCCGGTTGCTCGGTGTTGTCAGCCAGTGGGAACGGGAAACAATTGGGGAACGGACTGCGATCGCACTCCAGCACAAAAAATCCCAGGGTCAGCAGCTAGGCGGGCACGGGTTCGGTTGGCGACTTGTTGATGGGAAGCGCGTGCCAGTTGAGGCCGAACAGGCGATAATAAAAAAAATGCGGTCAATGCGACGGAGGGGGAAAAGTCTCCAGGCGATCGCGGATTGGGCTAACGAGTCCGGGGTGCGATCGCACCGTGGCGGCAAGTGGTATCCGAAATCAATATCAAATATCCTCAAATAATCATGCCCATTATTCCTTCTGGCGGATCAGGCAACGCCAACGCCACGGACCTCACGAAATTTTATAAGCATTCTTATTCGGGGGAGATAGAGTCAATTGAAGGAATGGAGCGATTAATCGTACCGGCCACGATTAGGCCATCCCCTCGCACAATATTGATTTTTAATTCTGGATCTTCGATAGTTTGGCTCCACTTTGCCGATTCCCCAGGAAACCCTCTAAAATATCCCCTGGCTCCGGGGATGGCTTTTTCCGAAGATAATGCGGGAGGGGAGGCCAATCAAATTTTTTTATCAGGCATCGGAACTGTTAAAGTTTCAATCCGCAGCCGAGACCCCATTAACCCAGAGGACATTGACGATATGCCGCTCGCACCATTAGAAATAGAGTTACTTCTTCCGACCGGGTCCAACTTCCCTGGATATCAGTATGACCCGACCATGATATCTCCCGAGGGACTGGAATCGGTTAACACCTTGTTCCAATCCTCTGACGGTGTGACCGGATACAAACTATTCGATTTTGCCAGTTTTCAGTTAGGCCAAAGCTATACGTTTTCAGTAGAGGTTGCGTCTGGCGTAATTATCCCCGAGGGCAACAACATTCAAGTGTGGCTGCCGAATGTAATCGGCAACGGTATGAGGGCGATTTTTGAGGTGGCTTCAGACCTCTTGAACCCAGAAATCGACGGCTTGCCTACTGACTTCGTAGGTAGAATCAAACAAAACGGCTGGGTAGGAAACTTTCCCCACACTGGTAGTCTGTTTACATTGAAACCGAATCTCTCCCGCAAAATAGGGGCCATTTATGCCAAGAATCCCCAAACAAATTATTTTGAATGCGCCATTATTAATTTTGACGCTGCCACCAAAGTATTTACAATTCTGGGGTTTTAGATGCCGGAGCAAACGGGAGCCTTCGATTACGAATTCACCTCTGCGAGTTCGCAAGAAAACATCACAGAGATATTTAATACCGCGCCATTATACGAACAATACAGCGGACTCAGTTCTCGGTATGACGTTTTTCAATCCTTTTATTTAGAGCAGCTAAAATTCACAGTTTTTATTGAGAGTCTAGCTTTGGCCGAAATTCCAACGATTGCACCCGACGACACAAATTCAGAAAAAGCGGCAAAAATTCGAGATGTTGAGCGCCGATTTCCCAAGATAGGACTGGAACTCTACCAGTCCCATAATGGAAACCCCTGGAGAAGGCAGGCACTTATAATTCTCCAAAATAGAGGGGCAGAATATTATCTCCCCGCTATTTCCCCCTACCTGGCTTTAGGCGAGGTTGACGTTTTGGGGGATAAATCAAAAATTGGTTTGAAATTCATCGCAATGCTAACTAATGGAAACTTTTACGGACCATTAGGAGAAAACGATTACGTCATTGTCAAAGGTGCATGGCGTCAAAATATCGACTTAATTCCAAAGGTCACCGAACAAAGCGAAATTATTAACAATTTCGCTGCTGATATTGGGACAACTTCAACACCAGTTAGAGCGGTCAACTTAACCAGAAAATTAATCTGGATGAGAAACGCTGGGAGCCGTCGAGTTTGGATATCTTTTGGACAATCTGCGGTTGCTGGGGCGGGAACTTTCCTGAATCCAGGGGATACACTTAATTACGAAGCGAATAGATATCGAATAGGACACTCTATCTCTGCAATTGCTGACCCCCCGGAAGAAGGGGAGGATGTCAATCAGACTATTTTGCTTACAGGAATGGAGGCGTCGTAATTTATGGGCAGAAGAGGGCGTACACCTGGTCTGGGCGGCAAAAAACCACCCGGGGGAAAATCGCCAAGAAGTCCAGGTAAAGGTGGTATGAAACCCCCTTGGATTCCGGATGTGCCTGAGCTTGGCATTCACGAAGGGGAAAACGTGTCGTTAGATACAGTCCTCGATTTAGGCGATTGGGGCGAATTGCGCGCAACTCCAGGCGGGCCAGTAGATCCGATGGATTGCAAAAATTGGCCAGGTTCACCTTTTTGTGAAGGGGATTTGCTTAACGACCCGAGGGATACCGGAGTTAGCGTAGATAATATCTCCGTTTCCGAGTGTGAAATTATCATCACATTTAAAATGAATGTTCTGGGCTTTGAGATGCCAACATTCCAAATCGCATACTCAACCGGGAAATGCGATGAGAAGCCACCACAACCCGAAGAACCGCCGCCGCCATTACCAGAATATCCGTTTCCGCCAGATGAGGAACCTGGAAACTCTGAAAACGTAAGATTTAATTGCAAGACAATTAATTTAGTCGTTTGGCATAACGATGGCAATGCGAATGGGGCAAGGTGGAGAGCTTATATACGGGATTCTCCCCCCAAATATGAGCCTCCATTTGGTGAATTTACTGTCCCTCGGTTTACTTGGGGAAACAGCCAACCCATCCGTGTCTACTTTGAACGCTGGCAACACTACTTAAAAAACGATGACGGAAGCTATCGCCGGTCTGCTACTGGTCAATTGATTCCAGCAAATACTTCTTTCAAATTGGGTAGAAAGGGCGGAATTGATTTTTACTACCACACACTTAGCGGCATGGAAGGTCCGCGAAGTTTTGCGGCAGCGATAACAGTAGACGAGGAGGTAGCAGAAGCGGGCTACTCGCCTAGCCAAGTGATTGAATGGATTCGAGCATTGAACCCCGTGCCGCGAGCTAGAGTTTATGGAAGCGGTGCACTTGAATCTTTAGATTACCTTTTTGGGGATGATACTCCGGCATGGGATGCCGGGGTGCAAGCTACGTGGCGGTATTGGGCATTATGGTCCCCAAATCGCAACAATTGTAAATGGACCAAAAGAAAAACAGGACCGCACTCACAAATGAATAATGATTGCTGCGATGCTTCTAAGGCTGCTTTGAGAAGATTAAAAAGGATTGAAGCCGTTCTACAGCCCGATAAATTTTTAAAATTTGATGAGAAGGGCAACCCAGAGAAAATTTTAGGGAAATTTCCTCGCAGATTAGTTTCTCCGGCTGATTCTAATGGCGTGGTAGGCTTCTTTAAAAATAAAGCATTGAAGATTTTAGGAAAAATAGTGGGATACGATTTCGACGCGAGTAAATACATCCCCATTGCAGGATATTCAGATGCGCTTTCCGCTATCACGAAGCAAGTAGATCGTATGGGCGGATTCTGGCCGACGACAGTCGAAATCGAAGATATCGACCCGGGTACCGAGGGGAATCAACCCTTCTCAATGCAGATTCACTCTGTAAGTGACGGATTCAAGCAAGCACTAGAAGCCCTAGCTCATTTGGTGGCGCGATCCGCCCCCAAGAATTCCCCAGATTCGGATGAAGATCCGACCTTAAGGATTCTGGGAGCAATCCTCACTGAGGTGGGACTGACCCACAAAATCACAGCGATCACCAACCAGACGACTAATAATATTGAGGAATTCTTAGATTACAAAGTTCGCCAACAAGAGGATTTTTTGCCAATGGCATTTAATCCCTTGGCGACATTGCCGAATCAGGGGAAGGAATACACTAAGCCAACCGAAGAAGAAGTCAATGTTTATCTGAAAAAACTTTTAAGGCCAAGTACCCATGAAATTATTGTCACTAAGATAGATCAGGATAAGCTTCTCACGGAGTGGCTACTGGAACTTCTCAAACACTCAAGTTCAGCCAGCGCAGCACTCACCCAGCAAATAAGCTCGAAGGAAGATTTAAAGAAAGCACTAGGAACTGCGAGATTAAACGCATTAGTTCAGGGGGCTTTGAACATGGAGCAAATCCGCAGAGTTTTAGGCCTTCCTTCTAACTGGGACATGAAAGATTTCTCAGAACGCTTGGAAGACAATTTCCACCCAGACGAAAATGTAGAATCCGGACTTCACTCGGAAACTAAACCCAAACAGGCGAAGGAAAAGCCTAGAATTAAGGATATTAGCAAGAACGGGCGGAGGCGGAAGCGATGAGCGAAGGAGGCGCGATAACTAAATGGGGAGATAGAATCTTCGATCTGGTGAATGCCTCCAATCCCCCAGGTGCTTATCAGGTGCTCCAACTCCAGCCCGACCGGGACAAGGAGGACTTCTATCACCTGGCGGGGTCCGAGGCGTTCCTCGTTGCCAATTCCTCACTATTTCTCGCGTTTAGAGAATTGCTGAACAATGAATTGGGGTTGGTGGATTTGAAGAAATTCATAGAATCCTTTGAGAAGGGATTTCCCGACGTTACCAACTTTCGGGATGTGAAATTCAATGATAAAAACAAGCCGTGGGGTCGGGAGTTTGCCGATCGCCCTCGCATCTTCATCCGGCACGAATATCCCGGCGGGCGATATGTCTGCGAGCTGGTTTTGGATGGTGACTCCTTGATCCTTTGGGGGACGGCCAGGGAAATTGTAAATCAGGTTGCGATCGCCATGCAGCGATCGCAGCAACTAGAACAATATGATTTGGGGGCGTGGGTCGGTTACCCGATCGGCGAATACTTGAGGCAGTTCCCGCAAGAATCAAAGCTTACCCTGATATTCCGGTTGAAAACGGAAAAGCCGGTCCACTACAAAACCGTCCGGGTTCCTTTCGTTGCTAGATCAGCCCTAAACTACCGGCGATTGAGGGAAGTCTGCGGAGGCGATACGGGTCTGATGTGGGGGAGAATTTCAGCCAACGCGAAAATTGGTAAAGGTGAGGATATTAAAAAGCTATCAGCAGTTTACGCATCCGGCCCCAACGAGTCTGAGGCGAAGAAAAATTTAAAAGGTTTTCTTGGACTAACGACACTCCCAACCCAAGGGATTTTCTACACCCAGGGGGACAACGAGAATAAAAAAGATAGGGATGATCGACAGGCTTACAAGGTTTTCCCCTGTAGCGTGGGGATTTTGACTCAGCGAGTGGTCAAGATGGCGGAGCGCGATCGCCTATCAGGAGGCCGAAGGACTTATGCCGGGAAAGTGAAGGGCAGCACTGTCCGTTTCTTGCTCACCGCCAAAACCGAACCTCCCGACTTTCAGGTCCGCCTCAATCAACTACTGCTTCCGGTTCAGTGAGTTGTCTTACCCGACGAGTTACCCGATGCGACGGTAACTCGTCGGGTAAGACAAAAAATAATCGGCACTCTTTCGTCAGAGTGCCGATTATTTTTGCCCTGATAGGGATTGATTGTTGTGATCGCTAGATTGTCAAAATTGGTTTCAATCCCTGATAGGGAATTTGGCTGCGATCGCCTTCCCTCTACTCTACCACAACTCGCTCGATAGCTGTCAAATTCCCGGTAGCCGTTCCAGCCCACACCACATTAAGCGCTTCGGTAGGCGTCTCGCTTTTTCCGTCAAAGCTGACATAACTTTGAGGCGGAATTACGAAAATTTTTGCTGAGGCTGATGCTGGCGAGGTTGCCACATCCCCTTTATTGAGGTAAATTGGGCCGTCGGTTTGGTTTATCAAGCCCAAGCCAATCCTTGCTGGGTTTGCGGGAATCAAAGCGACTGCGGTCGTGTTGGCCGGAATAACTACAGGTGTCCCTGTAGCATATTGTTCCGGGGCGGGGGTGATTTTCATCAATTCAAAAAACATATTTATTCACCTTTATTAATTACTGATTAGATGCGCCCAAAGTCTTTCGGGCCCGCAAATCTCCCGGATTAAATCGTAAGAGTGCCGTTGAAAAGCGCCTGGTAAATCGGCTCGGTATCCGGTCGCATACCATTCCCCGTAAGGGTCATGAACCCAAAAATCACCATTTTCGTATCCCGAGATGACAACTATATGCCCTGACGGAGTGAAATAACCGTGGAGCGCGATGGGGAACCCCCCATCCAGGTGATCCTCTAATTGCTCAATGCTTGCGTTCTGGGAAAATCGATTGCTTTTCCCATATTCGCGAACAATTTTAACCAGGGAATCGGGTGAATTGGGTGGGTATTTGCTATCCCTCGCATATTGATAAATTTCATCTTCCCATTGAAGGTGAGAATATTTTGGCTTGCGATCGGCTTCAAGGTAAGCGAGGCACATCGCAATACAGGTCAATCCTGGATTTATCCGCCTTGGGGAAAAGCAGGGAATGCTCAATTTCTTCATCTATCCTCGTCATTTGGAGAATCCAATTCTTTTATTTTCTTGAGCATAAATCCCCTTGTATCTTCTTCCGAGTCTATCTCCGAAGATTTTCTTCGGATGTACCCAGAGCGGTTTTCGAGAAAAGTCTCTATATCTTTTTGATTTCCGATTATTATACGGAGTTGCCAAGCAATGTTGTTAAATTCTCTCCCTATCTGAGCCTTTAATCTTGCAATTTCCTTGTGTTGTATTTCCAGGTCTTTGGTCGTTCTTAAAAGTTGAGATTCAATATCTTTGTTCTTAAGTTTTTCCGCCTGGTAATCATTTTCTATATGGTTTAGCTTCACCAATATGGCTACCGTGCCGCTCACTGTCGATGCAAGTAGCCCTATTAATTCCCATGTGATATCCACGGCTCCTCTATTATAAAGAATATGATAGCGCCAACAAGCTATCCGTGCACGAATCGAACAACTCCTCCAGGAAATTCTCGGCAAACGCTTTAAGGTTTGCATTTTTAATCCCTTCTACGCGGGAATCAACCGCCTTTTTGAAACTCCACGCATTGGACCCCGGACTTCCCCAAGCCTCAATAATTCTTCTGCGGTCTTCACCTAGGATGCTACTTAAAAATCCCGAACTAGCGCTTTTCCGAATTATCTTTCGCACATTCTTGTAAGCGGAAAGCATTAAGTAGTTTGCGCTAGATCTGGCGGCAGAATCTAATATGGGCCAAAGAGCGTCCACCGTATCCTCAATAAACTGGCCCGATTCCCGCAACCCATCTTTTCCCCCAGTGAAGCGGATCAACTCTTCCACTCGGGCTAGTGTGCTTGGGTTTACAGTGAAAAGCCCTACCGCTTTACCAGGAATCAGTCCACACCCAATCCGCCCTGTAGCCTCTCCGAGCGCACCACCCAGGATTGTATAAAAATTACGAACCAAACCCTGTTGGGATTGGGTAATTTCTTGATCCGTCACGTTCCAATTGAAGTTGTAAATTTTCCCAAAACCCCGAACGGCAAAACCCAAAGCAACTCCCATCGCTGAGGAGAATGCCATCTTGGCAATCAATCCCGTGCCAACAAATGCCGAAACCTTGGCAGAAAGAATCGCCAATCCTACCAGACCTCCCCCACCGACTACCGCCCCGATTAAGCCCCCTGCGATTAGCCTGCCGCAGGGTCCGAGCTTGCCGCCGACCCAGGCGATCGCGCCTGAAATCGCTTGGCTAACTTTGCCGGCAGCACCCCGAATCCAGTTGATCGCATTCGCTATCCCAGAAGCCGCACCCTTCAGCCAGCCAAAAATTCCTCGGCCAATATCGGCAAATACCCCGCCAACGGCATTTACAAAATTCCCCGCCACCTCTTTCGCTATCTCCAGGGGGGTACAGCCTGCAAAAATTGAGCTGGATAATCTTTGTTCGTCAATTTGCATATCTAATCTCTATTGCTCCGGTACGAAAAAGGCCACCTTAATCAGGTTGGGGGCATCGGGTACGTTGCGCCATCGCCAGGACCTAAATCCTTTTTTTATTTCAATAAATCTCAGTATCCCGGATGAGATAAAAGGAAGCGAGACGATCTGCTCATCTAGATCCGGGTAGATTCGGATCCCCGCACCCCGGACCCAATCCCCTCCAATAGCGTACACGGGGCGAATGAATACCCGCGAGTAAATCCTTAGATGGTTTCCGTGAAGGCTAAAACCTACTCTCACAATAGATGGATCAGCATCAATGGGAGCGGGGAGGCTTATCCAATGAGTGAGAGCCTGGACCGAACCTGCGTGATACCACGTCATCCCTAATAATACTCGTAAGCATCCTCAATCTCCACCAAGGAGAGCATCCGCTCATCGTACTCTCCCCCGTAGAGATATTCATCCGTTTCCTGCCAGCTCGCAGGCCGCAAAATTCCACTTTCTGCCTCTGCGATTAACACGCATTCCCCCGATCTAGATTCTATCTCAGATTGCCATGTGGGAGGAGGAATTCCCAGCCACAAGGCAAATTCTGGATCATCTGGGGTCAGGATCCTCCGTACATCATTAGCTGTTACCATAGTTGCCCGGATCTAGAAGCACCCATCCTTCTTTCAAATCATCTATCTTCGTGGGATCGCAGAAAGTGCTTAGGTTATCCATACCGCCCTCTCCTGTGATGGTAATCCCAATTTTTGGAGGCTTGGGGAAAGTGGCACCATAAACCAAGTCGGCATCATTTTGGGAAGCCTCCTTAAATCCAATGTTTGAAGCGAATCCTTTAATCTTATTATATTGCTCGGCTCTCATTCGCCACGCATATTTTACACCCCGAATCGTGACGAAAACCAGCTTAGACAGCTTGGATTGTCTTGCGGCTCGAAATTGGACTTTTGCACTTTGTTTCCATCCACTAGCCAGTGCCTGAGCAATTTTGTCATACCCGACATAAGACGTTACTGAATACTCTACAGTCTTTTTCGTCACCCTCGCAGGCCGGGGTGCGTCGCCACCAATAATTAAATTTTGAATATAGCTCCCAGCAACTCCCCCCGTTCTGCCTGGAGCTTGCCCAAGTGCAGATGCTTCCGCCATGTCAATATTCGTCATAAAGCCATAGTTCCCTACCTGCTTGATGACGCCACTTGAACCAATTGGAATGCCCATTTTTACGCTCATGAGCTGTTTGTTTTTGTAAACGTTAGTCTTGCCCACCTTTCCCCCTTATTTTCCCATTAATTAGAAAGAACCAAACAGATTAAAGACCGGGAGGATTGACTACCCGGCAATCCCCCACTCATCCCGCAAGAAATTCCCCCCTCAAGATTAAACGAGGGGACTCAGCACTTCATTCACAACAATTCGCCGATAAGTGGTGACGGAATAGAATCTTGGAACCACCACCACAGACTGTCCTGGGTTTGCTGGATCGGCGATGCTCGTTGCCGCACCCTCCGATGTGCTGATGAGGTTAACGTCTTGTCCCGCAGGAGTCCCCGCGTTATCCGCGTCCTGCGCTGCCTGTAGTGCCGTCAAAAAATCATCGACGGGCTTATAAGCAGTTAGGGCAGGATTTGTGATATCGAGGGAAACCAGGCTCCCCACAGGGAGATTTGCCGCGACTTCTGCAACCGTCAAAGTGGCCATAACTTATCGTCCTGTAGTTTGGAAAAATTCTCCTTTGAGCTTAACTCTGCTCTTAGAAAAATGTCAAGAGCTAAATCCTTGCAGGCTAAGGGATTTGGCTGCTATCTTTGTGGTTTAAATGCGTCTTTGCACCCATTGGGTGCAAAGATTCCTGAATGCATACCAGCGGGCTGATAAAATTGGTGAAATTCTTGATGTACAATCTGAACCCATCGGGGGATTGAACCTGGCTTGCCACGTTTTACCTCTCCTGTCCCCTATAATTATTGTTTATTCACAATAAATACATCAACTCAATGAGATCTATTACATTAGGAACAGGGGGAACAATTCAATCCCCTGATGGTAGCGAGTTGCTCGAAAATCTTATTTTCCGGCTAATCAAATTAGGGCAGTCCCGGGAACGGGATAAAAACCTTAATCCATCGGGACAGAACAATATAACGAGTTCGCTCTCTGATGACCCTTTGAGCGGCAGTTTTAACACGGCCCTATTTACTGCTAGTGTGGATTTTGCGGGCAAAGTGACCAGGACAGGGACAGAGAGATTTAAAATCGAATCAGAACCCTATCTGAATACTGGATTTTCATCGGGGGCAGGGGGGACTTTCGCCTCTAATTCCTGGGCCCAGGACTTAGCGGATGCTATAATAATGGGGGCGAATTTGCAGAGGGCAACCACCTACAATATTTATTCATGGCGAATCGAACCCAGTTTAACAACTGGGGAATTTAATGCAAGAATAAATATCTCTGTCAATAACGCACCAATACTACTGACCGCTACTGATTTAGGTGAACTCGCGATGGCTCAAGAGTTTTTACCCTAATTTCCACAATGTGTACTCACCCTGTAATCGAAGTGTAAACAGGATGTAAACACTGTATAAACAGGACTAATGCCTAAAATAATAAACTTACTAACCGGAGAGCAAAATACCGGAATCCCTCCCCACTCTTCTACTCACCACCAGGGTAGGACGGATGCGATTACTCCGGAGGAGATCGGGGCTAGACCAGCAGAGGAAACTATCCCTTGGACAGAAATCTCTGGCAGACCAGTTATTCAGACTTTCCAATTTAGTTCCTTTGAACCGTTTTTTTCTATCCCCCTTAATTTTCAAGACGATATTTACATCGCTTGTTGCTGCAACTTAACGGGAGGTGGACACATTGGGGGGTGGGGATTTGGGGGGTTCAGGGTTGAGTTTTGGACACACCGACTTGACCCTTCCTCTCCCTTTTCCACTACTTTAATTCGAGATACTTACGTCGGGTACGCCACTCAAGGGATTGTTTTAGTTGTAGCAACTTCTTATGGGGTGGATATCCGGATAGTAAATCAATACGGTGGAACGCGAGATATGGTGCTTCAATTATCTGTTGTAGGTACCGGAGCATACAGGAAGCAAGTTATTTTTTAGCCCTGAAAATCCTCGTGTCACGAGTTCAAGTCTCGTTCCTGGCATCTTTACATAGCAAGGCTTTCAGCCGAAAATAACCCTCCGATTGACTCTAGTCCTCGGAGGGTTATTTTTTGGCTACATTCCTTACAGGATGAGGGTTTCACGGTTAGCTAGAAATAAGCTAGAAATAAGCTAGAAATAAGCTAGAAAGTCAGCCTATGTCAGCCTATGTCAGCCTATGTCACTCAAAAATCGGGGATTTCCCCGGAGATGAATCCGGCATAATAGCGCATGAGGGTGGGTACGCTATCCCCAATCCATTGAGCTACTCTGGCAGGGCTTTCACCTCTGGCAAGGCAGAAGGTAGCAAAAGAATGGCGGGTGTTGTACTGCGGGCGATAGGGAACCCTCAGCGTTTCTAGTACAGGCTTCCAGTGCCGCCTCAAAAAGTTATTGGGCAGAATCAAATCCCCAGACTTGCTGGGAAATACCGGGCGATCGCTCTCCACTTCCTCCGGCCTGATTGATTCGAGCAATTCCTTAAGTTGCGAGTTAATCGGGAACCGCCTCACCTCCCCGGTCTTGGTGGAGTTTAAGCGGATGCCCTCAACGACGGGAGAGCAAAATTTAATGAAGTCGCGATCGCAATCTCCCCAGCGAAGCCCAACAGCCTCAGAAGTTCGGCAGCCCGTGAGGAAGAGAAATTTCACAAACCCGGCATAATGTCGGTGCAGTAGATCGCGCTCGAATTCGGCGATGATGCGATCGCGCTCTGCCTCAGAAAATGGATCGACTTTTGGCCGTTTCTTCTGGGGCTTGAGCTGTAGATTTTCAAAGGGATTTGCCTCCAATTCCCCTCGCTCTACCGCCCAATTGCAAGCGGCTCCCAATTGCTGAAGGGCTCGGCGGGCTGAATCCCGGGAGAAACTTCGGAGCAAATATTGGCTGATTGCTTTGGCGGCTTCTGGGGAAATATCGGAGCGGGGAAAATCGGGAATCTTCCGAATCACTGAATCAAGATTTTTCAGGCTGGAGGGCTTAAGCTCCTGAGCCTTAGCCTCTCGGTACCGGCAAAAAAATTCCCCCAACCCCTCTCGGGCTAGGGGAGTATTCTCAGGAGTAGGGATTGGGGGAATTAAAAATTTAGAGATTCGATTTGAGCTTGCTGGATTTCCTGGTTTTTCTCCTCTGCCAGTTTTTGGGCGATCGCTCTGTTTTGAGGAGAGTCTGGAAGATTCAGATAAAGATATCGCTTGAAAAATTGGGGAGGAAATCTCAGTCGAAGGTATCCCCGATCGCTTTCAATCCCAATTAGCCCCTTACGATTCCTCTTCATCAGCCTTTAGTTTAGCCGAATATCGCTTCAGATAAGTTTTGACCATTGGAACAAGGGCCGCCAAAACGTCTTCTGTTTCAACGTAACTCTGTTCCCATGTCTTCACTATTCCGTCAGTTACACCAACAAACCATTTTTTCTGTGCGGCATTTAGGGTAAGGGTTGCTACTACTGTACCAATAATGTCGGGGTCGGTAACATCATCAGGATTAAGCGAGAGGTAAAGTGATTTAGCGGCTTCCCCTCCAAAAACTTCCCACTTACCATCAGCCCAGATAATCCTAGCAGTGGGGTTCACTGAATTGTCAAATTCTATTTCTCTGGCGTGAGAAATATCTAAATATTTGTCTCCATATTTTTCCATCATTCAAACAACCCCCTTATATTGACTTAACAATTCTTTCCCTTTCTCAAAATTGCGCCCCTTCATTCCCAGGATTTCCTCAATAATCCAAGTATCGCTCTTGCCTTCGGAGTATGCAGATTTAATGGCGGTGAGGGTGGCGATCGCACTCCCAACTTCCGCCCCTTTACTTCCACTTCCACTAACACTTCCAGAATCCGCTACTCCTTGACTACCAACGGTTAGCGCTTCAGAAGTAGGAACGGAAGTAGGAACGGAAGTAGCTGGGAAGTAAGGTGCGGAAGTAGGCGGAAGTTCCGGGTTAGCCTCCTCTGCGATTTGTTCATAATACTGCTGTTGTGCATATTGCTCCGCAGCGAATTGGCTTAAGGCAATCTCATCCTCAACTTTTTTAATTCGCTCTAAAAGCCTATCCGTCACCTCCAACTGAACGCCACACACCAATAGGCCGATTCCGCAAAATAGGCCATAGAATAGGCAAATACTCCGAATCCTTGGATTGTCCCTAAAGAGTGATGGGGAGATGGAAACTAAAGTAATTCCAGAAAATAGCAGAATCAAGCAAAAAAAGTGAAGAATCACTGAAGTAGTGAAAGCATTTCGCCTGCCTTGGTCAAAGCCTGAAAAAAAGACTACAGCCACTGAATCACCCCCCCAACCAAGAAACTTGCAGCAAGGGAAAATACCCCCGCCCAAAATTGCTCTTTCTCAATTCTTAAGTAGGTAACTAGATAATCATCACAGGCTGCTACCAGGACAAGAAAAACTACCGCAATAATCAGACAAGCCCAACCCCAACCCAGTAAGCGGGGGAATATTTGAACCGCAAAACTTGGAATCCCCGCAAGGGCTAACCCGAACAAAAATAGACCTAAAAACTGGTAACCTCTTGCCAGCATATCTAAAGCCCGGGTAAATCCCGGGCAGCTAAATTACCTTAATCCTGCTTTGATGGCGGCGACCGCAGCGGTTGCCTTATTCTCTGCCCTTCCCAATCCAGCCCCGAGGGAAGCATAGGGAGCACGAAGCCCATGCAAGTGAGTTGCAAACTGAGTCTTGGCGGCGATTTTCTTTAGTTCCGCACTGGCAACCCGGGGGGCATATTCCCGGTAGTAGGCGCTCTGAACCTTGGCATCTGCTTTCTCAACTTGCCCCAACGCATGGAGGGCTTGTTCAGTGGGCTTGACTTGCGCTTTTTTTTGGCGGGCCAGCTCCTCTAGTTTGTCGGCTTCGTCAGCGGTGAAGTATCGGGGTCCTTCCAGGATGGGGGCGCTTCGCAAGTTTGCCATCTTGCCTGGATTGTTGGGGGAGAATCCGCCAGCGGGCTGGAAAACTAGGGAAGAGTTGATGTTGCTTTCGGATTGAGCGATCGCACTGGATTTATTCTCTCCACCACGGCCCAATATTATGCTCATTAATCCCATTACTTTGTTACCTCAATATGATGATTGTTGTTGATAGTCGAAGGTCCCGATCCTTGGTTGGCAGTTAAAGCCACCATGCCAGCGACCATAAAAGCCAGAATTAGAAGAGGGAATGCTCTCTCGAAAGAACTCTGCCGAGCATCTTCCCTTTGGAGATAGACCCGGGTCGTGGTTTCTACAAACTCGTTCGGATTATCTGAATTAGCCATTGTTGGGGTGAGGGGTGAGTAGTTTGTTTGGACCTGTTGACTGCAAGATTCTGGCCTCAAAAGCTTGGGGAGCATCCTGCAAAAGCGCTTGTAGTTTGCCGCGAAAGGAATCCCCAAAAGCCCGGGTTTGTAGTTTCTGTTGGAACAGATAAAGGGTTAATCCCTCCACTTCTTCAATCATTTTTTCTGAGGCTATTTCAGCGGTTTGATAGATGGGGGAATCAGCGGATTGCTTGCTCTCTCCCTGTAGTTCCTCAATTTTTTCTTTATCCTTTGCGTGGGCCATGTTTCCTCCAGATTTCTCTTATTGCGGGTTCCCTTCCTCGCTCTTGCACTAACTGGCGAAATTCAATTAATAATTGAATCCCTTCCCTCTCACACCCTTTAGATCTCTCTGGGATTTTAAGAAGTTTGAGGCTTCTTAAAACTGATTTATCCTGCCGTAAGACAGAAGGGGAGACCTGTAAGAGTTGCTCGATTTGGGAGTTGGTAAGCCAGCTAATCTCAGGTGCTAGGGAAGCGTTGTATAGTCGCGTATCCATCGCGTATCCGGTGCGCTTGTTTATCGCTTGTCTATCGTCAATATAAAGCCTGTCTGAATGACAGGCTATTGACGCTGGCTATTGACGGGAAAGTAATTGGTGCGCTAGTTCGGCGGCTCGGCGGCGATAAGCGAGGGAGGGTTTGCGGGTGCCGTTGCACCAGCGGGCGAAGGTGGTGGGGTGAACGTCGAAAATTTCAGCTAATTGCTCTTGTGTTTTGTCGGTTTGGTGCCACAAATCTACCGGGTTCAGTTCCGGTGGTGTGCTATAATCAGTCATGAGTGTAACCTCTACCTTGCTTTAATCAACAATTCAATGAACGAACGGGCGATCTCATGACAGTTACGATCGCCTTCTTTTTTTTAATCTTTATCACAGCGGTCTGACCGGCATTCGCGAACGGGTTCGGCGTGATGTATGACAGGTTGTATAACAGTCGTCCGAAACAGGAGTAAAATTGCAGCAAAAATCATCATTTTTTCTTACCTTTCTTGGTTGGGTTGGCTTTGGCGGCTTCAAGTTTAGCCGCAAGTTTTTTGGCCTCTTTCTCTCTTTTCTTTTTGCGCTGGGTGACTTTGGCGGCGCAGCTTCTGCCGCAGAATTTCTCAGAGCCTCCGATTCTTTTTTGAAATCGGATTCCGCACTCAGCACAGTTGCGGAAAATATCCTCGAAAACCTTGCGACCTTCTCTGGTTTCTCTGGCTTTTGCCCCACTATTTGGCCCGCCTCGGTTTAATGCAATCTTCCGATATCGTTCTTCAACTTTCGGTCCGTATTGCTGGCCTAGATATTGGGCAAATTTTTCATTGATTTCAATTTTTTGCTCTGTCATTCACTCCCCCTATGCCGTGGCTTTTAATAGGGTTTTTGACTTCACAATCACTGGATCGCGCCACTCGGATTGCCAGGATTCAATCTGAGAAACCCAGTAATCTAAATCTTGGGATTCAATCTGCCAGATGAATAGATGGGGGTCCCAACAGGCGACGATCGCAGGACCGGATCGCCCAATCACCCAATCTCCACAGGTGACAAACTCAGCAAATAACTTTTCGTAGCTTTCAAATTCGCAGAAATCCCAAATCCGATTAGCGAATTGGAACCCGGCATTTTGCAAGCGGGCTGCAATATCTCGGTTGTCCCACCCGTCCATTAGGCGGATTTTGTGGGAGTTTTCGGTGGCTAAATTCCATAGGGAGAATAGGGAGCGCGGACACTCTGGGAATTTATAGGATTTGGATGGGGTGCTGAGGTGAGGCCAGAGAAGACATAGAGAATATTCCCCCGCCTCGGGAAATTCCTGTGATCGCACCAACCAATTGCCCGGGCGCTCCTTATCCGGGCCCACTACGATATAAGGCTCAATGAACCGGCGAACGATATCCCCGGGATAGAAAATCGGGCAAGCGGTGGAGGCTTCTGGCGGTGGAGGCGGGGCGATGGGTTCCTCGGGGGGAATTCCCTCCTCGAATCCGGTGCAAAGGGGTTTATTATCCCAATACTGCCATTCCTCCGGTGACTCACCGGCTAGCGCTTCAACATAAATTCGGCAACCGGAATCGGTGAAGTGAATGCACTGCTCACACCAGATTGATTCCCAAATATCGCCAGTGGTCCCGTTGCTGGGGACAAAGCTGGACCCGTTGGGAGTGTCCACCTCAAAAATTGCCTGAGAGCGATCGCGCAAGTGTTGGGGCGGTGGCTGCAATTTTTCATCCATGCATTCAGGGGAGGGGATGCGATCTCCATCGGTTGCTAGAGCCAAATCCAAATTAATCGCGTCGATCGCCTGCTGCTTTTCCGCCTCGGTTTCCTCTAATCCCTCGCAGGTGATTACTGTGTAAGCCTGAGTTAGGGCTTCATTGCAAATATTAAACCGCAAGCTCCAGCCCTCGTATTCCTCATCGGGTTCTTCTAAATACCAGGGCTGTTCTAATGCCTTATCACAGACAATTAAGAAATTTTCCTCTGTGTCCCAAAACACCACACTAAGAACGTCGTTCCGAATGACTGCTACATAAATGTTTAAGTCTTCTGAAAAAATTTGATTGAGCGCCGCCGCCATTTCTTCGCAGTCAGGGACCGGAACGATCGCACCCTCCCCGCCCTCAAGAAAATCAGCCACGAACTGAGCACCGAAAGCATTGGCCGCCTTCTCATCCTCTGAGAGTTCATCCTCGGGGATAGGCTCCGAATCATCCTTTCCCACCAGTTGAGAAAGTCGGGTCAACCGGCCAAAAACGAGGTTCAGCTCTTTCACCGAACAGAAAGTCAGTGATTTACCTGTGATTTTTTGGGCAACCCCCTCACCCTCGCACCCCAACTGAGAGGAAAGGGAAAGGATGGATTCGATTAGCTTGAATTTCGCTCCGGCATCGGGGTCCGTGCCTTCTTCGGGGGTAGCGATCGCCTTCTCCTCGATGCTGGATTTTTCATCCATGCATTCAGAAGGGGGAGCGGCGATCGCATCCTCCTCAACTTCCACAACACAGCCAGGGAAGAAATCCTGGAGAGAAGTTTCAGAAAGAAAAGTTTCCAGGTCTTGCCCTTCATGAATCTGCCCGCCTGGACCAAATTGGTAGAATTGGCCCTCAACTTCCTCCCCAGGAGCCGGGGCGGAGGTCTCCCCCGGTAAAGGTAAAGCAGCCAAAATATCGGCGCTCCGGGGGGAGGCCGCGATCCATTCGAGTAATTCAGATTTGGAGAGGGCAGAGTAGCCCTTTGCCCCTGCGGATTTGCAGGCGGCCTTGAGTTCGGTGAGTTTGAATTCGGTGATTTTCATTGGCTTAGTGAATAACTGTACGCTTACCGTACACTTTAAACACTAAAATTTAAAAACGCAACCCTATTTACAAAAATTCATAAATCTCATTTTTGACCCTCGATTTCCTTCCTTAGCTCATGGGCGGAAACCGCTTCAGAAGGCTGGAATAGCTGAACTAGCTCAAAAATAGAATCACAGTTCAGGGCCACGGCTAAACGGTGCATCCTTGCTGGGTCAAGGTTTGGAACGCCGCCATTGTCGAGCCACTCGTGAATAGTCGCCCGTCGAACCCCTACAAACTTACTTAGCTTGGTCTTGTTCAGTTTCAATTCCCTATACCGTTCAATAAGCTGATTATTGACACCTTGTGGTTTTTTTGGTTCAACCATATTATAGTAAAAAGTGTACGGTATCCGTACATAAAGCACAACAACGGACAAAGGGTGATCGGCCCTTTGGACACTCAGGGGGATTGGTGGGCAATCCCCCTCACCCCATCAATTTAGAGCTAGGTAGAGAAAAATCAATATGCTGCCAGAGGAAAATAACCGACCCGCCCCCGCGATGGGGGAGATCTGTAAAGACTTCGCGATAATTCACGCCAATGCTGAGAGTGCGCTGAATTTGCTCAGGGGGCTGGATGAGAAACTGAAAAAGGAGATCGCGGCGAATCCCCCGGCTCCTGGGGATGGCGATCGCTATTACCAGTTTTATGCCCTGAGAATGAATTGCTTGGATTGCACGGCGGCCCTACTGAGGGGCTTCGATTCGGAGTTTGGCCAGGATATTTTGAGGAGGGCTGAGGAGGCGATCGCTGAGGAATTTGAATCGGAGAGGGCCACTCAGGAGGCGAACGAGGCGCACTATGAATCGGAGAAGGCGATCGCTGCTGAGGCTGATGAAGCGTGGACCTTAATTGGCAATTCCCTCGTAGAGATAGGACAAGCTTTGGAAGGGGATGTGATCCTCCTCTCCTATGCCGTAAAAAATAAAGATGCAATCGAGATTGATGAGCTATCCGAATATCTCGATGCACTTAAATCAAAGGCCAAAAAGAATCAAGCTAGACTAATAGCCCAACATCGCAAAGATTTAATTTTAGAGCGCTCTTTACGCAAAATTAAATTATTAGTTTTGCCTCTACTTCGGATGGCGAACGATACGGGCTTTCAAGACGATGACGGCGACGATAACGAAGATAAGGATACCCTCATCGAATCGGCAATAGAAATCCTTAAACAGGAGCTAAAAGCAATAAGAGAAGGGAGTATCCCTTATTGATTTTTTACGTCATACAAGCGTCATACATATTGAATACGCTATGAACGAAGAAGAGGAAGAATTATTTGATTCTGTCTTTTGGCATTTTGTAAATGTGCTAGAAGAATTTCAAAGTAAGGAATGGAATTCACCCGAGGAACTAGAAAGCGATTTTAGAGAGTGGGCAGAGGGGAAGATTGACCTCTGGTGCTCTTTCGTCGATTTTGACTGCGTATTGGCAAAAGTAAAAGAGAGGCGTCTTTCACAAAGAGCAAACTTTCATTCTCACTTTCTTGCACTCCAAAACCAGATAGGAGACAGCCTAAATGCTGGCTGATTTCCGCTACTGTAAAATCCAGCCCGGGACTAAAAAGCCCGTGGGCTTGAACTGGCAAAAAACCCCCCTGACCTGGGAGGAAGTTGCGGGCGAATCTGCCTGCGGAATCCTCTCCGGCCACGGGGGTTTTTTGGCTGTGGACTGTGATGGGTTCGGCGCGATCGCCCGCCTCACCGAATTATTTGGCGGCGAAATTCCGGCGACATGGGCATGGAGCTCCGGCAAACCCGGGCGGATTCAATTCGGCTTTTATGTGCCCGAGGAATTGCGCGATCGCTTTCAAAAAGCCCGCTACTGGGAAGACTTGCCCGACGGATCGCAGCTAGATTTCCGGTGGAAGGGTTGCCAGTCGGTTCTCCCGCCATCACCTCACCCCGAAACCGGCGCTTATCATTGGGTGCGATCGCCTGATGATTGCGCGATCGCCACTGCCCCCGAATGGCTGATTAAGTTTGCAGTTTCTCTCAATAACCGTAAACTTGCAGCTGTCCCCGATTCAAAATCTAAAGAGCGATCGCCTAAGTCTGAATCTGCCAATCAGAATCAGATTGAAGGCATCCGGCTCCCGGCGCGCTTATATTCGGTTTATCGCGCCCCCCTCAAAATCTGGGCATTCGCGCAACTCGCCGCCCAGGGCAGCGGGCGGGCGGAATTTTCCCTAGAATTTGCAGCGGGGGAATTGCAGCGATCGGTTAGCTCCCTCCGGCGATTGTTGAATCAAGGGCGATCGCTCGGGCTGATTCGCCATTTCTACACGGAGGGCGATCGGGCGATCGTCTATCCCTATGCTCTTAAGAAAATTTCTAAAGCCGCAGGACTGGAGAGCCTGCACGAAATAGCCGAAATTAAATATGAGGATATTAAGAATCTAAATATCAAGGCAACGGAGGCGATCGCGGCGGGCCTCCAACGTGCATCACTATTCGCCGCGAAAGAATCCCAGCGAGATCTCCCTGAAGAAAATCGCATCAAACCCATAAATCCCCTTGTCAACCGTGCGGAACTAGGACAGCGCGTACTTTGGCTAGGCCCAAGGTTTATTGGAGTGAGCGAAAAATTTGTACTTTGGGGAGCTAGTCAAAGCGCGATCGCAACCTGTCGGGGAGTTAGTGAGCGGACAATCCAGCGCCATTTATCAGAGACCTATCGGACTCAATCCTCGGAGGTACGAGGCTCTAGATCCGATTTGGAACCTATTAACAAGGCGCAAATCTGCCAGCGGTTACCGAGGCGCATGAACTTCCTCGGTAACCCAGCATTCTCCGAAATCCTGATTGATGATTTAGACGGCAAGATTTTGGCCTGTGGCGATCGGGTTTACCGTTGCCATACGAATCTATATCAGTTTGATGCGATCGTCAGCCTCGCTGGGTACAAGTGGAGGAGGGCTGCTTATAAATCCTTCCTTGCTGCTTAATTTTAATTTTATCAACTTTGTCTTTCCTTCCCTGGTGGTTATTATGCCTTCTGAGGAAACCTTAATTTTTAATCGCTGTATTCAGGAGGCTCAACGAGTTTGTCTCTCAAGTCAAAGGATTCAAAATTCCGGAGATATTCCCTACTGGGAAAATCAGCTTATTCAAATTCGATGGAATAAAATTCTCAAACTTAAAGCCTTCCCCATTTCCCAGCAACTCAAACTCTTAAACTCTCGCCTTAAAGATAAGGCCCTAAGCTACCAATTTTCCCCCGACAGCTTTGCTGATTTTCTTCAAAATTTTCATGTTGAAGCCCTTCGAGCATTTCGCCGGGAATTTGAGCTAGACAGCTATTCTCCAAAAAGCCGACTCCAGACCGCAGAGTTTTTCGTATTCTGCGATCGCTACGCATCCCGGAAGATTTTGGGCGGCATTCCCCTGATTCGACGACGGGCGCTTGATTTCCTGCATAGCCGCTCCCGAGAAATCTCTTGCGAAATTGAGGCTGCCGCCGAATGGCCCGATGAATTGAGCGCCTGGGGAGGAATGATCTATAAAGCCTATGTCCGGGCCGCCCACGAAGCCGAACGGGAGAAGAGAGCAGCGGGAGATCGCGCCGAGCTTATCTCCGAATTAATCAAATATCTCGAAGCTCGTAAGCAACCCGATTGCATCACCTATTTACGGCTAGTGCTTGCCGATGCACCCTTTTCGGAGATCCATGAAACCCTGGGATTATCTCCCCGCCAACGCGATCATCTTCAGCAAAAGCTGAGGTACTACGTCACCCAGTTTAAGCAAAGAACTGTGACATAGGCTGACTTCGATTCCAGTAGCGGGCAAGATTCTGAAATTTCAAGGCAAGCAAGCGAGACGCGGCCAGAAAGGGGAATAATTAGCGCAGTATCTGGTGCCTATTTATGAAAATCTGGCCACTATGGATTCCCTATCCAATTTCCATTTTGAGATCTGCGTTCGTGTTGGGGGTTTTTCTGGCGATCGCCCTCCCTTTCATGATTCCCCTGGCTATCAACCTAGATCAAGCCCAAACAATTGAGGACCTGACCGATACAGCGATCGCAGCAATTCTCGCGACCTGGTTTTGCTTCATTGCCCTAATCCCCCTCATTGCTTATGCCCACCACTGGGGAAGGGGCTTTTTAGAGGAGGAATGGAGGCGGCGATTTCCCTTTTTCCCCGGGCTTGAGAGTTGGTGGGAGGGATTGTGCGCCCCGTTCGTCCTCTCCCTGGGTAGTTCCCTGGGGATGGGATTGTATCTAGTCTTTGATGATTTTTTCCCTCAGCATTGGGATGATTTCGCGATCGCCAGTGGTTTCATAATTGGAGCAATGGCCTATTTCTACCAACTCGGTATCCTCTTCAAAGAATGGAATGGCTACCGCAAGCGATTGAAAGCAGAGCGCCGCGCCGCAAAGCAAAAGGCCCGGGCAGAAGCCCAGGCCGCAAGGGATAAAGCAGATCGGGAAGGGCAGGAGGCTAGAAGAAAGAAGAAGATTCAAGCCCAGGCAGCCCGCGAAGCAAAGCTCAGAAAAAGTAAAGAAAAGTAAGTTTTAACTGGCTGCCTGACAACAGCCAGTTTTTTATCATTTTACACCACCCTAAACAGACACTCTTTCCACTACCTCAAAATTTCCTGTGGTAGCAGATAGCCAGACAATATTTAGAGCCTCCCGGGGGCAATCATTCTCACTCAGCAAAATCCTTTGCTTGGCAGGAATCTCTAATATTTTATTTGTGGCTGAGGCAGCATTCGCCGTTGCCGTCCCCACATTCAAATAAACAATTTTATCGGTTTCGTTTACCAGCCCCAGGGCTGGTTGACTGACAAAAGTTAAGAATGAGGGCTGAAAGCTTTACATTCAGGGATTTTTAGCCTGGGGCTTGAAAAGA
>NZ_JAMXFD010000007.1:0-117840 GCF_025370875.1 Laspinema palackyanum D2c
TCTTTTCAAGCCCCAGGCTAAAAATCCCTGAATGTAAAGCTTTCAGCCCTCATTCTTAACTTTTGTCAGTCAACCAGATATTTTACTCAAGATCGGCTATGGTATTTCCCGCCTCCAGAAATGATGGCTTGTCTGGTAACTTATGCCAATCAGTATGGTAAACCGACAAACTGGCCCTATTTTTCAATCGATGGAAAGTCGCCGGTTACCGCCGCCCAATGGTCACGAATGCGGGCCAAGTGGAATCATAGTCATGGGGTGACCAATGTTTGGTCAGAACCCGCAGTTCGCGGGGCAGAACGGCTCAAAAATAAACAAGCTAGGTGCATTCATGCTAATCAAAAGCCACTGCGTTTAATTGAGAGAATTATCTTAGCTTCTAGTGATTCTAATGATGTAGTCTGGGAGCCGTTTGGTGGCTTATGTTCAGCAGCCGTTGCTGCGATGCGGAAAGGGCGTCGCTGTTACAGTGCTGAAATTAATTCCGATTATTATGAACTGGCAAAAAATAGACTAGAACAGGAATATGATATTCGGAGTTCGGCTTTATTTCCTGAGTTGGTTTAAGACTGAATCCATTCAAAGCTAGATTTTAGCTTTAGGAAAGCAGGGTTTTGCTGATTTGAACCTTTGTCTTGTTACGATTAAACCCCCGTAAACACAGATCAGCAAAACCGACAATGGCTGCTGCAAGACGCACTATATATCAGATAACTCCACGACTTCATCGGGGTAAGCTTCCATTAAAGCAGGCAAGACGGGACAGGGTGGGATGTTTTGTAAATTGGCGGGTTTACTCCAGGTAAAGGGGGCTTGTTTGGCTGAAGAAATCCATAACAATCGTTTAGCGCGAGTCATGGCAACATAGAGTAAGCGGTACTCTTCGGCGATTTTTAGGTCTTCGGCTTGTTTCCAGGAATCGGCGATGGAGGGGAACTGGAAGGGTTCGCTGTCCCATTGATTGGGTGCGCTTTGGTGGTGGAGATGGGCGCGAATTTGGGCGCGGGCGACTTCGGCTAGGGTGTATTCTCCGAGGAATTGGGCGGGTGGGGGAACCCAGAAACTGCCTGGAATCATGTTTTCATGGAGGAAGGGGATGAAGACATAATCCCAATCGAGTCCTTTGGCTTTGTGCATGGTGACAATGGTGAGTTGTCGCGGGCGAGTATATAGTTTCTCGGCGTTATCTTCTGTATCGACGGGTTCAAAGCGTTCTGAGGTGACGATTTCGTTGAGGACGGTGAGAATGCCGCTCATGGAGGGATTTCCGGCGGTTTGTTGGGCCAAGCGATCGCCTAATTTATCGGCGGTGGCGAGTTCGGAGGCGTCGTAATGTAAGGCTAAGGCGAGGAAGGAAATCAGTTGATACAAGGGGAGTTCTATGCGGGCGGTGAGCAAGCTGGCACAGAAGCGTCTGGCTTGCAATACTGCCGGGGGTTGAGGCGGTTCTAATGGACCGGGGTAGAGAAATTGTTCTGGTAAGCTGGTGAGGGCGTTTAAGTCTTGGGAGGGGATTAAGTTACGATCGACTAAGACGCGCAAAACGGTTTTTAAATAGTCGGGAGAATGGGGGCGATCAAGGAATTGCAGCAATGCCAGCATTTCTGCGGGCACTTGAGACCGGCGATCGCTGGCCGATACATCAAATACTTCTATCCCATGTTTGCCTAACTCACATTCAATCCCATACAGTTTGGGATTACTCATCACCTCTTGGATAAATCGCCCTTGGCGGTTTTCCCGGACCAAAATCGCTGCCGATCGCTCCTCAGTCGTCTCACTAAATAACTGCACCGCCCTCCGGGCAATCAGTTCAATCGTGTGATAAATATCCCGAGGTTGATACATCTCCAACCCTCCCCCGGTGTGAGGTGGGTTCGCATCGGGTTGGGGGTCGTCGCTTTCTACTGTGCGAATATTTTGCAGGCGAAAGGGTAATTTGGCCGAAGGGCGACTGTATTCTACCTCCGGGATGAGTTGATGCTGCTGTGCATAATGACGATTCACCCAACTGAGGACAAAGTTGGCCGCATTGATGATAATTCGGGTACTGCGTCCGGCACGATCCATTGTCGCTAGGAGATTCTCGCGATCGCAGGCTTCACAAAACCGCCGAAAATAAATCGGGTCTGCGGGGGTAAAGGTAGAATTAATCGCTTGATTGGGGTCGCCGACGCGAATTAAATTAGGCGGTGCATCGGGATTATCGCACTTTCGGGCCAAAATTTCTAACAATTGGGTTTGTAACGGGGACGAATCTTGGGCCTCGTCTTCAAAGACGGCAAAGACTTGTTTTTGCCAAAGATAACAGGCACTTTGATTTTCCAAAACGCGCAAGGCGGCGAGAATCATGTCATCGTAATCGATAAACAGCCGCGATCGCATCAAAGTCTCGTACTGTTCATATAATCCAGCGGCGATCGCCAAAATCCCATACGGATCATCGGGAATTTGTCCCTCGGATTCCGCCGAGATTTGCCATAAATCTTGGGGTAATAATCCAGAAGATTTGGCTTCGTGAATGGCAGTCTGTGCGAGTTGCGGCAGCACATCGGTTCTTAAGACAGATTGACGGCGCAAGCGTTCCGTTTCCTCTCCATCAAATTCAGAACCTTCTATTAAAATTTGATACCGTTTAGGATTTTCTGCAATCCAGCGTTCTACACTTTGGATGATCAGCCGATTACTTTGGTTTGGGGTGACCAAGGTCATCTGTTCCAGGTCCAAACCCGATAATTCAGGATGGCGGGAAGCGATCGCCAATGCTAATCCATGTAACGTATTGACCGTAAATCCAATTTGTGGCATCGCCAGTTGTCGCAATGCGCCGCGAATTTTTAATTTCAAATTAGCCGCCGCAGAACGAGTAAACGTAACTACCACCAAATTGTGCTGATAGTGCAGTTTAAAACGAGCGATCGCTAAGGCGGCAGCATCCGCCATTCCCTTAGATTTTCCGGCACCCGGGACCGCAGAGACTGCCAAAGGACCGCCTCGCCAATCCGCCATCTGCTGCTGTCCAGGTCGTAATCCATTGCGAATGCGTTGTTCTGCCTCCTGGCGCTTTTGCGCGAAGGGCGTTAAAGGTTTCGCAACTGCTACAGGCAAATTGTGATCGGAATCATTCGACATAGTGAGCTTCAACCGGGGACAAGTCAAGAAACGGGGGAGGTCTTTCTGAGTTTATCGTTTTCTGGGAGCGATCGCCTCCGTTTCAATTTTTGTAGCAGATTCTCCAGTTGCGGAACCGTAAGGTTAGTTTAGGACTAACCCAGTACCAGACCTTGATTTCCCAATTTAGCTATCCCAGGAGACATTCCGATGAAACTGAACTTGATCTCGTCCCGGACTCATGGCAAACTGGCTCAAACCCCGATTTTGCTGCCGATGTTGATTTTGATGGGTGCGATCGCCAGTTGTGGTGCCGTTCCCACTTCAAAAGACATGATGAACGAGTCCCTCGTCGCCCAGCAAGGCATGGTCCCCGCATCGGCACCGATGCCGCCATCGGATGCGGTTGCCAATGAAATGGGACGTGCTCAGGGGATGGTGGCGGACGTTGCACAAGGGTCAGGCGAGATTCCCCAAGCGGCACCGCAATTGATTAAAACTGCCTCCATGACGATGGAAGTGGAGGCGATCGAGGAGCAAATTGCAGCGGTTAATCAGATTATTAAGCAAAAACAAGGGGATTTGTTACAGTTTGAAGACAATAAACCGCGATCGCAAAATACCCGCCATGTGGTTTCGATGCAGTTGCGCGTCCCTCAGCAACAGTTAGAAAATACCATTAATGCGATCGCCCAACTCGGCACCGTCATCAATCGTTCCATTACTGCCGAAGATGTTTCCGCCCAACTAATTGATAACGATGCGCGGTTAAAGAATCTCCGCAAACAAGAAGAAATGGTCTTAAAAATCATGGAACGGTCCGGTTCCGTGGGAGATGTTCTCAATGCCGCCCGAGAACTCGGCACCATTCGTGAACAAATTGAACGGATCGATGCAGTCCAGGCCAATTTGCGGACCCAAGTCGCCTATTCCACCCTTTATTTAAACCTAGAGTCCCCAGTTTCAGCCGCAGAACTCCCCCAAAAATCTGTGGGGAAAGAACTCCAAAAAACCTGGGGGAATGCCACGGAAGCCCTAGGGGATGTCACCGTTGGACTGCTGAAAATTACCCTGTATTTGCTGGCATTTAGTCCATTTATGCTGTTAGTAGCTGGAGGAGCATTTTTAGGGTATAACAGAATAAAGCCATCTAAACCAGACGAGTCCAGCATTAATCATAATAGCTAGAGGTAGAGAGGCGAAAAGTCGGTGCGATCGCTGCACTGACCGCCTATCTTCCTATCCCAGTCGGGGAGAGGCATAAGCCCGATTTGCTATGGCTTTAAAACACAGCCGATAAGAAAGATAGGCCAAAACTCATGCACCAACCTGGAGATATCATCAAAGACCGCTATCGGATTCTTAACCTTCTAGGAGAAGGAGGAATTGCCACGACTTATGCTGCCGAGGACTTAACTCTCGCCCAACAAGTCGCGATTAAAGTCTTATCCCTGCGGCAGTTGAAAGATTGGAAAGCCCTAGAACTGTTTGAACGGGAAGGCAAGGTTTTAGCTCAACTGAACCATCCGGCAATTCCTGACTATTTGGATTATTTTCAATTGGATCAAGAGGCCGATCGCCGCTTTTACATCGTCCAAGAAATTGCCCCGGGTCAATCCTTGCAAGACTGGGTAGCAAGCGGATGGCGTCCCACTGAATTGGAGGTGAGAGAGATAGCCAAACAACTCTTAGATATTCTGGTGTATTTGCATCAACTGACCCCTCCCGTTGTCCATCGCGATATTAAACCGCAAAATATTATTCGTCAGTCCGATGGCAAGGTATTTTTAGTGGATTTTGGGGCCGTTCAAGATACCTATCGTCATACCATCACCAGCGGCAGTACCATTGTGGGAACTTATGGCTATATGGCCCCGGAACAGTTTCGCGGCCAAGCTAAACCGGCGACGGATTTATATGGATTGGGTGCAACCTTGTTGTTTTTATTAACCCATAAAGACCCGGCAGATTTCCCAGAAAAACGGATGAAAATCAATTTTCGTCCTTATGTCAACCTCACTCCAGAGTTTGCCGATTGGTTGGAAACGATGTTAGAACCTATCATTGAAGATAGATTCAAATCTGCTGCTGAAGCTTTAGGGGTTTTGGAGGCCAAACGAGAACGAATTGTGCCGCGATCGGCCCGTAATCTTCAACCTATAGGCAGTCGCATTGTTCTGGAAAAAACTCCCACGCAACTCAAGGTAAAAGTCCCCCCATACCCATTTAACATTAGTAATATATTTATCTTAATATTTACAATGCTTTGGATCAGTGCTTTAATGCCTCTAACTCTTGGAGCCCTTGCTGGGGGGGTCTGGATTGTCCTCTTTTTTCTTGTACCTTTTTGGGGCGCAGGTATATTATTACTAGGCAGTAGCCTGTGGAGGATGTTGGGGTCTATCACCCTAACTTTTTATCGACATAAATTTAAAATGTCTTGGTGCTTTTTGGATATCATAAAAACAATTGAGGGAGAAATAAATGATATTTGCCGGGTAGAAGTAAGACCCTCACGTCCCAGTGATAACGAAAGTAAAACTATAATTTGTGCCTTACAAGTGGGGGTAAAGAGTTACTATTTTGGATTGGGACTGACCTTGATAGAACAAGAGTGGCTCGTCACAGAAATCGCTGACTTTATCGGAAAACCTAAATTAATCGTCCGCTAAGACTTAAAATAGGTTGCAGAACTGGATTAATCTAAAACTGGCTTACAAATGTACAGGTATCGCCCTTATTTAAGTTTAGCGGGTATCCTGATTCTGGGTACTGTCCTGCGCTTTGCCCAATTAGAGGCCAAACCCGTCTGGTTAGATGAAATTCTCACCGGGTTATTTAGTTTGGGGCATAGTTATGAAAATATCCCCTTAGATGCAGTTTTTCCCTTAGCACAATTTGCCGATATTTTTACCTTAAATTCAACGGCCAGTTGTCAGAAAATTGCCGAAATGGTGGCAACAGAATCCACTCATCCCCCGCTATTTTTTTGCTTAACCCATGAGTGGTTGAGTACGGTTCAGGGGTCCTGGGTGTGGCAGGCCCGATCGCTCTGTGCCCTGTTTGGCGTGGGTGCGATCGCTGCGATGTATGGGTTAAATCGCATCGCCTTTTCTCGGCAAGCTGGGGTCATGGGTGCGGCAGTAATGGCAGTCTCTCCCTTTGCCGTTTATCTCTCCCAAGAGGCACGCCATTATACCCTGCCGATGCTGTTAGTTATTTTATCCCTGATGGGATTGATTCAAATTCAAAAAGATTTACATCATCGGGGAAAAATTCGCCCTTGGGTGGGAATCAGTTGGGTAATTTTTAATACATTAGGACTCTATACCCACTATTTTTTCCTGTTAGCTTGGGTCGCCGAATTATTGACGATTTTGGCGTTAAGTTTGGGGAAATACCTGCATCCTGTAAGCCTGGGACTACAGCAACAAAGCTCCCCTGCACCGGCTAAAGAGATGGTAACTTGGCTGAATTTGGGGGGGTATAGTTTGCTGCCCTTGTTATTGTATCTCCCTTGGTTACCCACTCTGCACAACCATTTCAGCCGTCCCGAAACCGATTGGTTTAAACCCTTTGAACCGTCATGGGTGGATAGTATAACGCCGATTTTTCAAACCTTAGCCGGTTGGTTAGTGATGGTTGTGGCATTCCCGGTGGAAAATCAACCCCTTTGGATAGTTATTCCTTCGGCGATTTTGATGCTGTTATGGTCCGGCTATTTTTTATTATCTATCACTCCTCGAATTAAAGCCCTTTTTACCAGCCCAAATACCCGGTTATCGGGTCTAACTTTATTATTTTTTACGGGGTTTGTTTTATTAGAATATTTGACAATTGTTTATGGGGTCGGCAAAGATATTACGTCCGCTGTGCGCTACCACTTTATCTATTATCCGGGGATTTGTGCATTATTAGGCGCGAGTTTGATGATGAATCCCGTGGGGAGAGAAGAAACCAACCCGTCTGCGCCGGTTCTCTCAAATCCGCTTGCCAAAAGTCGATTTCCTATCTTAGCTCGCGCAGGCGGGCTAAGTCCGGATAGCCCCACCCTGAAGGATGCGGCTTCGTATTTAATTCCTGGTTTTCTAATTGTGGGGCTGATCAGTAGTGTTTTTGTGGTGTCAAATTGGGTATTTCAAAAGTCTTATGATCCGGCAGGGGTGGCGCAGCAACTCAATTTAGAACCGACTGTCCCGTTGGTGGTGGTGGTGGGATATGAGAATATGCAAGAGGTGGCTTTGGGCTTGAGTTTTGCCCTAGAATTGGATAAAATACGGCCCGGGAATTTACCCGAGACGGGTTGGGCATTTATGACCCGATCGCCCAGTTATCAGTCCGTCTGGGAAAATCTCGGTTCTGTTTCGGGATTACCGCCTTCTGCTGTTAATTTATGGATCGTCGCCCCGGGTTTGCGTCAGCGAGAATATCCGCCTCAATTGGGGTTAGGCGATCGCCTCTGTAATCTCGACCCTAATCACTATTATCGATTAGGAATTCCCTATCAACTTTATCGGTGTGCGGGAGCGGAAAATGAGCCCGCGTAGGCGGGCTTTGTTGCTATAGCCCCACCCTTTAGAGTGCAGGCTTTTACTCATCCATTTGCCACATTTCCTTGGTGAAATCTTCATCAAAAAATTTCTTAGGACGTAGCACTAACAAGACTTGTCCGAGAATTTTAATCTCTGGTTCTTGTTCAAACCACTGCATTTTTAGTTTCCCATTTTCTTCCCATAAAAAATACCCATTCGGGTCCCATTGGCGGGCAGCGCGATCGACTAAGACGAGGACTTCTTCCGCTTTTCCGGGTAGGCTAATCGGTAAATCGTCGCTATGCCAGAGAATCGTCACCGGGTCTTCAGCGCGTAAGAGAACTTGCCAACTGGGGACGGGAACCCAGGCGGCATTTCCCGAGGATTTGACGATGCCAAAAGGTTCTTCGGGCTCAATTAGGGGAACTGCTTGTAAATCTTCCACGGTGAGGGGCATTCTGCCCACAACAGGGAGGATTTTAGGGAGTTCTTCAGCGGATTCTAAACGGTAAACTGATAAGGTGGGCGCAGATCGAGTCGAGGTAACGGTAAAATCTGTCAGCAGTTGTTCAACTTGTTTCCGGGCGCTAACTGTATGGGCGAAGGATAATCCTCGGGCAATTAAGCGCGATCGCTCTTGTAAATCGGATTTTTGACGGGCAAGTTTCCAACATTGATAGGCGACGGCATCCCCGGGATGGGTGGAAAAAGCTTCCGGTATTTTGGCGAGTCGGGATAAATCTTTCATCGCTTTGACAAGTTCATGAGTCTCGTCCACATCCAAGTTTTTACTGACAATGAAGTCAGCCGCTTTAGCCCGTTCTTCTTGACTGAGGATGCGGAGTTCATACAGAATATCACTCCCTTTGCGGTTAAAATGCGCCTGGGTATCTTCGGAGACTCCAACAGCGATGATGGAATTATAAACTTGATAACCGACCACAATTTGATTCTGTTGAATCTGCTCAAAGCCGGTCTCTTCAAAAATTTGCTGAGTATTATAACCCGCTTTTTGCAAGCGTTGGCAGGCCGTTCCCCAGCCGACCCAGTTTCCTTCTTTGCGACGCAGTAATCGGATTAAATCTTCGGATTCTTGGGGGGATAAAGCCGGTTCGGCATTGGGCTTGGACATTTCAGGCGAGCTATCTGTCATGAGTTCTCAATTAATAATTCAGATTCAAGGTGAGCAGTTTTGAGGAGCGTGAGGGTTAAAGATTGGAGGGGATTAGGGGGCTGAATTGTTCAGACTCTCTACCGCCAGTCGCAGTTGTCCGTTATGAGTTTCTAGCAACTGTTGAGCCTCCTCTTTGTTGAGATGAGTCCAATGCATGATTAAGGCCAGTTTGACTGATCGCCCGCTTTTTTCTAACAGAAACCCGGCCTCTTGGCGACTTAACCCGGTCAAATCTTCCAGAATTCTCAAGGCGCGGTCTTGGAGCTTTTTATTGGTGACCGAAACATCTACCATCCGGTTGCCATAGACTTTTCCCAGCTTGACCATCACTCCGGTTGAGAGGATATTTAAGGCCATTTTGGTCACTGTTCCCGCTTTTAACCGGGTAGAACCGGCTAAAATTTCCGGCCCCACGAGCAGGCGAATATCAATATCCACCGGCACTTCCACCTGTTCTGCTGGAACACAGGCGATAAAAACCGTGCTCGCCCCCCGACGACGGGCCGCTTGTAAGGCCCCTTGGACAAAGGGAGTGGTCCCGCCTGCGGTAATGCCGACGAGCACATCTAAGTCCGTGAGGTGACGTCGGACCACGGCATCTTCCCCATCTTCGGCGCGGTCCTCCAGGTCCTCAGAACTGCGGATTAAAGCCCCGGCACCCCCGGCAATGATCCCCTGAACCATTTCCGGGGGAGTACAGAAGGTGGGGGGACATTCGGCAGCATCCAGGACTCCGAGACGGCCACTGGTCCCGGCCCCAATATAAAAGAGGCGTCCCCCTTGCCGGAGTTTGTCTGCGGCGAGGTCGATCGCTTGGGCGAGTGGAGTCCGGGCACTGGCGATCGCCGCTAAGGTTTTGGCATCCTCCTGATTGAATAGATCCACCAATTCCAGGGAACTGAGTCGGTCGAGATTTGCGCTACTGGGGTTCACCTGCTCTGTGAGTAGATGTCCCCGTTCCTCCAAGTTTGTCATGATTGAGGGATGAATGAATAATTATGAATTTTTGATGAGCAATTCTGGCTTTGCTCAGGGGTTCCAGGGTACTGGTTAGTGGGTCGAGGGAACCTCAACGAAACCCTCCCCTCCGGTCCCCTCCCCTGTGACTTGGGGAGGGAACGGCTTAAGGTTTAACCTGAATGAGAAAAGTACCGATTTAGAGCAATCCTTCTAACTGCCGACGAATGCGATCGAGTTCTGATTGGGCCAAATTATCATCCTCCGGTTCTGGGGCCTCCGGTTGCCACTCCAGTTCTTCCAGATTCGTTTCTGGGGGAATGGCTAACTCTCCTTCATGAATCAGTTTGGAGTCATACCCTGCATCCCGGCAAAATTCCTCAATCTCTTCTAAATCCAGGGCTTCAGGAGTGGGACTCGCAAAATCCTGGGCCTCCAATAACAGGGCATAACGGGTGGCGTCATCTTCCGACTCAAACATCAGGATCGTGTTGCGATCGCCAATCCGTAGGGTGTGGATCCCTTCATTCTCCGTGCGGGGATTAAAGAGTAACACGAATACTCGCATAAGCTCAATCGATATTTCTAAACTTTAAGTAGTTTATCTTTAGCAGGGGGCAACCGCGATCGGCCTAGGGACTATCCCCTAGGTAGACGCCAGACGAAACCCGCTGGATTAAAGTAAAACACTGACCCTCCCACTCTTGGCCTGAATCAAACTGAGTCTTTACCCAGTCTAAAGCTACATCACATCAGTCTCAAGTCTCCTGGGTCTGACTCCTCTGAATAGAAATCACCATTTTCTACTAAAGTCTTCCGTTAAAATTGGGGGATTTGGATTTTACGCAGTTCATTCCGGCGAAACCATCAAGTCTCGCAGTGTATGTAGATTAACCGCTGTTGATATCACCAGATGACCCACTCCCCCAACTCTCCCCAACCTAAACCGGATCCTCAGACTCACTCCCGTCCCTGGGGGCCTTTGCTCAAAAAGGCCAGCCTAACTGTCGGTGCTCTCGTCCTCCTTGGGGGGGCCGCAGGTGCGGCCTATGGGTGGTATTTCCTGATGAATGAACTCTCCCCCTTGGTGAGTGAAGAACTCACGAAGCTAATCAAGCGTCCGGTTGCGGTGGGGCCAGTCAATGGGTTCAACCTCTCCAGCATTACCCTGGGGGAATCCAGTGTTCCCCCGACTACCACGGATCCCGATCGCGCCACGATTGAACGGGTGGAAGTGTCTTTTAATCTCTGGAAGTTCTTACAAAGTCGCACTCTGGCCTTAGATATTACCCTGGTTGCACCGGATATTTATCTCGAACAAACCCGGGAAGGTGTGTGGTTAGAAACCACCCTTCATCCCAGTGATGAGGAACCAGGTCCGATCAAGATTGAGGTACAGGCGATTCGCTTCGAGTCGGGATTTCTGGTGTTGGTGCCTTCTCCGCAACTGCGGGCAGAAATTGAAAATTTGGAAGTGGTTCCTCCACCTCGTCCCCTGGCGATCGAAAATGTCGAGGGTGATGCGACCTTTTTGGATGACCAAACTCGGGTATCGTATCAAGTTCGGGCCAATCCTCGGGTAGAAGAGATTCAAGGGGAACGGGGTCTTGATCCTACTTTGGTGGTGAGTGGAGAAACCTTACTAGAAAGCACCGAAACCCGGTTGCGAATTCAGGGAAATAATCTGAATGCCCCAGATGTTATTCCGTTAATTCCTAATTTACCCCTGGCTGCCTATCAAGGCAGACTCAATGCTAATTTGACGATTCATCTGAGTAATGAGGAACTGTTTGGATGGCAAGGGGTGGCCAGTTTTTGGGATATTAATGCCCAGTTAATTGGGTTACCCCAAAACATTACTCAAGGGCGGGGTTTATTGCGCTTTTCTGAGTTAAAGGTTGGCTTTGAAAATGCCAGTGCTTTTTATGGAAGCATTCCCGCTACGGCCCAAGGAGTCATCGATACCGCAGGAGAAGGAGAATACAATTTAGGAGTTCAAATTTTGCCCGTGAGTACGGAGGATTTTATTAAGTCCTTGGAACTGGATGTTCCCCTAGATATTGTGGGGGAATTGGCAGGGGAAATCCAACTCACGGGACGGTTGGAAGCGCCGATTGTGAATGCGGCGATCGCTAATACTCAACCGATCGCCGTGGACCAAGTTTTATTTGGGTTGCTGCAAGCGAATGTGACCATCGCCGTAGAACAAAGTACCCTCACGGTTAACCAATTTTTGGCCCAACCTGTAGCGGGAGGCCAAATTACCGGGAAGGGTATTGTCCCCCTAGAACCGATGCAGGCCCTCGCTTTGGAAATTGAAGCGCGGAATATCCCCGCCGATGCGATCGCCCAACCCTACCTAGACTCCCCCCTCCCCATTGTCCTCGGTTCGGCCAATGCCACGGCTAAAATTACTGGGTCTCCAGAAAGTCCCACCACGTTGATTCAGTGGGAACTCCCTCAAGCGACATATCCAGGTCAAGGGGAAATCATTGTCCTCTCCGATACCGTTGTCGTTCCCAATGCCCGCTTTCAAGTTGCCGGAGGCACTGTAACCGCCAATGGTAGTTTAACCGATGACCGATGGCGCGCTTTTGTCAACGCCCAAGGATTGGATCTCACTCAACTCGGGACACCGGGACCGACTGCCACCCCAGCAATCCCGGCGATTTTAACCGCCCGAATTCAAGCGTCCGGCAACCTCGACCTAGATGCCAATGAATTGGCAGTGATCGCCCGGTCCTCGGTGGAGACTCCTGGGGTGGAAACTCTCACGGCGGATGCCACGGTGAATGACGGCCAATGGCAGGCGAATGTCAACGCTTCCCAGGTGAATTTAGGAACATTTATCCCTAATTTGGCAGTTCCGACAACCCTACCTACGGCTAATCTCACCCTGGGTGGCACTTTGGCCGGAACTTTGGACCCGAACAATCTCCAGGCAACCGCCAATGCTGAGTTAGAGACTCCGGGAGGGACTCTAAATGCGGATGCGGGATTAAATAATGGGGAGTTTCAGGTGATTGCCACGACTGCGGGATTGTCGGTGGATTCCCTGGTCCCGGAACTTCTGCCGGTCCCGGTGGCGATCGCCCAAGGACGGGTGAATCTGTCCGGGAATTTGGAGAATGTGGCATTGAGTGCGATCGCTGCCACCAGTCAAGTGCAACTCACGGTTGCGGGAAATCCTCTCACTGCCAACAGTCAACTCCGCAATGGTCAACTCATCGCCACCCTCAATGCCTCGGAAATCCCCTTAGGGCCTTTCCTTCCCCAACCAGAAACCCTGCCGGTGGTTCTCACAACGGGACGGGTCAACCTGTCTGCCGACTTATCAGGAGTCGAACCTAGCTTAAATCCCGAGGATATTTTAGCCACAACGCAAATCCAGCTACGGGTTGGAAATGCGCCGGTTACCGTGGATGGGCGATTGGTGAATGGGGCATTTGATGCCACCTTTAATGCCTCCAATGTTCCCTTAGAACCCTTCCTCGGTCCCAACTTACCCGGTCCTGTCAATGTTGCCAATGGTCAAGGGACAGTGACGGGAACTTTGGATGCTTTGGAACTCAACGGCGTGAATGGGACAGGTCAATTCAACCTAAATATTGCCGGTGCTCCTATTAATGCCAATGCCACCGTCCGCAGAGGGAATCTCCAAGGCATTCTCACGGCCGATAACCTCCAACTCGATCGCCTCTTCCCCGATGTATTACCGCTTCCGGTCCAACTCGCCCAAGGTCGAGTTAATATTGCCGGAAATTTAGCAACCCTCACTCCCGCTACCCTCAACGCCACCACAGAACTCCGATTGAATGTAGCTAATGGCACTGCCGTGGCCGATGCTAGACTGCAAAACGGCAATTTCCGAGGGTCGGTGGTGACCAGTCCGTTATCTTTTGTTCAGGGTCCGGGGGCGACGGATGCCGGAGTTCCGATTACGCTGGGACGCGGAAGAATAACCGCTACGGGACGGTTTGGGAGTTTTGCCCCAGAAGATATCAATGCCAACTTGCAAGGTGAGGTCCAACTGTTGGGGGGGACAGTGACTGCCCGTTCTACGGTGACTCGCGGCCAATTTGAGGGGATGGTGAATGGGGCAGGATTAGCCTTAGCACAACTCGACCCCAACCTTGAGGGAATAGAACTCCAGCGAGGTCAAGTGATGGCACAAGGAAATTTAGCCAATGTTGGCCCCGAAACCGTGAATGCTACGGCCCAAGTGAGATTAGCAACCCCGGGGGGCAGTCTGCAAGGGGAGGGACGTTTAAATCAAGGACTGTTTCAGGGAAATGTCACAGGCGATCGCATTGCCATTAATCCCTTTGTCGAGTTGCCCGTCCCCGTTGTCGTCAATCAAGGCAATTTGGCCGTTTCCGGGAATCTTGCCACCTTAGACCCCCGGGCCTTAAATCTCACTCTGAATGCCAATCTGGATGTGGCCGATGCCCAAGGCGTGGCCACTGCTACGGTCCGCAATGGACAGTTTGATGCTTTAGTGACCACAAGCAACATTCAGGGCAGTCAATTGGCCCAAAATTTACCCCAAACCTTACAGATTGGCGACGGTCGATTGGCGGCATCGGGCCAGATTAATGCTTTTGAACTCCCGGGAATTGACGCCCAGGCGGAATTACAACTCGCCGTTGCCAATGGGAATCTCACGGGAACGGGTACCGTCCGCCAGGGTCAACTCACAACAGTGATTAATGCCACCGGCATCGATGGGAATCAGTTTGCGCCAGAGTTGGAGATTCCCGTGGCGATCGCCTCTGCCGAAACCACCATCCGCGCCAACCTCACCGACTTCAACCCCCTCAACCTAGACGCCACCACCCAATTCCAGTTACTCGTCTCCAATGCCGCAGTCACCGGAGAAGGATTCCTGCGAAATGGCCAATTCCAAGCGACCCTCCTCGCCGATGACTTCGGATTAAATCAATTCGCCCCCAATCTCAACCCCAACCTCCAAATCTCCGATAGTCGGGTCGGATTAGCGGGAAGTCTCACCTCCTTCACCCCTGCCGGAATCAACGCCACTGCCGAAGCACAACTCGCCCTTGCCAACGGTCGAATTCAGGCAGACGCCACCCTCACAAACGGCAATGTGAGCGCATTCGTCAACTCCACCGGCATACAAGTCAACCAACTCGCCCCAGACTTACCCGTTGGGGTCGAACTCGCCAATGCCGATGTCCGCATCGATGGCAATATCGCCCAATTACAACCCCAAAATCTGGACATCGCCGGAGATGCCCGATTACGGGTCGCTGGGGGAACCGTTACCAGTACCTTCGGATTGGATGGCGGAACCTGGAACGCCGTCTTACAGGCATCGGAACTGCCTCTGAATGCCTTTGCCCCGGACTTGCAAGAACCCTTAGCCCTCTCCACCGGAAATATCAGCCTCTCGGGAACCGCTGATTCCTTTGAATTGGCCGATATTCGCGCCACAGGACAGGCGGAACTCGTCTTAGACTCCGGGGCCCCGAACTCACCCTTATCCCCCTTTGCCGCCAGCATTTCCCCCCTAACCAGCGCCTTCCAATGGACGGGACAAAGTTTAGAAGTCTCCCAACTCTCGGCCCCGGGATTAACCGCCCAGGGAAGCGTATTCGTGGATGTCGCTGGCATCGAAGCGCCCCAAGTTACCGGATTTGACTTTAACCTGAATGTCACTGACTTTAATTTAGCGGGATTACCCCTACCCGTTGCCAATCTCCCCACAGAAACCGCTACCGGGGAACCTCTGCCACCCTTCATTGCCGGAACTGTGAATTTTGCCGGACAAATTACCGGGACGGTCCCGCAATCCCCTCAACCGTTGCCCTTTGATCTCAATGTTATGGGGGATGTGCGACTAGACCAATTTGCGATCGCCACCTTAGACTTTGAACCCGTCTTAACCGGACCGATTCGCGTCAATTCTGATGGGGTACAAATCGCGATTGAGGGAACTCAGGATGCCATTTCTGTTGCCCTGGATGAAAACTTTTTCCCCGAATCCTTTTTAGTGAGAGCAGGAGAAGCCGTAGCTGAAGGCACTATTGATAATGGCAATCTCCTCAATTTTGAAATCTCACAATTTCCCCTGGCTATTCTCAATGCCGTTGTTCCCCCGGAACAAGGACCCGTGGGCGGGTTACTCTTCACCGAGGGTCAATTTAATTTAGACACCCAGGCAGCGGTTGCACAAGTGGAAATCCGCCAACCCAGCATTGGACTCATTCAGCTGAACGAAATCGTCGGTGAGATTTCCTTTGCCGATGGAGTAGGGGTCTTAAATGCTGGGGCGTTACGGTTTGGACAAAGTGAGTATTTAATTCAAGCGAGGGCTGTCTTAGATGATGACCCCAATTTTGAAGGGCGAATCGAAGTTGCCCGGGGTCAAGTCGAGGATATCCTGCAAACCCTGCAAATCTTTACCGTCGCAGACTTACAACGGGGATTAGAACCACCCGACTATGCCACTCCTGAAACCGTAAACCCCGTAGATGTCGGACTCCCTGACAGTTCTTTGATTGCCCAACTGCGGCGGTTTTCTGAGATTAGTCAGTTAGTCCAACTCAACGCCCGCGCACAACAAGCCCCGGGCATCCCGGAACAGTTGGATATCCGAGGCACTCTCGGGGGTGAGATTACGTTTGCCGGTTCCGTCGAGACAGGAGTAAAGGGCGGTTTTGATATACAAGGAGAAAATTTAACCTGGTTTACCCAAACGCCCTATCCGGCAATCCTGGGGGGAGAAGTGGTGCGTTTAGAGGGTCGCACCCTGGATATTAATCGAGTCAGAATCCGGGGAAATGTTGCCGAAGGTGCGGTGACTTTCCTGCCCTTGCGAATCGAAGCCGAAGGTAGCACGATCGCCTTTACAGGTACTCTCGGAGGAGAAACCCAGTCAGGACAGTTGCGGGTTGAACAGTTACCCGCCTATCTAATCCAGGATTTTGTAGAACTTCCTCCTAACTTTGATATTGATGGATTAATTAGTGTCCGGGCAAACCTAGCCGGAACGGTCGAAAATCCCCAGGCGATCGGAGAAGTTTCCTTAATCGATGGTACAATTAATGGGGAAGATATTCCCTCAGTCCGGGGTGGGTTTAGCTTTAGTAATTCCCGGCTCAATTTCAGCAGCATCGCCCCGGAAACCTTCCAACTCAACGCCAGTGTCCCCATCCCCCCTGGGCCAGGAAATAACGAAATTAGTCTCGATGTGGATATCCAGAATGAAGGCTTAACCCTGGTGAATATTCTGTCCGAACAACAGGTAGAATGGGTAGATGGAATAGGCCGAGTCACCTTTGAAGCCCTCGGAAGTCTTAACGTAGAAACGGGTGAAATAGAAGATTTGGTTGCCCAGGGTGCAGCCATCCTTGAAAATGCCACTATTAACTCCGAAGCCTTGCCCGAACCCATTACCAATGTTACCGGAACCGCCCGATTTGAAACCGATCGCATCCTAGTCGAAGGCATTCAAGGCTTCTTCAGCAACGGCACCATCATCGCCGCTGGAATCCTGCCTATATCCGTTCCTCTGAGTGCCATTGATACCGAAGTGGCCAACAATCCCCTCACCGTTTCTCTGAATGAATTAGCTGTCAATTTCAAAGGATTATATGAAGGGGGAGTTCAGGGTCAAGTTCTGATTACAGGGACCGCCTTAGAACCCCAAATTGGCGGCGAAATTGTCCTCTCTAATGGACAAGTTCTACTGCCTAGCGAATCCGATGCAACCGCCACAAAAGCGACAACTACAACGGAAACCGAGGTAGAAGCCGGAGTGGAATTTAATAATTTGCAAGTTATCCTCGGGAATAATCTGCAAGTCGAAAGTCCACCTTTGTTGAGCTTTTCTGTCGCCGGGTATTTAACGGTAAATGGCTTTTTAGAAGACTTGCGCCCTCGGGGAAGGATTACCCTAGAACGGGGACAAATTAACTTATTTACCACCCAATTTAGGTTAATGCGGGGGTATAATAATGTCGCCATTTTTAACGGGACATTAGATCCGTATATTGATGTTCGACTAATGGCAACTGTCCCAGAAGTCCGGGGAAATTTAGTCAGCGTCGCCACATCCTCCGAAGTCAACGAGGCGATCGATACCAACGTGGGTAGAGTCAGAAGTGTGCGAGTTTTAGCCCGCGTTGATGGGTTAGCCTCGCAGTTAAACGACAACTTAGAACTCACCAGCGAACCGGCAAGAACCGAACAAGAAATTGTGGGATTAATCGGCGGTGGATTTATCAATACCTTTGGCCAAGGAAATACCACCTTAGCCCTCGCCAATATTGCTGGAACTACCCTCTTGGGGGACTTTCAAGATGCGATCGGCGACGCATTAGGACTCAGTGAATTCCGCGTCGGACCCGCCCTCGTCGATGAACGCGGTGGCGATCGCTTCGCCTTAGAAGTAGAAGCTGGAGTGGATATCACCCGCAGCTTATCCGCTTCCATCGAACGCATCTTAATCGATGACAGTCCCACCCAATTCAGCATTCGCTATCGCATCAACGACCAAATCATATTACGCGGTTCCACAGATTTTGACAACAACAACCGCGCCCTATTTGAGTTTGAAGGCCGCTTTTAAACGACTTGCTGTCGTTATCTTATCTTATGTTCAACGTCACGACTTGCTGTCGTTTCCGGATCTAAGTAAAAGTAGTTAAAAGTAGGCACTGCCCACCTTTCTGTGCAGGTGGGCAATGCCCACCCTACTCGTTTTTAAAGACCTATCACAACCGAATTTCGTATAAGCAATCCTACAAAATAAAAGACACATCCTGATTCGCCCCAAACCCCTAACGAGAGCATCACCAGGGTGGCAATTATTTTTAGCCCCAGGGGCGATGTACCAACAGCCTACACCAGAAGCAGAGTGAGACTACAGGAACAAAACCCGCCACCCAGTCTGAAAAAAAGACAGGTCTTTGACAACCGAATCGGGTAGCAGTCATTTCCGAACTCAACCTCCCGGTCTTAGTTATTCTTCCGGTTCTTAGTATATCCGGATGTTTGTAGAAACGAGAACAGTCCTTTCCAAAATGCAATATCCCCAGGCGATCGCTACCCCCCAGAATCGAGATAGAGTATGATTCCGAACGCTCCTTAAGTAGCAACTCTCCATTTCCCCCCTCCACCCCATTTCCCGAATCTCCCCCATTCCCCTATCCGCGATTACACTGAGGTCACTTTAAACCCAAAAAGGTTAATCCTTCTTTACAAAACCTTTACAGGGTTAGACTTGACATCAACCTGTCGGACAAGATAGGATAAATCTATCTCGGGGTAGAGGACAAAAAAATATTTTCTCTGTAAAAACCCGGACAAAAGTGAAAAATTGGGAAAAGAGGTTTGGGTGCTCTATAGAGATAGCCTCTGACCCACTGCGATCGCAGAATCTTCAGGTGCTTCTCCAATCCGGTGTTCATATTCTACCGCTGAAAAATTTGTGAGAAGAGGAGCATTGCCAACTCTTGGCCCAGGTATCCAGCTCACTGATATATCCTAACGCAAAAACTAGATTTCTGAAGAGAAATCTCCGTCCCGGACCTAATAATTTTCTCAAAAATCCGGGTTTTTAGCGAAAATCCTGCTTTATATCTCCAAAGTTCCTGAATTTGAGCAATGCTTTACTCCTTCCCGACGACGACTCCCATCGCCATTACGGACGGTTGTGCATCAACGACTAAAACCACCACAAGCAAACGTACCCAATTTAAACCATGAACTCAAACATTCCACAAGCGACTGTGTTTGGCGAGGAAAATAGTCCCGAACAAGTCAGTTCAGCATTTTGGCAACTCTGGTTGCAGTATCGAGACGAGCTTTATCGTTACTGCGTTAAATGGATGGGCAACCCCACACAAGCAGAAGATGCCCTTTCGCAAGCCATGCTTAAAGCGTGGCAGAAGGTCCAAACTGGGGCCGATGACATCCAGGACTTCAAAGCGTGGATTAAGCAACTCACAAAAAACCTCTGCATGGATCTCCATCGTCAGCGCCTGAAACGAGAGGTCAAAATTCTAGAAATCGAGGCGATCGCCTCAGAAGACGACTGGACCGATGAGGACCAAAACCCATTGCAGGCGGTTACCGAGAATGAACTGAACCAGTTTTTTGCCGATGCCATTAATCAGTTGCCCCCAAAACTGCGGGAGGCATTTATTTTATACGTCGAGCAAAAACAATCCTATCAGGCGATCGCCGAACAGCTTGATATTTCTTATGCCAATGCCCGCAAACGCATTTCCGATGCCCGGAAAATATTGCGTCAGCAGTGGCAACAGTATCAAGGAGAAGAAGCAACCCCACCCCCTTCCTCATCCAAACCGGGAAAAACCAAGCCTGAAACCTCCCCAACCCCCGTTGAACCGGAGACTCCCCAACCCACAGGTGAGAGTGACCTCCCCCCACCCCCCCCAGAATCCTTTGAGCAACATCAGCCTAATTTAGAAGAAGAGACTCTCCAGGAGGAGGACACAACTGCCAATCCACCCTCAATCACCACCGAGAACCCCCTAAACCCCGAGAGTTCTGCAAATTCCCTAGACTCAGCGAACACCGAACCCGCAATTTTCCCGGGAGAATTCATCAGTTCCAGTGACTCTAGCCTTGCAGAGAAATGGGTTATCCCCAAAATCTTCCCCATTTCCCCAGGGTTTGTGATGCTGGGCAAATGGGTTATCCCCAAAATCTCCCCCCTTCTGAACCCGGGATTTATCAAATTCCAGCACTTAATCAACAAGTTCCTGCAAACTATCCCACAACGGGTTGGACCATCCTGGCCAGTTTACATAGATAGTGGGGGCAGTAGGAGCCTTTCTCTGAAAAAATAGGAGATTAGACCGACAAAAACGCCCTAACATCTGCACCCAGAGCGAGAGTACATCGCATCAGGTTGAGAGCATGAGCTTGATGCCGATGCTTTGTACCCCACTGGATCGGGTGTAGCTACAGTGTGCGTAAGCAGTATTCCACTGTAGCAGTGGGTAGTTTTCTCCTGGAACAAATTTTTATCCGTGACGAGGGCCAGCATTTTGGTTGAATGTGCGAATCCCTCTAGGAGACGCTTGGCGCAACGTTGTGCTAAGTGGAATTTATGCTGCAAAAATTCCGTCCCTATTGTTTCATCCCCCTAGATTTTAGGCAAGAGATGGACTGGGGAGTGCGAATAGACTCTCACCCCCTATTGAACCCGGTCATCCCCCTGGAGTTAGAGAGTGAGTCTATACAGAAAATAAAATTTCACAAACCCCCTTCGAGAAACGTCTACTTAATAGAAGAGAAAAACCGACAGAGGAGGTGAAAGTGAAAAAACATGAATCGTCATCTTGCTTTAGTTAGGAGCGAGTTAAAGGACAAAAGGTGTGTGAATCTGCTGCATCCTGGTCCGTGGGGATTTCAACCCGAGGCGATCGAACCCATCGCTTTTCCGACAACTAACCGGAGGCCAGGACCCGATGGAACATTGCTCACCCATTACCCTTGAAGAATCTCAACCTCTCCCTCTCTAAAGCCGCTTTTACCCCTTCCTAGCCAATCCGGAAATAACAGATGAGTGACGGTGTAGCTCTCTTAGAACTCTCCTCCCCCCATCTGAATCCCGTGGCGATAACGGTTATCTAATCTAATCTAATCTAATCACTGAACAATCATGAACAAACTAATTCTTTCTAGTATCGCTCTCCTCGGTCTCTCTGTTGCCTTTGTGGCTCCTGCTCAAGCTGAAGACAATGTTAACCCTCGTGTTCTAGTCAATAGTACCAGCCCCGGCGCAAGTATCACTGGCGCAGCAGCAGTTAGCAATATTATGAACGGAATAACTTCTACTGTGGCAGTTCAAGTTACTTATCCTAATGGTGTCTACGCAACAAGGGCTATAGCCACCCCTGTATATAATCCAGCCGCGGGTACGACTATAACGAAAGACAGTATTGTAGTCCTGGCCTCGGTATCGGTGAGCCCAGTTGACATGGCTAATGATCTGAAGATTGACGCCCCACATGGAGCCTCTGTTGAAGGATCTGTGGCAAAATTAATCACAGGTGGTGACGGTACGACTCTAGGCGATCGCGTAAGCTATATCCGGGCATGGCGTAGTGGTTTAAATTAGGTTGACCTAGCTTGCTTGGTATGGACCTGAATTTTAAATAGTTGAGGGTCAAGGCAGTGCTAGTCTCTCGTTGGAACCAGCGATTGTCTAGCACTGTTTTCTTTTGATGATTAAAGACTGCTTTAATCCGTGCCCAAACCAATATACCCATCCTTGCAGCAATTGTCACCAAAACAGCGCACCTGGATGTAGGTGTAGCACGCACCGTCCGATGCTGTAAGATTTCGCCATGCCACATTGACCGACTACAAAATTTTCAACTGTGGAGCTATTGTCTAATCTATTTAGGACTGCGATGGACTCCCAACTTGAGAACTTAGAGATTCCTCCCAGCCCCAAGTGGATAGGGTCAGTCTAAATGAGTTAAACCCTTAGAACAATAGAGCGGGAGAGGAAAAGGCTTTCTACAGGCTGTTTAATAATTGTAGGGTGGGCTGTTTACCCACCTACAATTACGACAATTGCTCCAAAAAATGTACCTCCTAACGGTGGTAACTACTATATGCAACGGAAAGATTTTTTACCTGTTAGTTTTAATATTGCTTAACAAATATTTTTTATCTAAATTATTATTCTTTGGTTTGAAATCTGGTTTATCTAGGCTGGCGAGAACAATATTTAATGGCTATTTTTTAAACTTGATTCCCCTTAAAATACTTGCGAAAGTTTGGCAATTTATCCTGAAGCCCAAGTTTATATCTGGAACAATTACTAAGCAACCACTTTGTATAAATAGTGGAATTAGCCAACCTCTAAAGTATAGGTGAGTACCCACTTTCCAATGTTTAACTCTAATATAGACTTACCCCCAGTTGCCACTACAGAGATATTTTTCTGCCAAGCTCACCAAGCGAGTGAAGTTCGGTTAGAACCCAAAAAACCAACGGATATTTTTACTTATCTAGGCCAAAACATCGAGGGTGACTCTTTCAACTCCGTAGAAGATCTGTCTGAGCAGTCTTTGGGGGATGACACTGCCACCCCTGCGACAGTTTCTAAGTTGGATCCTTTAACCTCAAAAGAGAATTGCTTAGATTTTTCTAGGGGTTTTCCAATCAATATCCAGAGCCGTTTAGAAGAAGTCAATGGAAATTTATTGGATAGAGAGCAATTAGACTTAACTGTAACAGACCCTCCAGCATCGCTAATCGTAGAGGAGGAAACTTCTATCCATTTAGGGAACGGGGTAGAACTGGATAGAGTTGAAATTTTAAGCGGCTCAGATTCAAATTTAACGGGGTCAGAAAATTTCGCCATTGCCACAGAAACTGAGTCAACGGTTCCCGAGTCCCTTACCCAAACCCAGGAATTTGAAGAGATTATCTCCCCAGTTTCTCCGCTTCGGGTGGATTTTGTGCTTCCCGAGTCGGTGGAGGAGATAGAGTCTCAACCCACTCCCCTGCCGGAACCCCTTCCAGAAACCGACTTACCCACTCCCCTACCGGAACCCATTCCAGAAATAGACTTACCCACTCCCGTGCCGGAACCCCTTCCAGAAATAGACTTACCCACTCCCCTGCCGGAACCCCTTCCAGAAACAGACTTACCCACTCCCCTGCCGGAACCCCTTCCAGAAACAGATTTACCTACTCCCCTGCCGGAACCTTTTCCCGAAATGAATTGGCGGGAGAATAGCCTAGAATCTCTTGATTCTACGGCTCAAAGGTATCCATTTATTGTAAATCCCACCGATAGATTAACCTTTGACCTTCAGAGTTTTCGGCCCTTTAGGGATGAAAACTATTCCACCCTTGATCTGAGGTTTGCAGAAAATAACCCACTTTTCAATAAAGTGACTTTTGCCAATTTTCCCAAAGAGGATCAGCTTTATTGGGTATTAGAGGGTAATCGGGTGGTGCTTGAAACCCGAGGACTACAAGGGGGTGCAGTCTATCAAGGGCGGGAAACCATGACAGAACTCACCCAAAGCATATTACTCCAACAACAGTTTTGGGGCCTACAAGCGGTTTGGTCTCTCCCTCACGTTCTAGAAGATGTGATAGGAGCAGGGGAAAACAACAATGAATTTGCAGTTCTTGCTGTAGCTGCACAGTTGACTACTCCCCCAGGAATACCTGCCGGAGAAGTAATGATTAACAGCGGCCTGAATCGGGACAATAATACCACTACCCCATTAGTGCCTAATTTAGGAATTGCTTCTACCCATCACCCCGATGGGGGTGGAGCGCTCTTTGAAAATCTCGATCCAGCCGTTGCTCCTAGATTTCTTCAAGCTTTTCCCACAACCAATCTAAAACCCTTATTAAATAATGGGGTGTCTTTACGAGACGGTGCAATTATCCCGGCAGAAAATTTAGCAGAAGCCGGGATTGGCTTTATGAATTTAGACACCGGAGAAGGATTTGACTTTAGTGCGCCCTTCACCTCAGATCCCGGTCTTAAAATTGGACAGCCCGGAGGAGGAATGAATTTAGATTTATTGAATGTCATCGTCAATCCTGTTATGACCCCCAGAGAAAGAGAGGTCCGGTATCTCAATTCTTTAGCCTGGTTCTCCCTGGGCCAAACTATGGTGGGGGATAGTACAGAAATTGATAGTCAAGAAAGTAGCGATTGGTATCGTTTTTACTTTTCTGCTCCGCACAAGAGAACTTCAATAGAATATGATGCTCAAGAAATTCAGGCGACCTATCGCAGTATTTTTAGCAATCCTGGCGTATCCTTTAGCGTCTCTTTTGGAGCTGATGATAAGATAGATGAAATTCAATTTACTCATGCCACTCTCGGTTTAGGTCTGGGTTTTATTTTTGCAGGACTGGAAAACTCGCATATCGATGAATCCCTCAATGAAGCCCATATTGCCTTAGAAAATGGAGAAGGTTTTGCGGATTTAAACACCGTCGCTACCCCAGAACAAAGGAGGCAAATCAATCAACGACTTAACCAGAATCTCTTAAATACCGAGCGAGCAACCAAGCTAGACCAACTCTCAGGCAACTATACATTTCCTAGCACGATTACCCCAAGCACCTCGAATCTGGTCCAGGTGAGAACAGGACTATATAAGCGACGGGTTGATTTTTTATCGCAAGAAATCAGCCCCTTTCGAGAGGTTTCTAACTTTTTCTTGGATCTAGAACTCTCTAACCAAGATTTTGGAACCCTGGGCTTTATTGGAGTTTTAAACCCAACCGAGCAACCCAGAAACACCCCTATTAATCAATCTTCAGCCGTAGAAGTGACTTTAATTAACCCCGATGGTCAGCAGTTTGTTCAGCAGTTTAGTTCCCTTCAAAATTCTGTCGTTCCTCTCATGGCAGGAAAAGCGTTTGATGTTGCTTTTGACTGGCTTCGGATTGGACAATTAGTGGAACGGGATATAGAACAACAAGCCTTTGTGGGCGAACTCTATTTACCCAGCATCGAAGTCGTGACATCGGGAACCAATGGTAATTTGAATTATGGCGCAAGTTTGGGGACTTGGCTAAATTTAACCCCTGATTCTGCCGGTTCTGTCCAGAATGAGCTCGGACCGAAAGAACCCGGTTTAGGTGTTTATTTTAACGGCATGACGAATTGGACTTCTCAAGAGATTAAATTCGATGAAACTAATCAACCCACTGCGATTGAAACCCAGGGTCCATTTTTTAATCTGGATTGGAATAGCGCCACCAATCGTCTGAATGCGTTTCAAGTCAGTGCGGGTTATTTATTTTCTCATCAAGGTCTAAGTTCGGGTTATTCGGGGGTGGCGGCTTTGGCTTATATTCCCTATGCTATTAATGGGATAAATCCCCAAAATAATAACGGAGAAGTGTTGGGAATCATTAATTCGCAATTAGCCACCGGAGAGGGATTAACGGTGAATACTAATTTTGAAATTGGAGAAGACTTCTTTTTCGACCTCAAACTGACCCAGAAAGTTATTGATACTCTTTCCCTAGGGATTTATTATCAAAATTTTAATACGATTAATCTCGGTTTAGAGAGTCGAACCAATAATTCTTATTATGGTTTCCTCTTGAGATATTTAACGACCGATGAAAGGGTCATGTTTGATGCTCAATTGGGTCACTCCGCCAATGGGTTTGATGCTCGAATCAACTCCAACTTACGATTTAATTTTTAACCCAAATTCAGCACTTCAGGGTGTATTCTATTATGCTATACCAGGAACACAAGCTACGCCGCACAGACAGCGGAGGACAAGTGCAGGCTTTACGCACTCCAAAAATGTACCTCATAACTGTGGGAAACGCTATATCCATGAGGATGTGATGGCAGTGATTGCTGTTTTACCCCCCAGGGTTGGGATAACGACTGAAGTCGTTACTACGAACGGGGATTTAGTCCAGATTTCTATTTTGATTGGGGACGATGAAGCGTAAAATAGAGAGGATAAAGATAATTAAAAATAGGACTAGGCCAATGCTACAGGCATAGCCAATTTCTAATTCTGCAAATGCTTTTTCATATAAATAATAGACGATAGTTTTAGAACTATTTCTCGGTCCGCCTTGGGTCATGATGAAGACTTCTTCAAAGACTTTGGTGGCGGAAATGGAGGAAATGACGGCGACTAAGAGGAGATAAGGAGTCATTAAAGGGACGGTGATATCCCAGTGTTTTTTGACTCCATCGGACCCGTCTAAGGCGGCGGCTTCATATAATTCTGGGGAGATAGATTGTAGTCCGGCTAGGTAAATCATCATGTAATATCCCAATCCTTTCCAGATGGTAACTGCCATGACACTGAAGAGGGCAAGTTCGGGACTGGTGAGCCAGGGAATGCCGGAACCGCGTTGGACTAATCCTAGGGTTTGGAGGATTTGATTCAATAATCCGTTGTCTGCATACAGCCATTTCCAGGCGATTCCGGCGACGACGATGGAAATAACCACGGGGGTATAATAGGCGGTTCTAAACCAGTTCATTCCGGGGAGTTTTCCATTGACTAAAATGGCTATTCCTAGGGGTGCAATGACGAGGATGGGAACGACGCAAGCGAGGTAAAGTAGGGTGTTGCGGAGGGTTTGCCAAAAAATGGGGTCGGTCCAGAGGCGTTGCAGGTTGGCAAGTCCGACCCAGGTGGGGGCTTGGGTTATATCATATCCATAGCGGGTGAAGCTGAGATAAAAGGCTTGCAAGGCGGGCCAAAATACGGTTAATCCTAGGATAAAAAGGGCGGGAAACAGAAAGAAATAAGGAGTAAAAGAAAAGTTTGGTTTTAGGATTTGAGAGAGGGAATTTTTCAGCATTTAAGGGGAAATGAGATGAAAGGTTTGAGGGAGATAGTTTGTTTCGGCCAAGGAGGTAGAGCCTAGTTTTGGGAAATCTTGAGTTGGATATTATTAATTATTAAGTCTGCACCTTATAACAGTGTTAACCGCTATATTTCAGCTAACATCACATCGTAGGATGGGGTTTGGAGGGGAATTTTGACGATAAAGGTGCTGCCTCTGTCGATTTCACTTTCTATTTCGATATGACCTCCATGTAGTTCTACACATTTTTTGACGATCGCTAATCCTAATCCGGTCCCTCTAATTGTACCCACATTGGTAGCTCTTTGAAAGGACTCAAAAAGTTGTTGTAAGTCTTGTTGGGGAATGCCAATTCCTGGGTCTTTAATCCGAAAAACTACGAGGCTTTCGGGTTGCTGTAAATTGGGGGTGATGGGTCTGGATTCGGTGCTGAGTTCTAGGGTAATTTCGCCGCCTTGGGGGGAGTATTTGATGGCATTGGAGAATAAATTGTTGAGGATTTGGCGCAGAAGTTGGGAATCCATCAAGGCGGAAATTTTCTCGGTGTGGGCGATTAACCGAATGTGATGCCGATCGCCCGTCGTCACGTTCATCTGTTCCACGGACCTTGTGCAAAAATCCACTAACTCCATCGGATGCGGTTGAAACTCCAAATGTCCGCTTTCAGCTTGCCCCACTAAAGTAACATCTTCTATCATGCCGGTCATATATTCAATCGCCGTTTTAATTCGCTGATAATGTGTTTCTTTCCGGTCTTCCGGCCAGGTATCACTATAAACTTGCAGCAATTCAGCGGAGGATAAAATAACACTCATGGGCGTCCTAAACTCATGAGAAATTGTAGTAATTAATCGACTTTTAAACTCACTTAATTCTGTTTCTATTTCTAATAATCGCCTAATTTCTGCTTCGGCTAAGGCCCGTTCTTTAACTTCGGTTTCTAAACGAATTCTCTCTTTTTGTAAAACTTCCGTTGCTTTTTTAGAAGTAATATCTCTAAACACATAAACCGCCCCAATGATTTTATCATTTTCTCCGCCAATGGGGGCAACGGTATCATCAATGGGAATTTTGCTGCCATTCTTAGCAATTAAAACTCGTTCATTGGGAGTTTCCCCCAAGTTTTCTGTGGGTATTTCCGCAGTTCCCAACCGTTGGGCGATCGCCGCTGACATTTCATTAGTAATCCGAAACACTTGGCCAATTTCCTTCCCCAAAGCTTCCGCTTGTTTCCACCCCGTTAACGTTTCAGCCACGGGATTAATAAACCGAATCCGTCCCATCTCATCCGTAGCAATCACCGCATCCCCAATCGAGCGCAAAGTGGTGGCAAACCACTCCTTACTTTGTTTAAGTTCCTGTTCGATTTGATGACGGTAAATCGCCATATCAATCGTAGACTTTAAACTCCGGGCTTCCAGGGGCTTAATTAAATACCCAAAAGGAGTAGTGAGCTTGGCCCGTTGGAGAGTATCTTCATCACTATAAGCCGTCAGATAGACGACCGGAATATTAAAGCGATCGCGGATTTGTTCAGCAGCCGTCACCCCATCAATGCTGCCCTCCAAATGAATATCCATCAACACCAAATCCGGCTGTATTTCAGCCGCTGCGTCAATCGCCTCCTCACCGGAAGCAACCGCCACAGGAACCTGATAACCTAAATCTTCTAAAATCGTTTGGATATCTAAGGCAACAATCCCTTCATCTTCTACCACCAAAATTGTCTCGTTACTCATGTCTCTCCTCTCCCAACTGATGATGTTTGGCCGAAAAGACAATCTGAAAGGCAGTCCCGCTACTCCTGTCCAACTCAATCGTGCCTTTGAGTTGTTTGACTAAAGTATTAATCAACTGCATCCCCAAAGAGCGGGTTTTCCGAAAGTCTACCTCACTGGGAAAGCCAACCCCATTATCCCGAACCCTCATCATAAACTCTTGTTTGCTGTCATCACCCTGCTCTTGGAAAGTGCGATGGAGGGTAATCTCGATCGCCCCAGTCCCATTCGGGGGAAACCCATGTTTGAGAGTATTACACACCAGTTCATTCACAATCAACCCACAAGGAATCGCCGTATCTACACTCAGAAAGATATCATCAATTTGAAGATTCAGGCTAATCCGCTGGGGACTCGCACCATAAGACCGAAACAAATGGATGCATAAGGTTTGAATATATTGAGAAAAATCCACCTGAGCCAGATCCCGAGACTGATACAGTTTTTCATGGATGAAAGCGATGGATTGAATGCGGTTTTGGCTATCTTGAAATAAGGTCCGGGTTTCTCCATCCTGAATGCTTCGAGATTGCAGGTTAAGCAGACTCGAAATGACTTGCAAGTTATTTTTCACCCGATGGTGAATTTCCTTGAGGAGGACCTCTTTCTCTCGCAAAGACGCTTTAAGTTGTCCTAGGGCTTTTTTCTGCTCGGTAATATCATACATCGAACCGACAATCTCTAAAGGATTGCCCTCGGCATCGCAAACCAGACGCCGTTCATCCCGCACCCAACGGTAAGTGGAGTTTTGGTGTCTGACGCGATATTCATAAATCTCTTGAGTGCGTTCTTGCAGACGAAAGATGTGGGCAAAAAGCCGTTCAGCGTCGTCAGGATGGATACACTCAAACCACAAATTAGGATTATTTAATAATTGCTGCGCCTCATAACCGAACTGGCGTAGGATATTTTGACTGATGAAGGTCAAGGCATAGTCTCCGGTGGGCTTACAACTATAGATAATCGTAGGATTCGTACATAGCAAATATTCTAGCCGTTCTTGAATCTGGCGCAGAGCTTGTTCTGCTTGTTTGCGTTGGGTGATATCGAGGACAATAAACCCCACCCCTCGTGCCTGACCCTTGTTCAGGGGAACGGGAAAGTAGCAAGTTAGCCAATGATGGAGAACTCCCGGTTGACAGGGCTTTTCACTGGAGAGTTCCAAGTTAAGAATCGGGGTCCCGGACCGCAATAGTTCATCCACTAAAGATTGAACTTGGTGGGTGACATCGGGCATAATTTCATTCACGGTTTTCCCAATATGTTCCTGGGGGGATAAACCATGAATTTCAGCCAGGGCTTCGTTGACTTGGATAAACTGCATTTGATCATTGACAATTCCCAATCCGAGAGAAACACTAGAACTGGCTTTAAAAAATGAATTCAGCAGTTGTTCGCGCTCAAAAATTTCCGTTTCTAAGCGCTTGCGATCGCTAATGTCCCGACCCTCAGCAATTAACTGAATCACCCGATCGCTATCATCTCGCACCGGCTTAATCGAGACATCAATGGTCACCCGTTGGTTCTGGGGCCCAAAAATTTCCACCTCATCGCGCCATAACTCTCCCGCCGCTGCCTGGGCGATCGCCCCACGAAAACGATTGGCCCCTGGAATCAAACAGAACTGGCGTTCACCTTGAGACTCGGCGAGACTCTCTCCCAGTTCATCGGGCTCCGTAGGTTGCCAACAGGGACAGTCCCAAAATTCTCGCCCGATGGGATCCGTCCCCGCCAATCCCCAGACTTCCAATGCCCTCTGGTTGATCTCCAGAATCACCCCCTGGGGACTCAACAAGGCCATAAATTGGAACGTTTGGTTAAAAATCGCCTGAAAGCGTCTTTCCGAGAGAGCGATCGCCTCTTGTGCTTGCTTGCGTTCCGTAATATCCCGGGCCACTCCATCCATGCGGAACCCTTGGCGAGTGGCATCATAAAGTAAATGAGCGCGGTCCTCCAACCACCGGACCTCCCCATCGGGTCTGATAATCCGATACTCTAGATCCTGTGACCCATGCACCAGTAACGCCTCGGAAAACTGCCGAACGCGATCGCTATCCTCCGGATGGACCACCCCCCGCCACAACGCTGGATGTTCAAAAAACTCCTGGCGAGACCGTCCATAAATTCTCTCAAAAGCCGGATTCAAATACAACAATTCCCCACTCTGCGCTGAAGCGGACCAAACCACATCATTCAGAGACCCCAAAATACTCTCCAAACGCTCCTCACTCTGTCTGAGGGCCGACTCGACCTCCTGACGACGGGCAATCTCCCCTTGCAATTGTCCAATTAACTCGCGCAGTTCAGCAGTTTGCACTTGCACCCGCTGTTCCAACTCTTGATTAATCTGCTGTAGCGCCGCTTCCGCTTCCTTTCGCCCCGTGATATCCCGATCAATTCCCCGATACCCCACTAATTTCCCCATCTCATCAAAAATTGGTATCCCACTGCTTTCCAACACCACCACTGAGCCCTGTTTGTGCAAATTCACCCGTTCCTTGCAGCTAAACGGTGCCGGTTGAGTCGCCAGTTGCTCAACCCAGCGCCGTTCTTCCTGGGCCCATTCCGGCAGAATCCAGGCATCCAGCCGTTTCCCGATCGCCTCAGCCGGTTCATACCCTAAAATCTCTGCAATTCTAGGACTGCTATAGGTGTATCTCCCCGCTGCATCTATCTCCCACACCCAATCCGTCGTGGTTTCCACCAACTGCCGATACCGATCTTCACTCTCCCGTCTTGCCGCTTCTGCCGCTTTGTGACGGGTAATATCGGTGGTAATCCCGGCAATCCGGTACAGATCTCCGTGATCGTTATAAACTGGAAACCCTCGCGAATGCACCCAACGCAGAGTGCCATCGGGCTGCACAATCCGATTTTCCAGTTCCCCAGAAGCCAGCACCTGCTGGGGCCAATTCTCCCAAATCGGTTGCCCTTCTTCCCAATAAAAACTCTCTTGCAAGATCCTCAGATAATTCCCCGATTCCCCGGCTTCCTTGCTCTCTAATTGCTCTCGGGAAATCCCCCATACCGTCTCAAAGGCCGGACTCATATAAATCAACTGTTTCAAGTCACTGGAAACCAGCCAAAAGACTTGCTCAATGGTTTCTGCAATCTGACGGAATCGTTCCTCACTAAATTGCAGTAATTTTTGGGCCAGTTGCCGATGGAAAATTTCTGCTTGCTGCTGTGCCAATGCTTTTCGTAAGGCTACGCTAGAAAAGGCGATCGCCTCTTGAAATGCCGCTTTCTGTCGCTGTTGCTCCGGGCTTCTCCCCCGTTGGCTAATTTCTAGTCCAGAATTGAACGGGGGTACTCTCTCGGGCCCTAGCACCACCGGATTGGCATCAGTCTCAAAACCCCCACTCCACCCTTGGAGAATCTCAGTGGGAGTTACAATCCCAACCCATTCCCCGGTTGCGGCAACAATCACCCAATGTCTGACCCACGCCTCCTGCATTTGATCATGAATCTGTTGGAGGGAGTCCTTGGGCTGTCCAAATAACAAGGGTTGACTCATCACCTGGGATGCCGGAGTATTTGCCAAGTCTAATCCCAAGGCCAGGTATTGGACAATATCTCGCGGGGTAATAATGCCAATAGGAAATAAGGGATTTAATCGGTTCTCTGGGGTCAATTCCGGGCTGGATCTTTCTTCCCCACTTTGACAAATCACCACAGAACTACTGCGATGAGTTGCCATCTGTTCAATCACCTCTAAAATCGAGGCTGTGGGGGAGACCGTGGCGATCGCCGGACTCATTCCTTCCTCTGCCCGTCGGTCTTCCCTCCACTCCCTCGCGGGTAACCCTCGGTGCAGACTCTCATGGGTGACAACGCCGAGGAGTTTTCCTTGACTATCCTGGATGGGCAAATACCGAATTTGATGCGCTTCCATATAGGAAAAGAGCGAAAACGGATCGACCCAATCAGTCACTTTGAGCGGGATGATAGATTGGGTCAACACCTCGGAAATGGGCCGGGAGTCTTCCCAGAGTCCAGCCGCTGCCAAGGTGACTAAATCCTCCTCCGTAAAGAGACCATAGCCTATTTGCGGCTGATGGGCCAGGGAAGGGTCTAGGACTAAAACATAGCTCGATCGCGCTCGGTTCATCAGAGCGATCGCCCTTTTTAAGGAGAGATTGGGTGCAACTTTCAACGGGTGGCATTCAATCCCTTGATTCAATCGGAAGTTTTGGCGATCGCTCATCTTCAGGAAATTTTGCAAACAGGTTTGTTCTAGCGCACCAACGGTTTTTCAAGTCTTCTGATTCAGGACAGGTTGCCTCGGGCATTGGTCCCTTATTAAATCAGGCGGACGGTAACCCAGTTTTTTGCCCAGACCTTGGTGCTAAATAGCAGAAATTTTCTCAACAAACCGGGTAACAGTCTGGGGGATCTAAAACTGTACCTGCATCCTAAAGACAAAAGGGAGCAAGACGCTTCCTTGCTGTCCGAGGGAGCATCTCTTGCTCCTACTTTGTTGAGAAATTGGCCCAGGCATTTAGAGGCGCTATAGAGGGGAGATAAATCCGATCTGTACAGGAGGCAGTTCGTAAACTGCCTGTTCTACCGATCGAGTAGTGTAGATTCAGAAGTCTTGCTCATTCTTCTTCACTAGAGAAACTCAGGTCAATCGGCAGAACCACATAAACCGTCGTTTCTTGATTAGGGATGCTCTCAATGGTTAATTTTCCCCCATATAATTCGGCGAGTCGTTTGGCGATCGCAATTCCCAAACCCGATCCTTGTTGTTCATAAAGTTTGCGATCGAACTGAATATAGGCACCGTGATTGGCAATTTGCTCCCGAGTCATGCCTCGACCTCGGTCGGTTACTGATAGGGTATAGGATGCAGTCCCACTCACCTCTCCCTTAACGGAGATCGGCGTCCCCGGTTCAGAATACTTGCAAGCATTATCCACCAGTTCTTCAACAATTTTATAAAGGTGAGTTTCGGAAATTTTGACGAAGGCGTTTTCGATATCAATCTGAATATCAGCTTCTCGACCGGTCTGTTTGGCTTTTTCTCCAACACTCTTGGAAATAATACTGAGGGTCCCACTGATCGCCTGGTCGCGGAGATAGTCCAGGCGCTGAGGTTGGTGAATGGCAATTTCTAGTTCAGCATAGAGTAAATAATTTTGAACCAGCCGATACAATCGCTTGGCGGAAATTCGGATTCCTTCTAACATTTCCTGGATCTCGGCTTTATCGTAGCTATCTATATCCTGCAATAACAGTTCTGAATAGCCGAGAATGCCATTCATGGGCGTCCGCAATTCGTGAGGGAGGGCCTGGGCAATACTGTTGGTTAATGCTTGTAGTTTTTGTTCGGTGTTTTTTTGACTGATGTTCTGTTTTTCCAGACGGGTGGAAATGGCGCAGAGAATTTCCTGTCGGTTGAAGGGTTTGGTTAAATAATCATCGGCACCGAGTTCCATGCCTTTTCGGGTATCCCCTTTTGCCGCTTTGGCGGTGAGGAAGATAAAGGGAATCATGGCGGTTGCTGGGTCCTGACGCAATTCGGTGAGGACGCCGTATCCATCGATCTCAGGCATCATGACATCGCATAAAATCAAATCAGGCAATTTTTCTTTGGCTAATTCAATTCCTTGGCGACCATTTTCAGCGGCGATCGCCTCAAAATCTTCCGCGTCCAATAAATCCATGAGATTTTCGCGAACCCCGGTTTCATCTTCAATCACTAAAATTTTTGTCATGGGCTTTACCAAAAGTTAGGTTAATGGCATCTTCAGTCAGCAGACTTGACAACGGGAGCATCTAAATTTGAACAGTTGGCCCTCATCCCCCGGTGTCCCTTCTCCGAAAAAGGGGAGAAGGGGATGGGGGATGAGGGGGTGAGGGCGACCTGGTTAGGAGATGCTCCCGGGGAAATCGTCCCGAAGGTTGGGCGATCGCCCGCTCAATCTTGCCTGTTTACTCCGTGAGATGGGGTAGACTTTGAGGTTGCCCCTCCAATCGCTTGCCTTCTTTGAGCATTCGTTTAAATTCCTCCGCCTTCACCGGGCGACTAAATAAATAACCCTGAATGTTATCGCATTTATTTTCATACAAAACCGCCAATTCTTCAGGGGTTTCCACCCCTTCGGCAATAACTTTTAAATTTAAAGAGTGAGCCATTTGAATAATTGCATTAGTTAGGGCCGCGTTAGTGGAGTTCGTATTGATATCCTGAACAAAACATCGGTCTATTTTCAATAAATCAAACGGAAATTGTTGTAAATAACTTAAAGAAGAATAGCCCGTTCCAAAGTCATCTAAAGAAATTTGAACCCCCATGGATTTTAATTCCTTCAATTTAGCAATAGTCAGTTCAACATTTTGGACTAAGATACTTTCCGTAAGTTCTAATTCTAAATAACTAGGGTCAAGTCCACTTTGATCTAAGATCCGAACTAACCGTTCGCTCAGATCGACTTGATTAAACTGCCGAAAGGAGAGGTTGACCGCCACTCGTACCGGGGGCAATCCCTCAGATTGCCAGGATTTAGTTTGATTGCAAGCGGTTTGGAGGACCCATTCCCCGATGGGAGCAATTAAGCCCGTTTGCTCTGCCAAGGGGATAAATTTCACCGGAGAAATCATTCCTTGTTGAGGATGGTGCCATCGGACTAAGGCTTCCGCTCCCACGATTCGCCCATTTTGCAGCCCAACAATGGGCTGATAATACAGTTGCAATTCTTGTCTTTCTACGGCATAGCGCAGGCTGGTTTCCAGGGTGAGGTCATCTAGGGATTCGCCTTGCAAGGTGGGGGTATAAGATTGAGATTGATTCCCGCCCAATTGTTTGGCATAAGACATCGCCACCCCGGCATTTTTCATCAATTGGTCCAAGTCTTCCCCATCCTGAGGGTAAATACTCATGCCAATGCTGGCGGTGATAAAGATTTCGCGGTTCTCTAAGCAGAAGGGTTGGGTCAGTCGGTCCAGGAGGGGTGGGGCGATCGCCTCCGGTATCGGGTTAGAGGTAGAAAGGGAGGAAGAGTCCCGAGGGTCTGAGAGAGTGCGGCGATCGCCTTTGTCCGAACCCCATGCCAGAACGATCGCAAATTGGTCCGTATGCAGTCGCGCTAGAATATCCCCCGGGCGGACCGATTGGCTCAATCGCTGGGCGACTTCCTTCAGGAGGCGATCGCCAAAGTCATGACCCAGGGTCTGATTGATCCGCTTAAATCGGTCTAACCCAATGCATAAAATCAAAATACAGCGGCCTTCTTGAGCGGTGCGATCTCGCAAGGATTCAAACTGCTCTCGGACTAACAGTTGATTCGGCAAATTCGTCAGGTTGTCATAATAGATAGAATCCGAGCGCTCAGGCTGCACCGTCGGCACTGGAGCGACTGCGCGGCTCTGTTCCCGAGCGTAACCCTGATATAAGGCATCATGTTTGATCAACCTCGCCTCGATCGCCCCTAACAACTCTTTGCGTCGAAACGGTTTCGTCAAATAGTCGTCCGCCCCCAAATTCATCCCTTGGCGGATCTCCGTTTTATCCCCTTTTGCCGTTAAAAAAATAAACGGAATCGTCGCCGTCACCGGATTGTTCCGCAGGGCCGCAAGGACCCCATAGCCATCCAGTTCCGGCATCATCACATCGCATAAAATCAGGTCGGGCAGGTGTTCCTCTGCCAATTGGACGCCGATGCCCCCATTGCACGCTCCAATCACCCTGAAATCCACCGTATCCAGAATTTCGAGAATGTTGTTACGGACTAACTCTTCGTCCTCAATCACTAAAATTTTTTTCATAACCCGTTCAGTAGAGCTTTCACATCCTGTATTTTGGGAGAGTCTTGGTTTGCTATCCGGTGGTTAGAGTTGAGACAATACCGATCATTCTGGTGATTAGATTTTCCCAGATTTTGGCGCTTCATTCTCCCTTTGGGATAATTTAGTCCTGATGGCTCCCTCTGCATCGAAGTTAGTAGCGTTTATTCGGTGGGTTTTCCAAATTGCCTCCCAATAGGTTAAACTTCCGTAACAAGGTAAAATTATCTGCCGTCAACAAATCTTGCAACTCCGAGACTTGATTGATCAAGTGAATTTCTCGCTCGAATTCTTCTTGTAAAATCTCCAGATACCGTTCTGTAGAGGTCCCCGGGGGTGTATTCTTGAGCATATGAATCGCCAAATTAATCTTGGAAAGCGGATTTCGTAAATCTTCGACTAATTTCTTCAACAGGCCATCTTTGGTCTGACTGAGTTCTTCTAGCTCATACATTTTAGCCTGCAATCCTTCCGCTCGCTGACGCTCTGTTGCGTACTGCTGCATCACCGCCGCTTGTTTATTTAGCCTGGTATTAATCGCTTCTAACAAATCTTTCCGGCGGAACGGTTTAGTGATATAATCATCGGCTCCTAAATTCATGCCTTGGCGCAAATCTGCATGATCGGCTTTGGCAGTCAGAAAAATAAACGGAATCGTTGCCGTCACAGGAGACTCTCTCAATTGACTTAACACCCCATGTCCATCCAGTCCAGGCATCATCACATCGCACAGGATCAAGTCGGGGAGATATTTCTGAGCTTGGGCGATACCTGCGAGTCCATTTTCAGCACCAATAACTTTAAAGCCCCCTCCTTCAAGGATTTCCAAGATATTCGTCAAGACGGCTTGTTCATCTTCAATCACCAAAATTGTTTTCATCGGTTATGCTCCAGTTGCTTATCTGGCTTTAAATATAATTTAACTCGGTCGGTTTTATCCCTTAAAGTCAACTTAATAGTTTCTTTATTTATGGAATCACCCCGGGATTGGCAATTGCTTTTTGCCAACAAGTAACTGTTGAAAGTCATCAGGTTTTAAGGGCTTACTGAAAAAATAACCTTGCATTGCATGACAGTTAGATTGACACAAAAATGTCAATTCAGCACGAGTTTCCACCCCTTCAGCCACGGTCTTGAGCTTGAGAGAATCGGCCATTTGAATGATAGCCTGAGTCAGGGCCGCATTTTTAGGATTTTGGTCAATCCCATCAATGAAGCATCGGTCAATTTTTAACGTATCCAAGGGGAGTTTGTTCAAATAGCCCAAGGAAGAATATCCCGTGCCAAAATCATCAATAGAAATTTGAATCCCTAAGGATCTAATCTCCTGTAAGCGCCGGATCGTCTCTTCAACATTGTGGACTACCATGCTTTCGGTTAATTCTAATTCTAACCATTGTGGATCCAGTTCGGTTTGGTGGAGAATAGCCACTAAGCGCTCCATCAGGTCAATTTGATTCAATTGCCGAATGGAGAGGTTGACCCCCATTTTGAGCAAGGGGAATCCTAAATTAGCCCAGGCTTTTGCCTGTCGGCAAGCGGTAAGGAGGACCCATTCCCCTAAAGGGATGATCCCGCCGGTTTCTTCGGCTAAGGGAATAAAATCAGCGGGAGATACTAAACCCCATTCCGGATGTTGCCAGCGGACTAGGGCCTCAGCCCCGATAATCTGACCGCTGATTAGGTCCACCTGGGGTTGATAGTACACCTGGAATTCTGATCGTTCTAGGGCATAATACAGGCTGGTTTCGAGGTCTAAACGTCGGTGATCGGCCACCACGGGTTCAGGGCGATAGAATTGATATTGATTTCCCCCGTTGCGTTTGGCGTGCTCCTTGGCGGTTTTGGCGTTTTCGATGAGCGCATCAGAATCGGCACCATCTTTGGGATAAAAACAGATCCCGATGCTGGTGGCGATCGCAATTTCTTGACCCTCCACCACAAAGGGCCGAGATAACCCATCGCGCAACGTTTGAGTTTTCACCACCACGCTTTCCACGCTCTCGAGACCCCTAGGAATCAGGACAAAGGTATTCTTAGTAATATGTGCGAGTAAATCCCTGGGTTCGCTAGATTCCCTCAAGCGTTGTCCGATCGCCTTGAGCAACTGCTGGACTTTAAGGGATCCTAAATTTTGTTCAATCCGTTTCCATCGGTCTATTTCTATACTCACCACAACCACCAGTTCACTGGTTTCCATCTGGGGAGGATGATTGCTGATCAGTTGATGCAGGTGCGATCGCAATTGCCGCAGGTTCGGCAACCCGGTGGTTTCATCAAAGTTCAGCAAGCGATCGCACTGCTGTTGTAAAATCTCTAGTTCTTTCCCATACCGCTGTTGGATGGTTCTCGATTTTTTCAGCCTCGTGGCGATCGCTACCAGCAACTCTTCCCGAGTAAACGGCTTGATTAAATAATCATCCGCCCCTAACTCCATCCCCTGTCGCCAATCCTGACGGCTGGATTTCGCCGTTAGAAAAATAAACGGAATTGTCCCGGTACTTAGGTCTTCCCTTAACTCAGCCAGAACCGCATATCCATCCAATTGTGGCATCATTACGTCACATAAAATGAGGTCTGGAACCTCATTTTTTGCCCGGATCACCCCCACTTCGCCATTTTCTGCGGCGATCACGTCAAAATCTTCCTCTTCTAGTAGTTCAATAATATTGCAGCGAACTGATTCCTCATCTTCAATCACTAGAATTTTCGTCATAGTTATGGTGTAACGACCTCCAAGCGGTATCGATAGCGGTTACCTCCCCATTTTTACTGTTTTAAGAATGAATAACCTTAAGCATTGCCCCGTTTGTACTCCCTCTCCCCTTCTGTTTGAAATAATGCCCCAGAATCCTCTTCTCATCCGACTCAATCAAGACGACAATTTCTGTGCCCACCTTGAAGTTTAGTAGTGGTGGTCCAAAACTCTAGGCATTGGTCCGTCGTCAGTCCCCTCACCGTTCACCCTGGGCGATCGCCCCATTTCTCCGGGGGTCACCGGCGGCCTCTATCTCCCCATCTGCTCTCATTCTAACCCCATTCACCCCGCCAAAAAACATATTTTTTTCCGCCCATTTTATGACCTCTTGGGTCTGCTGCGGCATCAGATTCGATAAAGATTCCAGTTCCTCTCTCTCCATTCCCGGTTCCAGATGAAACACCCCATTTTCCCAATGAACCCGAGGAGATGCGATCGCCTCGGCCAAATCCATCTTAAAATCAATCACATTACAAATCACTTGTAAAATCGCCGTCCTAATCCGATTAGACCCCCCGGAACCCAACACAATTTCAGGGCGATTCTCTTTCAAAACCATCGTCGGGGCCATCATCGAAGAAAGCCGTCTATTTTCCGGCCATTGATGAAATCCATTCGGGTTTAAATCCGCTTCTCCCAGCATATTATTCACCATAATTCCCGTTCCGGGAATCATGTAGCCAGACCCTTCTCCATTGGAAGTTGTCACACTGGCCGCATTTCCTTCGCCATCCATAATACTAATATGAGTCGTACTCCCCAATCGATTACAATCCGACTGAAAAATGCTCAAATATTCATCGCAATGTTCCCCGGATAAAAACTCCTGGGCAAAATCAGGAATATAGAGATTTTCATCATAGCCATTGCTGCGCGCTAAATTGGTTAAGCGCATGACATCGGCTAAGTGCTGTAGATGGCGACAACTCCCAAAACGCAACTCTTGGAAATCCACTGATTCTAATAACTTTAAAGCAAAGGCAATCAGCACCCCTCCCGAACTCGGGGGAGGATTGGTCAGAAAGGTTTCATCGCGATATTGAGTGACTAACGGTTCTCGTTCGATGACCTGATACGCGCTTAAATCTTCCCGAGTTAAGTAACCGCCATTCCCTTGAGAATCTTTAACGAGTTGTTCAGCGATCGCCCCGTGATAAAACTCTTCAATTCCCGCTTCCGCTAAATACCCTAAAGTCGCCCCTAAATCTTTCAAATAAATTTTATCCCCCGCTTCCAAGGCAGTTCCCTGGGGAGCATAAATCTGTTTTCCTGCCGGGGATGCGGTTAAAATTGGATTAAGAATTTTTAATAAATAGGCTTGAAAAGAATTGAGAACCACCCCCTCGGTGGCATAATGAATAGCGGGTTCAACCACAACCTTAAAGGGTAACCTGCCTAACTTTTGATGAACCGCTAAGACCCCGGCGAGGTTGCCGGGTACTCCCATCGAAGCCAAGCCAATATGGAACTCCTGCACCGCACCGCCAAAATCAACGGGAACGGGATAGAAATCTAATTCCTGAGCATTGCGTTTAGAACGAGGAGTTTGGACAAAAAAATCAAACAGGAGATTGCGATCGCCCGTATGGGCCAGAAGAAACCCCCCACCGGCTGCCGAAGTCAAGCCCGGTTCAGCCACGAAAGATGCTAACATAGCGGCAACCGCGCCATCAAAAGCGTTGCCACCCAATCGCAACATTTCAATTCCGGCTTCGGCGGTACAGGGGTGGCCAGCAGCAATCATTCCTGGGGTAAATTGGCTCATTAAAATGGTTAAATTGCGATCGCAATGATGAGAGGTTAGACCCTAGCAATCATAGCAAAAATATTGATAAACTCAGGAAGTTAGTCAGATGATCTTCAACTCAACTCGGACTCGGCTGGAAACCCTAAAAAGATGCTAATCGCCGTCATCATCATTAACGTAATCTTATCTCTAGTTTTCTTCTTCGTGGCCTGGAGACTGTGGAAACTCAAACAGACGATGAACCAGGTTACCAAATCGATCTTGAATGCCGATCGCGTCACCTACGATGTCCTCCATGCCACCCCTGCGGCATTAGCCAAAGGAGAACTCGGGACTCGCAACTTACGAACCCAATATCAGCAAGTCGAGTTACAACTGTTGCGCTTGCGACAGATCGTGCAACTGCTGAGTTTGGGACAAACCGCCTGGGTGCGTCGGTCCATCCTCAATCGGCGACCCCGAAAGCAAAAGCTATCCAGGACCTTATAAACATACCTCAAAAGATAGAAATAATAGTAAACAGACCCGCAAGTTAAGACAAGGGCTGACTATTGCTGCAAAAGCCACCTAGAATGTCAATAAGGTTAGAAACTAACTAAAATGGGCAAGAATCGTTCGGTAATTTTTATGGGCGGAATGCTCCTCGGAGCCGCGATCGGGACCCTCAGCGGTTTGCTGGTGGCCCCCCAAACATCCCGCCAGACTAGGCGCATCTTGAAAAAATCGGCCCAAGCGCTGCCAGAAATTGCAGAAGATGTTTCCAGCAGTGTGCAGATTCAAGCCGATCGCCTTTCAGCATCTGCCTTGAAAAATTGGGATGAAACCCTCGATCGCCTCCGAGATGCGATCGCCGCAGGGATTGAAGCCACCCAACAAGAGCGGGAAATCCTGACTAAACCGGAAGTCGAGGTATCCTCCGAGGCGGGCGATCGTCAGCCGTAATGTTGGCCCAAATAAGCCCCATTCCCGATTCTAGCCACCCCTGAATCCTTCCTCCTAGAACCCGACTTGTGACAGACCCTTTGTTTTGGCTTGGACTTTCGTTTTTACTCGTTGCTGTCAGCCTGATCCTCGTGCTACTGGCGGCACTTCCGGCATTGCAGGCGATCGCCCGCGCCGCGCGCAGCGTCGAAAAATTAGCCGATACCCTCTCGCGGGAATTTCCCCCCACCCTCGAAGCGATTCGCCTCACCGGGATGGAAATTAGTGACCTCACCGATGATGTCACCGAAGGCGTTCAAAGTGCCAGCAACATGGTTAAAGAAGTTGATCGCAGTCTTGGCAGTGCCAAACAGCAAGCCAAAAAAGTCCAAATTACCACCCGCAGCGTGTTTACCGGCATGAAAACCGCCTGGAAAACCTTTACCCGGACCCCCGAACGACCCAGCAGTTCCCATCGCCGTTCCGTCGATCGCTTACCCCCCGGACAACGCAAACCCTTAGAATTTAACGAGCGCGCAACCCCCCAACCCTATTCTCTTTCTGAAGATCGAGAAGACTCCAACGAAGACTACTCAGATTAGAAATTAACAATCAAAAATTATTAAAAAACCTACAACCGGCGAGGGTTTCTCACCCCTGCCGGTTTCTTTCTCATTAAGTTTTTTACCCTTAACTGCCTCTTGTCCCCTCCCCTGTGTCTTGGTCCGGGTTAGGGTGGGGTCCTCCTGACCTGGCGATCGCCCCAACCCTCTCCCCCCAGTGGTCCTTGCCAGAACTCGCAAACTTCAGTTACCCTATTCCTGCATAAGGATAAAGTTTTAACCCCCCTGCCAAAATTTTGGCGGCTTTAAAACCGACTTCAAAAATTATTTCAAACCCACTCCATCCCCCCGGAAATTGCAATTATGCCCTCCAAAAAACGTAATCGTGAAAACCTCCCCCCTTGGCTGAGTTTATTAGAGAAATTAATCGCCATTATTGCCTTAGTTAACTTAGCCCTCGTCCTCTTTGACCTCAGCTACGTTCCAGGGCGAGACTTCTACCTCCGGGGGGATTTATTTTTAGAAAGATTTAGAACCACCAAACGGGAAAAATATTTAACCAAAGTCGATCGCCTGCAAGTCCTCTTACAGCAAAATGGATTAGACGACCCCCAGGTGGAACCCTTACTCGCCGAATTAAGGGAACAGAGTATTCAACTCGTCGATGAAGAACGATTTCGAGTCACGGGCAGTTATGGAGCCTTAGAAGAAATCAAAACTCGCATGGAAACCGCAATGGGGGCAGAAAATGCCACCCAAGCCTTCCTAGCCTTTTGGAATCGTGAATACTTAAATGCCGTCGGATGGCGGCAAGCGATGGATTTTTTTAATCGGGATATCCGATTTTTAATGACCTTTTATGAACCCCAACTGTTTTATGATGCCGTTAAAGGAATTGAACCTTATCGGGACACCCAAAACTATCTCCTCCTCGTTGATAGTCTGACCGTTGAGTTACAGCGGGATGGGTTGCAGTCGGACCGAGTAGAACCTTTACTGGGGCAATTGCGAGACCTCAGTACAGCGATGATTAACCAAAATTTCTTTGAGCGGGCTCATAAAAATGGCACCTTAGAAGAGATTAAAAATAATATGCGCCGACATATTTATTCCCGCACCGAAGCGCGTCCCCAAGGTCCGCGATTGATTCTGGATGTCATCGAACTGTTAGCACCGGAAGTCCTCTGGGCAGACAAATCTTCTAGCAATGCTTTCCGAACGTTCTGGAGTCAGGAAAACTTCCAGGCCAACGGATGGGAAAATGAATTAGTCTTTTTTAATGAAGAGATTCGCTTTTCCATGCAATCGAATTATTTTAGGCATTATGGGATTGCCAATGAATATATTGATCGGTTTTGGCTGATTGATATCTTTTTTATGGCTATCTTCTTTGTGGACTTGTTATTTAGAAGCTGGTTAATTGTGCGCCGCCATCCCAATATGACGTTAGAAGGGGCGATTTTATGGCGATGGTATGATTTGATTTTGCTGATCCCCTTTTGGCGATGGTTGCGGGTGATTCCCGTGGTGATTCGACTCAATGAAGCCAATATCCTGAACATCGAGTGGGTGCAGAAACAAGCCCGCTTGGGGTTTGTGGCTAACTTTGCCAAAGAACTGACGGAAGTGGTGGTGGTTCAAACCATTAATCAAATGAAAGGGAGTGTTGAAAGTGGACAACTAACTCGGAGTTTATTAGAACCAGCGGAGAAAGAGTATATCGATATTAATGATATTAATGAAGTGCAAGCGATTTCTAGTCGATTGTTAGAGATTACCGTTTGTCGAGTTTTGCCGGAAGTGCAGCCGGATTTACAGGCGCTGCTGTCTCATCAGATGGAAAATACCATGAAATCCTCGGAGTTATATCGGAGGATTCAGCAGTTACCGGGGTTTGGGGATTTATCTCATCAAATGGCGGAACAGTTAGTCAAACGGGTATCCAGGCTGGTGACTGAGGGGCCAGAAAATGCTTATGAGGCGATCGTTCATGCACCCCCGGATCCAGTGGGGGAAAAATTAACTCAGCAACTGGTGGAACATTTCGGTAGTGCGTTGCGAAAAGAATTGCGAAGAGAAGATACCATCGGGGAATTTGAGTATTTGATTTCGTCCTTACTGGAAGAAATTAAGGTTAACTACGTTCAACAAATGGAAGAATCAGACCCCGAGGACCTGTTTGACGAAACGGAAGCCATTCGCAAACGAGCGAGTAGCAATATCAAGCTACCTGGAAAGAAAAAGAGGGGGTAGAGGAGTGAATTTTGTCGGTTGTCATTTGTCAAGAGACTAACAACCCATGACCAATGACCAACCACCCATGACCAGTTGAGACGAGATTCGGTCAATCCCTGGGGAGATCGTGTAAAATGGAACAAGAAAGGTATTCAACCACTAGATAGTTGAGAATAGGGGGCCGAACGGCCTGACTATCGGAAAGCGTCTACTTCCTCCAGAGTGCGTTCAGTGCAGTTCTGAGAGGGGGGATGGCGATCGCCCCTGTCTAACCGGAAAATTCGCTCCTAAAAGACTGGCAGCTCCCAAACCGTAAGGATTTAATCCTATATTTCCCAGGCATCTGCGGATAATCGGATATAATATTCGACAAGAGTTGAAAATGGAGCAGCCACTCGCGCCCGAGCTATGATTTTTCCGCCCTACCTTTGAGACTTCCGCTTTTGGTTGCCGAGGTGACGTGGATTCTTGAGTCTAAGAGGGTCCGAGTCTAATCATCCTCATCGACCTTAAACCATCAACCGCTTTTGGAATCTGTCTAAAAGCTTTGCGGGATACCGCCTCTATCACCTTTGACGGTGATAGTGCTATCGTCACATTGTCCGGCGATTTCCGGACAAATGTCGCGTAAATGTATCAGTTATTTCGCTTTGAAGTGGGTCAACCCCCACTTTTTTTGTTCAAATCTGTCTCATGACTCATCCCCTGATCCCTGAAATTATCGAAATCGCTACCCCCATCGCCGAGTCTCTCGGATTAGAAGTGGTGGCAGCGGTCTTTCATACCAACCTGAATCCGCCCGTACTGCGAGTGGACATCCGCAACTACAGCACAGACACCAGTTTGGATGACTGCGAACGCATGAGCAAGGCGTTGGAAAGCAGCTTAGACGAAGGGGAGTTAATCCCGGACACCTACGTTTTAGAAATTTCCAGTCCTGGAATCTCGCGCCAGCTTACCACCGACCGAGAATTTATCTCATTCAAAGGGTTTCCCGCAGTCGTGGAAACCCTGGAACCCTATCAGGGGCATACAGAGTGGAAAGGTAGACTCGTGAAGCGGGACGAAACTGCTGTTTATCTCAACCGTAAAGGTCGAGTCACAGCAATTCCGCGACCCCTCATCAATAAAGTACAACTCGTAGATCGAGAAGAATAACCAAGGACGGATTCGCATCAGCAAAGGCAGGCAAGATCCCTAGGGGGTTGGTCCAGAAGCGGGAAGACAACCGGATTTCTTGACCTCATCTCTACTCATTAGCAACAAATGAGGGGCAGAAACCTGGTTTCTTGTCTGATGGGTCTAATACCCGATGCTCTAGGAGATTCTGAACAAAGCGCGTTTGGAATCCTCGTCCTGTTATCTCTAACTCTAAATAGAACAACGGAGGCAAGTATTATGGCAATGGTCAGCCTCCCCGGACTCCGGGAGATGATTGACAGTATCTCTCAAGAGCGAAACTTACCGAAGCAAGCCGTGCAAGCGGCACTGAGGGAAGCGCTTTTGAAAGGATACGAGCGCTACAGGCGCACGATTAGTATGGAAAAGATCCATTTCGATGAACACTTCTTCGATAATTTTGAAATCGAACTGGATATTGCAGAAGAAGGCTTTCGGGTCCTCTCTACAAAGACCATTGTGGAATTGGTCAGTAGTGGGGACCATGAGATTTCTTTAAAAGAGGTTCAGGAAGTCGCCGACGAAGCTCAACTGGGGGATACGGTGGTTTTGGATGTGACCCCAGACCAACGAGAATTTGGTCGAATGGCTGCGATTCAGACCAAGCAGGTGCTCCAGCAAAAGCTGCGGGATCAACAGCGCAAGATTGTGCAGGAAGAGTTTGAGGACTTAGAAAGCACGGTGTTGCAAGGGCGAGTCCTGCGATTCGATCGCCAGTCGGTGATTCTGGCCGTGAATAGTGGGTTTGGGCAACCGGAAGTGGAGGCGGAACTGCCAAAACGGGAACAGTTGCCGAACGATAATTATCGCGCGAACACGACTATCAAGGTGTACTTGAAGAAAGTGCGGGAAGGCCCCAGCCGAGGCCCTCAGTTGTTGGTGTCTCGGGCGGATGCTGGGTTGGTGGTTTATCTGTTTGCCAACGAAGTGCCGGAAATTGAGGATGAGGTCGTGAGGATTGTCGCCGTAGCGCGGGAAGCCAATCCTCCCTCCCGTCATGTGGGACCCCGGACGAAAATAGCCGTGGATACCCTAGAGCGGGATGTAGACCCGGTGGGAGCCTGTATTGGAGCGCGGGGATCGCGGATCCAAGTCGTGGTCAACGAATTACGGGGAGAAAAAATCGACGTGATTCGGTGGTCACCGGATCCAGCGACTTATATTGCGAATGCGCTGAGTCCGGCTAAAGTGGATGAAGTCCGATTGGTGAATCCCGAAGCGAGACAGGCTCATGTTTTGGTTCCCGAGGATCAGTTGAGTTTGGCGATCGGGAAAGAAGGCCAGAATGTCCGTTTGGCAGCACGGTTAACTGGATGGAAAATTGACATCAAGGATAGTGCGAAGTACGACTACGATTCTTCTTATGAGTCCTCTAGGGTTCAATCTTCCTACGAGGAAGAAGAGGACCTGGAGGAGGAAGTAGAGGAGTTAGATGAGCTAGAGGAAACTTCGACCGCCAGTTCAGTGCAAAGAACGGCTTGAGGTTGAGGGGAAATCGCCCACTGCGCTTTCAGTCTGAGGGAAGCCTTCGGGATAACTAGAAGGCATCCAGGGGAACTATGGGAGGGAGAACTCCCCAGGGAGCTTGGAGTAAAGCATTGGGGAAAGACGCTCATAGGGGGACTTGACCCGAAGAAGCGTCTCTTGCAAATCCGATTCAATTCGTCGGAAGGACAAACCGAAGCGCCGTCATCTCATGAAACCAAACTACCGACGTTGTATTAGTTGCCGTAAAGTTGCACCGAAAGAAGCCTTCTGGCGTATCGTCAAACTCTACCCATCGGATCAGGTACAATTAGATACAGGTATGGGGCGTTCGGCCTATCTTTGTCCAGAAGCCTCTTGCCTGAAAACGGCTCAAAAGAAAAATAGACTGGGGCGATCGCTTAAAGCAGCGGTTCCCCCGGAACTGTATTCCAACCTATGGCAACGGTTACCCCTGAGCGCTCAATCCGAGCACCGGGGAGCAACCCCAACCCAATAACAACCCCAACTCAATTAGACCTCCCGGAGTTATCCCCCTCCTTTGAACCCCAAAAAACAACCCCACCCTATAGACCCTAACATCCCCAGTTCTATAGAAATTCGTGCAAGACTAGAACAGAAGACGCGGTTTCGCCTGAACCGGCGAAGCACCGTGGCTGATGTGGGAGACGAGCGTGCGGCTCTCTCGATATGCGGTTGTCCGTTGGTATCCCAGCCGGTCAACAATAACGCCCAAAAAGCCGATGCCATTAACGGGTTCTGTCGGTCTCCCGGCGGCGATCGCACTAAAAGACCGGCTCGACCCTCTTCGATTCAAACATTAAGCTTGGGAAAAACCTGAAAACTCAGCGTTAAAAATCCCAAGATCCACAATCGAAGGGCGGGATCCGCCGTTCGGAGGTTTTATGAACAACGGAAAAGTGAGAATATACGAGTTATCACGGGAATTGAATTTGGAAAACAGAGACATTTTGGCAGTTTGCGAACAACTGAACATTCCAGTTAAAAGCCACAGTAGTACCATCTCAGAAGATGAGGCCCAGCGCATCGAAAAATTCGTCATGAATCATCCAGAAAAAGCGAATGGAGCCGCCAAAACCAAAGAAAAACAAGCGGCCTCAGAACTGGGAAACCCCTCAAACGCTAAGAAAAAACAGGAAATTTTGGAAATCCGAAAACAACCTTACCGCAATAATAACAATCAAGTTGGGGGACAAACCCTATTAGAAGACAGTGGCTTCCCCAATGCCCACAGCTCATCCGATGCCAATCAAAATAAGCAGATGATGTTGAATCGACCTGTGCGTAGTAACGACAGCGATCCCAGTCTACCGGACTCCCAAAACCTAGAAGAGGAATTCTCCGCTCAGGACGAGGCCAATACTCCGGCCCTCGCCCCAGAGCGCAACCCAGAGCGGGTCTCGGAACCCCAAGGGGATCACAGGGACGGCAATAATCCGATCTCTGAGGAAGAATTGCAAGAACTGCAAGCTCCCCCCGTCCGCCCCGTCCGTTCCTCTGAACGGAAAATTGACTCCGGTAAATTGGACCGACCTGTACTCAAACCCCCGTCCAAGAAAGACGACAGTCCCTCCCCAGCAGCGGCGAAAACTCCTAGCCCCAGTAGCCCAGGAGCGCCTCGCGCAGCCAAGCCCGGAGCGCCCACTCGCCCAGCGCCCTCTGCGCCCTCTGCGCCCTCTGCGCCGACCCCATCCGTCAGTAAGGAAGGGGATTCCCGTCGAGAAAGTCCCCAGGCTGGGATTGCACCTAAGCCGAAACCCGTGACGGAACTCGTGCGCCCCCGTCGCTCCGGGCCAGGGGATACTGTCATTGCCAAAGGCAAGGATTTACGCGATCGCGCCTCGTCGGATGAAGACGTCTCTAACACTGAGCCGGAATCCTTCTCTGAGGACGATAACGAAACTCCACGTCCTCAACTGAAAGCTCCCCCTCGTCCTCCCAAGCGTTTGAAAAAACGCAAGGAAGAAGAAGACGAAATGCAAGACTTAGATGAAAAAGCCGGTAAGGGCGTGGCCAAATCTAAGCGGCGACTCAAGCCTCTGGCTGATGAGGATGATGATGACTATGAAAGCGATTTAGATACGGATGAATCCTCAGATACCGCTCTGAGCCTGTCGATCGCCCGTCCGCCTAAACCCAAAACGGCCCCGGCTCCCCGGACTGGTGCCATCATTACCGCCCGTCAAACCAAAAAACCCAATACCAATCGCGACTCTTCCGGCAGTAGTAAATCTCGGGGCCGTCGTCAAGAAAAAACTGAGAAAAAAGAACGTCCAGACCATATTGTCATCACTCAAGCGATGACTGTCCGAGAACTGGCTAATGCCTTGGCTGTTCCTGAAACCGATATCGTCAAAACCCTCTTCTTCAAAGGGATTGCCGTTAACATCACTCAAACCCTGGATATTCCCTCGGCCAAAATGGTCGCCGAAGAACTAGAGGTCACCGTCGAGATCGCCGTCGCTGAATCCGAAGCGAAAAAGGTCAGCGAGATGATCGATATCAGCGACCTGGAAAGCCTCCAGATTCGTCCGCCTGTAGTGACGATTATGGGCCACGTGGACCACGGAAAAACGACCCTCCTCGACTCCATTCGGAAAACGAAGGTGGCTCAAGGAGAAGCCGGTGGGATTACCCAACATATCGGGGCCTATCATGTCGATGTGGAACATAAAGGCAATATGCATCAAGTCGTCTTCCTGGATACTCCGGGTCACGAAGCCTTTACGGCAATGCGTGCTCGCGGAACCCGGGTGACGGATATTGCGGTTCTTGTTGTAGCTGCGGATGATGGGGTCCAACCTCAAACGATTGAGGCGATTAGCCATGCCAAAGCGGCTAAAGTGCCGATTGTAGTTGCCATCAACAAAATCGATAAGCCGGATTCTGATTTAAACCGTGTTAAGCAGGAACTGATGAATTACGGTCTGGTCCCCGAAGAATTCGGCGGAGACACGATTATGGTTCCGGTGAGTGCGATTCAAGGGCAGAACTTGGATACCCTGCTAGAGATGATTATCTTGGTGGCAGAAATCGAAGAAATCTCGGCTAACCCCAATCGCGCCGCGAAAGGGACCGTGATTGAGGCCCATTTGGATAAAGCTCGCGGTCCGGTGGCTACCCTGCTGGTGCAAAATGGCACCCTGCATATTGGGGATATTTTGGTCGCAGGCTCCACAATGGGTAAAGTCCGGGCAATGGTGGGCGATCGCGGCGATCGCGTCGAAGTCGCTACCCCGTCCTTTGCTGTCGAAGTCTTGGGCTTAAACGAGGTCCCCTCTGCCGGGGATGAGTTCGATGTCTTCCCGAATGAAAAAGATGCTCGGGCCGTTGCTGACGATCGCGCCGATGTCAATCGCGAAACTCGTCTCAATCAAGCCCTCAACTCTCGTCGGGTCACCCTCAACAGCCTCAGCGCTCGCGCTCAAGAAGGTCAGCTCAAAGAACTCAACCTGATTCTGAAAGCCGACGTTCAAGGCTCCATCGAAGCCATCATTGGCTCCTTAAAACAACTCCCCCAAAATGAAGTCCAAGTCCGCGTCCTCTTGGCCGCGCCTGGAGAAGTCTCCGAAACAGACGTTGACCTCGCTGCCGCTTCTGATGCAGTGATTGTTGGGTTTAACACCACCTTCGCCAGCGGTGCACGTCAGGCTGCTGACCGCGCTGGGGTTGATGTTCGCGAATACAACATCATCTATAACCTCCTGGATGATATCCAAGGGGCAATGGAAGGTCTCCTGGATCCTGAATTGATTGAGGAACCCCTCGGTCAGGCCGAAGTCCGGGTGGTCTTCCAAATCGGTCGCGGTGCTGTCGCAGGCTGTTATGTGCTCTCCGGTAAAATGATCCGTAACTGTAAGGTGCGGGTTCATCGCAAGGGAGAGGTCATCTATGAAGGTGTTCTCGACTCTCTCAAACGGGTTAAGGATGATGCCAAGGAAGTCAATAGTGGCTTTGAATGCGGTATCGGTATTGATAAGTTCAGTACCTGGCTCGAAGGAGATACCATCGAAGCCTATCGGATGGTCACCAAGCGCCGCACTCTTTCCCCCGCTTAACGGTGGGCAGAAAGTGTCCCAACTTAAGGGTGAAGGGTAAAGGAGATTGCAACCGTCATTTGTCATTTGTCGGTTGTCATTTGTCGGTTGTTATCCTTCATCCTTCATCCTTCATCCTTCATCCTTCATCCTTCATCCTTCATCCCTAATTCTTGATCGTTTCATGGTTTCTTTTCGTTCTGATCCCTATTTTTGGATTCATCTAGCCGGTGCGGCGGCGGTTCCCCTGTTTCTGGAACTGACTTGGGTCGGTTTGTCCGTGGGTGACCCTCTGTTCTCCGGTGGTTTGGAATTGCTGTTGGTTGCGGCAGTCGGCCTGTTGCCCCTGTTATGGATGCAATGGACGCGCCCGTTCTATATTTTTAGTTTGCTGTTCGTGGCGATCGCGCCCCAATATTTAACAGAAGAACAACGACGGATCCTCAGCTTATTTTTAAGAGCGCGGAATCGTTGGTTGGCCCTATTGGTTCCGGTGGGATTAGTTGCTATTCTCTGGAATCTTTATCTGTGGTCCCCCGTCGCTGCGGGGATTGCTGCTTATTTACCCCAATCGCATCTTTTCGGACTGGCGATCGCCTCCCTTGGCTTTTTCGGCGCGAATCTCTTTCTACAGGTCCCCGTGAGCGTCCTCGCCGTCTTGCTCACCCCAGAACCTACCTTTGCCGCCACATCCCCGGTTCCGGTGGACCAACTTCCCCGAGTTTTTACCATCCCCGGTTGGAAAGTCCAGAAAATTTTACCCCTACCCCCCCTTGAGGTCGAATTGGCTTCTCCTCAACCCATTTCTGACCCCATTCCACCCCCGGTGGACCCTCCGGTTCCCCCTGAAAACTCGGAAGCCTAACCCCACAGGGCACTCACTCCTTCATCCTTCCCAATGATTTAGGCCACTCCAAAAAATAAAATACCCAAAACGTTCGTAGTGACTCCTTAGATTGAGTCAAAAAAATGCAACCCCTGAAGGGGGGACGTTGAACGGTTGGATGATTTATTTTTTGCAATCCCCTTATGCAACTCTATAAATACCCCGGAATAAAAAAGTAGAGACGCGAAATTTCGCGTCTCTACCAACTTTTAAAATATTGAAATGAGAGTCAGGTTTCTTCAAACCTAATCAATTTTATTACTCCCCTTTAAAACGGTAACTTTTCCAGAAAACTTAGCTTGTTATAAACTCGAATTAAACTCTGCACATCTACTTCTACCGTTTGTGCAGGGTAATTTTCAATCAATTCCACCACACTAATCTGCCCATCTTCCGCTGCTGAGAGAACCAAAGAAGCCCGCAGAGCCTGACCGCTCAACTGACCCGAAGGAGTCTGAATCATGTCCCCCATTTCATCTAACACACGCTTACCCAGACGATTATTCAGTGCTCGGTCTAAAAATCGCGGACTCAGGGAAATTGAGCGGTTTAAATGATTCCGAACCTCATCAGGATTTTGACTCGATAAGCGCATATACGATCGCAACGAGAAAGACAAATCTCCCGTCTCAGCAAACCTAGATAAGTCAGCCACGGACACAGGCGCTCGCATCGGTCCATATTTGAGAATAATTTCTTCAGCCGCATTAGCGCTGCTTGGGGAAAGCATTCCTTCTCCCACTCCCAACAGAGCAATCCCCAGAGTTCCAACCTGAATAATCCGACGCAAAACAGACAACATGGATAGGCGCATTTTTACCATTTTAATCAGTGAGTTTATAGGCTAAAGACGAAGAATTTACAGAAGAGGTTTCTGCCTTGGTAAAGCAGATTGACCTAGAGTTTTCATCCCCTAAACCGCTGGTCGAATTTCTACAAAACCCCCAGTAAAATTTCCCGGAAAACAAGAGGAATCAACGAGTTGATTGGATCATAATTAAGTCTCTTGCAGAACATTTGGACAGGAGGGGACAACCCGGAGAAAAAAGCGGGTTTTTGGCCCTTTCTTCGTGGCCCAGCCAGCCTGAATCTTGTCAAAAAACTGGCTTGGTCTGCCCTCTACTGGACCGACCTCCTAGGGATTTAATTTCATCCCAACTGCGTTAATGTAAGCGCCTGTGGGGTTAACCTAAGTCTAACAACTTTCATGTTTTACCAGAATAGGACCCATCAGCAGATGAGCAAGCAACTTTCTTTTTTGAGGTTACAACCGGCGAGTTTGGGTCAGGGTCCCGTGACCCTGAGATTTAGCCTGACCCTGGTAACCGCCCTGGTTTTAGGAGTAGGAGTAGTGACGGTTCCCGAATCCGGGGCCAACTCCGTCCCCCGGATGGCACAGTCCTCGGGAGTGCAGAGGGCCCAAATTCCGGCGAATGCTAGAGTCGTCTATGTTAATCCGGTTTTAGGAAGCGATCGCCCCGATGCAGGCAGCAGTGAAGGGTCCGCCTATCAGAGTATTACTTATGCCCTCTCCCAAGCCACCTCTGGCACTGTGATTCAGTTGGCCCCTGGGAGTTACACCAAGGATACCGAAACTTTTCCTCTGACCCTGCGCCCGGGGGTTATGCTGCGCGGGGATGAAGATAAGAAAGGGCAGAACGTGCGGATTATTGGGGGTGGTAGCTTTAGCAGTCCCACCTTTGCGGTTCAAAATGTGGCCATTGTCACGGCTACCGATAGCACGATCTCCGGGGTCGCGGTCACCAACCCCAACACCCGGGGAACGGGCATCTGGATCGAATCGGGAGCAGCAACGGTTCGTAATAGTACCTTTACCAATAATTTGCGCGAGGGTATTTTCGTCACCGGGACTTCCACGCCCCTGATTGAAAATAGCGTGTTTACGGAAAACGATGGAAATGGGATTTCTATTGCGCGATCGGCAAAAGGGGAAGTTCGGGGAAATGTTTTTCAGGACACGGGTTTTGGCTTGGCGATCGGGGATTCATCCGCCCCGATGATTGTGGATAACCGGATCCTGCAAAATATTGATGGGGTGGTGGTGTCGAATTCGGCGAAACCGATCTTTCGCAATAACGTGATTGAGAATAATGAACGGGATGGGATTGTGGTGATCGGGGATGCCTTGCCGGATTTAGGGACTGCCGAATCTGAGGGCAAAAATTACATCCGAAGTAACACCCGCTATGACCTTTATAATGCCACCCGCAACAATACGATTCTGGCGGTGGGGAATGATATTGATGGGAGTCGGATCTCCGGGGCGGTGGAGTTTGTAGCAGCAACGATCGCCGCAGGATTTCGGGATATTGGGGGTCACTGGGCACAACCTTATATCGAAGCGTTGGCAACTAAAGGGGTGATTGCGGGATTTAATGATGGGACATTTCGTCCGAATGAGCGGGTGACCCGTGCTCAGTTTGCGGCGATCGTCAATAAAGCGTTTACTGCCCGGTCAAATCAGGCTTGTTCAGCGTTTGCCGATGTTCGGAGTAATTTCTGGGGCTTTGAGGCGATTCAAACCGCTTGTCGGGGTGGGTTTTTAACGGGATATCCGGGAAATCAGTTCCGTCCGGAACAGCAGATTCCTCGGGTTCAGGTGCTGGTGGCCCTAGCCAGTGGGTTGGGATTGCGTTCTGAGAATACAGAGGTGTTATCGGTGTTTTCGGATATGAGTGGGATTCCCGACTGGGCGCAGACAGCGATCGCCGGGGCGACGGAACAGGGGTTGGTGGTGAATTATCCAATTCGCGATCGCCTCAATCCCAGCCAAGAGGCAACCCGCGCTGAGGTGGCGGCTTTTGTGTACCAGGCCCTCGTGAATGCGGGTCAAGCCGAAGCGATCGCCTCTCCTTATCTGGTGATGGCTCCTTAAGGGAACTCCAAAAAATAAAACCCGCAAAAAGTTCGTAGTAACCCCTTGACGGGGTTTCTTTAAAGATGACTCCATCAAGGAGTCACTACGAACGTTTATATGATTTATTTGTTGGAAATCCCTAATAGGGTCAGTAGGCTCAAAGGGAAAGCGCCGGTTTCTGCGATCGCAGCAACCGGCGCTTTCCTTATCTTTAAGGTTTTATGTTTAGGGTCTTTATATTGGCTGACCCCATTTGAACTTTATTGATTTTGATTATGACCGGAATTTTTGCAAACCTGGAATTTCGTAATCTTTTCTTTAGATTTATACTCATGGGGCCAATTTGTATTTTTAAAAAACTTTTAATTATAAGCTCCATTGCCCTTAAGGGATAGTCCTGTGGAGATTGTTTTACCTCACCGGCCACTCCTGGACAAATTAGATATTCTTATCAGGGGATCAGAAATATTGGAGGGAAACCCCCCGGGGGAGCATTAAGAGCGATAAGCCAGAAAAAGACTTGAGCCGCACAAATGGTCCCCAGCCCGGTAAATGAAAAGGGCGATCGTCCTCCCGACAGGAGCCGAACAATCGAGCGTTCTCGGTGGCTTCAGTCGGACTTTTCTAACCGAAAAAGCCACACCATTAGGGCTACAACCCCAAGTTGCAGAGCAAAATTAGGCAGTGCCGCACCCACTTCACGACCGGCTAATAGTTGCGCCAAAAACACAAAAGCACCAATGCCACCGGAAGCCCCACAGACTACATAAACAAATTTACGCAGTCCCTTATAGGGCGCAGCCGCCTCAGCCCTTAACCGCGCATATTTTTCCGGGGGGAGGGATTGTTTCCCCCGGGGTTTAGAGTTGCCAGAACGAGGACGGGTGGCATCAGCACTGCGGGAGGACCCAGTAGGGGAATCGGGAGTTTGATCGGCCATAAGACTCACAAAAACAGAGGGTTGAGGTTCGCCTTTCCATTATCCGAAACAATGGGGATCTCGGCACCCCAGGAGGCAAGAGTGGGTTTTTTAGGCTCCACCTTGAGGGCATCGGCATCTTTGTCAAACATTGGCTGATCCCCTAAAACTCCTTTCCTGGGAGAATTTGTGATTGAGGTTATCGGGGAGGGTAGATGACTCGGTAAGATGGAATCGATCCCCCGGCGTTTTTCACAGCGTACCTCTGCGACAAATAGCGGGTTCAACCGCCTGATTTGTCGGAGTGGGATGATCATGAGCGATCGCCCGGGCGGTGTCTGACCAGCATTTATATTGAGGACATGGATATCGCAACAGAGAATGCTGCAACAATTGCTATCGTGTTTGTCGCCCTAGGAATCTTGGGGTGGGGATATTATCGCGCTAGGGATTTCGGAAAACTCGGCATCTTAGCCTGGTTACAGTCTGCGGTACTGATGTTCCCTTGGCTGTTGTTCTTTGGTTTATTCTCCGCAGGAATCTACTTGAACTTAGTGGGGATTCTGCTGCTAGTTCTCGCCTCTGCGGGGTTGTACATCTATCTTGGCAAACAACTACGGGCGGCGGGTCAGGATGAGGTCTTGCGAGAACGGGCCGCCAAACGCTTGCAGTCCGATCAGACTTCGGTGGGGGCCAACTCAGAGAACCCGACGATTCCGGGTGTTGAAGACCAACTTAAGACGATCGCCCCGGAGTTTGTCAGAATTCCCGAAGAGGACCTCAAAAAGATCCAGGGGATTTTTGGCATCGATACCTTCTTTGCCACAGAAACCATTTCCTATCAAGAAGGGGCAATTTTTAAAGGGAATCTGCGCGGGGATCCAGAAGAGGCTTACGATCGCCTCGCCCAGACCCTCCAAGAACGCATGGGCGATCGCTATCGGCTATTTTTAGTCCCCAATCCTGACGAAAAACCCGTGGCGATCGTCTTACCCAGTACCTCGGACCCCAAACCCACCACCCGAGGACAAAAAATCCTAGCGGTGGTCTTATTGGTTGCTACGATTATCACCAGTTTAGAAACCGCTGGATTATTCCTCGGATTCGACTTCTTTACCAATCCCCAACGCCTTGGGGAAGTGCTCCCCCTCACCTTGGGAATCTGGGCCGTCTTGCTTTCTCATGAAATCGCCCACCGGATTATTGCCCAGAAAAATAACGTCCGCTTAAGCTGGCCCTTTTTTATTCCCACTTGGCAAATTGGGTCATTTGGGGCAATTAATCGCTTTGAAACCCTCTTGCCAAACCGAACGGTATTGTTTGATGTGGCCTTTGCGGGACCGGCTGCCGGTGGATTAGTCTCTCTGGCGATGTTAATTGTGGGTTTATTGCTGTCCCATGAAGGCAGCTTGTTCCAAATTCCCGCAGAGTTTTTCCAAGGGTCTGTGTTAGTGGGTACTTTAGCAAAAGTTGTCCTGGGTTCGGCATTGAATCAACCCTTGGTTCCCGTCCATCCGATGATGGTGATTGGTTGGCTGGGATTAGTGATTACCGCCATTAACCTCCTGCCTGCGGGTCAACTGGATGGGGGCCGGATTGTTCAGTCAGTCTATGGACGGACCATTGCCGGACGGGCGACAGTCGCCACCGCAATTGTCCTGGCGATCGCCGCCTTCTTCAATCCCTTGGCCTTATATTGGGCGATCGTGATTCTCTTCCTACAGCGGGGTTTAGAACGCCCCAGTTTGAACGAAATTAAAGAACCCGATGATGCCCGGGCAGCCTTGGCTTTGTTAGCCTTATTTTTGACGATCGCCACCTTACTCCCTCTGAGTACCTCCTTGGCCGGTCGTTTAGGAATTGGCGGATAATAATAGAAAGAGAAAGCCAGGGCACAGGACCGAAGAACAATACTGAGGTCCTCGATACAGCAGAAGTTAGAAACCGGGTTTCTTCAAAAAATCTTTACTTCATGAGCAAAAAGTTTGGGCGAGAAACCCGGTTTCTTGTTCTCTTTATTCAAAAAACCCGACCGCATCGCCTTCGCGCTTTCCTTTTCCTTTTTTACCCCCCTTTAACATCATGAGTGTTCGACCCCAGATATTACTTGTTTTTGATACAACTTCTCTGCTAGCCGGTGATACCAAGGTTTGGAAAGATTACAAACGGGTGGGGAGTTGTTTTCTCCCCAAGGTTGTCCTTGACGCCATGCAGAATTTCGCCGATCGCGCTGCCGAACCGGGACAGGAGAAGGCAGCAAAAGAGTTTATGAGATTTTGGCCCAAAAGTGGTTGGCAGCAAACCACCGCCACCGCTACCCATCGCAAGTTAACACCCCCTGAAGGGGCCTCCCTGAGTTTCAGTGCCAGGTTAAGTTTAGAAATGGCCCAAGCTGCTTATGGTGTGGCCCTAGAACGGGAAGATGCGCTCGTTGTCTTTGTTTGCAATGGACAACCCCTGCTCAAACGGATCAACGCCTTACGCCAACATAATCTCTGTGGAATTACCTCCGCCATGTTGCTACAGTGGTCTCGGGCGAATAAGGAACCGGAGGTGGTGACTCAGCAGATGGAGAGATGGGAACAAAGCGATGACTCCTCGGGAATGAGCACCGCCTCCAAAGCGCGATCGCCCTCCAAAGGCAACAAACAAGCCCCAGTCTCCCGCAAACCTGCTGCCAAGCGTCCCGCAGCAGCCAAGCGAGTCCAACCGATCCCCATCCAGGAAGAAATCATCGATGATTCGGCTTATGCACTCCAAAATCGCCGACGCGGATTTTACGTCAAACCCAAGAAAACGAATATTTTCGCTCAGTTAACTACCGCACTTGTTGCCCTAGTCATGGCAGTATTCATGATCACAGTCCTGGGCGTGACGTGGAAAATGGTCTTCCCCGAAACCTTTAACCCCTTGTGGCAGAAGCACATCCAGCCACAGTTAAAAAAATTACCCCCCATCCCAGGAATATAGCGAGTCTAAATCAGTTTCTACAAAAATAGGGAGCAAGATGCTCGCACTCCAAGGTGTTCGGAAAATTTCTCAAAGTTCAACGTCCCGACTTCAGTCGTTCTTATCCCTGTTCAGAGTAACAACTTCAGTCGTTCTCCCCTATCCTTTTACTGCAACCCCTTTGTACAAATACCCGACCGTCTTAGGAATCTTAGGCGCATAAAAGCGATCGAGTTGCAGAATCTGAAACTGATTTTCTACTAAACTTTGAATTGGACGATTCAGATGGCATCCATCCCCCACAATTTTTTGCAGAGGAGTGAGGAAATTTTGCCAACCTTGAATCTTTGGTTCCTCACTCAATCCATGCTCCAAAAAAAAGAATTTTCCGGTAGATTTGAGAACCCGGTGAATTTCTGCTAAAGCCCGTTCCACTTGGGCGATACTGCACAAGGTCCAAGTGCTAACCACACTATCAAAACTCTCATCGGGAAAGGGTAAATTCTCGCCACTAATGACCCGAACTTCTACATCGATATTCGAGGACTCAATCCGGTTTTGAGCCAACTTATTCATGCCCGGATTCGGGTCTGCGGTAGTTATTTTTTGGACTGTTTCTGGATAATGAGGCAAATTTAACCCAGTCCCAAATCCAATTTCTAAAACATTGCCAGAAACCTCAGATAAAACCTCTTCTCTATACTGAGAAATACGCGAATCGGACATGGTAATATCCAGCAGTTTGGGGAGAATAATTTGCGAATAAAATTTCATAAGGAATCTGAAAAAATTGCAGAGTCTTATTTCATTATAACAGAAAAAACCTGACCATAAAGCTCAGGAGTGATAGCATCTTGTTCCCTACATCTTATAGATAATACGGAATTCGGCTGTGATAGGTCTTTAAAAACGAGTAGGGTGGGCATTGCCTCCTGAGCTCTGAGCGCTGAGTTTGTCGAAGCCTGTCCTGAGCTTGTCGAAGGGCGTCGAAGAGTCGAAGGGCCTACTTTTAACTGATATAGCAATCCTAAATGATTTGTAACATTTCTTGCTCCCCTCTCCCCCTGAGCTAAGTCGAAGGGCTGGGCCGCCAACGGTTGGGGGCCGCCATCGTCTTCCACAACTGAGATAGGACTGCTATAGATAGCAAGATGCTTCCCCTCCTGATTTTTTCCACAAGTCTAATCATCAGTCCAGGTTCAGCCAAAAGGGAGAGTAGTTACTCCCCTTTGACTAAAGATAATGCTTTGATTAACTCTTCGAGACGAATCGGTTTAGTGATGTAATCGTCCATTCCAGCGGCGAGACAAATTTCCCGATCGCCTTGCATGGCATTGGCAGTCATCGCAATAATTCTCGGTCTATTTAAGTGTAAACGTTCTGCATATTTTTTACAAATTAGACGAGTTGCTTCTAACCCATCCATCTCGGGCATTTGCACATCCATGAGGATGACATCGTAGGATAGCCGATGCAAGGCTTGTAAAACTTCGAGTCCATTGGTGGCGAGATCCGCACGATATCCCATGCGGTCCAAGATCCGGAGGGCAACTTTCTGGTTGACGATATTATCCTCGGCTAATAAAATTCTTAAGGGCAGCCGGTTAGCCATGTCCGCATCAATCAGCGACTTCTGGGGACGGGGGATAGACTCATATTTTACAGGACTGGTGGAGGGGTTTTCATCAAAAACTTGAATTAAGGTATTATAGAGTTGAGATTGTTTAATGGGTTTATTAATAAACGCTGCAAATTTAACGGTAATTCCATCCACTTCTAGGGATTCGGGTTTACCCATTGAGGTGAACATGACCAAGGGGAGGGATTGCCATTGAGGTTGGCTTTGAATCCGTGCTGCGAGGGTTAGTCCATCCATTTCAGGCATTTGCATATCCAAAATGGCCAGGTCAAAAGGGTTGCTGACTTCTAAAAGGGCTAAGGCTTCGGAACCAGATGCAGCATGGTGGGGAAACATTCCCCAATTTTGAGTTTGTTTGAGCAAAATTTGTCGATTTGTGGCGTTATCATCGACGATTAGAACTTTTTTACCTTGGAGGAGAGGCCCATCAATATGCGGATATTCAGGGGAATCGATCGCCCTGGGGTTGGAGTGAGCAATTAAGGTAAAGTAAAAAGTAGAACCCACCCCTTCCTCACTTTCAATCCACATTCGACCCCCCATTAATTCGCTTAAGCGCTTGCAAATTGCTAGTCCCAGTCCAGTCCCGCCAAATTGACGAGTGGTAGAGGCATCGACTTGAGAAAAGGGCAGAAAGAGGCGATCGCGACGATGGGAAGGAATCCCAATTCCCGTATCTCGAATGGAAAACTGAAACTCGTAAGCAACCGGGGTGGACTCATCCAGCGATCGCGGCTGTAAACCCTCGGGAATTTCCCCATGAGCGGTATCTAAAAAGGTGGCAAGTTTGGCTTGAGAAGTCGGAGAGGTTAACCGGGTGGCACTCACGGATACAACTATTTCGCCGGTTTGGGTAAATTTGACGGAGTTTCCAATTAAATTAACTAAAATTTGCCGTAACCGGGTGACATCGGAAATAATTTGTTTGGGGGTGGGGACTTCGATTTGGTATAATAATTCCAGCCCTTTTTCTGCGGCTTTTGGAGCGAACAAATCTAAGGCTTCTTCGATGCAAGTTTGCAGATTAAAGGGATGATTTTCCAGTTCAAGTTTGCCGGACTCAATTTTAGAAAAGTCCAGGATATCATTAATAATCGTCAGTAAAGCATCGCCACTGGTGCGAATAGTCTCGATATAATCCCGCTGTTCCTCGGTTAAATTCATATCGAGTAATAACCCCGTCATGCCAATCACGGCATTCATGGGAGTCCGGATTTCGTGACTCATGGTGGCGAGGAATTCGCTTTTGGCACGGTTGGCGACTTCAGCGGATTCTCGGGCTTGTTTTAAGGCTTCATTTTGCTCCGCCAGTTGCGATCGCGCTGCTCGTTCCCGAACCAGTAATTCCGATTGAGCTAAGGCAATGCCGAGTTGAACCGCAACCGCTTCGAGGAGTTCAATTTCCTGGGGTTCCCAATGGCGGAAGCGATCGCATTGATGAAAGCCAATGGTCCCATTCGGTTCCCCTTGATAGGAGGTGCGAACTGCTAACATCGACTGGATTTGAGCTTGATGGCACAGGGGGAGTGCCTCCCTCAGTAAGGGGTCGGTATTCACATCATCCGATGCCACGGCGTGATCGCCCGCAAACACCTTTTGAATGTAGGGATTCCCTTGCACCGGAATTTGAAAGCCCATCATGGAGGGATACCCAGGCTCTACATATTCTGCCACGGTATCTACTGTACTCGCTTCAGGGCTATAAGAAAGAATCACACAACGGTTGAGGTGAAAACCGCGCCCCATTAAATCCGTCGCCGTTTGTAAAATTTGTTGAGAATCTAAACTTTGGCGAATTTCTCGGGTAATTTGCCCCAGTAACAACGTGCGCTGGTATTCAGCCCGGAATGCATTTTCAGCCATATCTCGTTCGATTTCCCCGCCGATCCATTGTGCCATCAAGGTCACCAGTTGGCGATCGCTGTCTTTAAATGCGGTATCCCGGGGGGTGTGGCTGGCAAAGCTTAGAGTCCCGTACACCTCTGAGGCAACGACGATCGGCGTGCCAATATAGGCGTGGAGTTTACGGACTTGATAGGCGGGATGGGTTTGCCAAACCTGAGATTGTCCAGCGGATTCGATACAAAGTGTAGCTTGTTCGGCGAGGGTAGCAGCGTCATAAGTTTGACTTAAATTGAAAGCATCCCCGGGAAAGAGTTTAAACCGACTGGTAGGAGGATAGCAAGTGGCGAGGATCTCCATGCGATCGCCCTCCAGCCGACCTAACATCCCAATTTCTAACTTAAATCGCTCCGAACCCATTACTAACATCCGCTCAAGACGCTCTTGCAGGCTTAAATCCACCGCTGCTTGCACCTCAATGAGCGATCGCAATGCCATCTCGGTTTCGCTCTGTTGCGCTTCGATCCGCTTGCGATCGCGGATGTCGCTGCCAATCCCCAAAAATCCGGTAATTTCCCCGGTGCGATCGCGCAGGACCGAGATAGACAACAACACCGGGAACCGACTGCCATCTTTGCGGATATACGACCATTCGTATTCGTCCGGTTTCCCCTCCTGGGCTTTAGCCGTAAACACCTCAAACCCAGGGGCGATCTCCACCCCCAGTTCTTCCGACAGTTCCTCTGCCCTCTGGACCACTTCCATCGGGTCATGGAAAATCGCCGGAGTTATTTTCCCGACTATTTCCTCGGCTGTATAACCCAACCAGCGTTCAGCGGTGGCATTAAATGTATAAATAATCCCATCCATCCCCGTGGAGATAATCGAGTAGTTGGCACTATCTAAAATCGCCTGTTGCAGGGTGATGGTTGCTTCCCGACTATCCTCACCGGACTGTTGTGTACCCGGGTCGGGAAAACCCGTTGCCGGAAGATTCACCACCTCGGTGGGATGGGCGGATTGTGGGCGATCGCCGGACGGATCCGGGCAATCATTCTCCTGAACTAGGGCAATAGTTCTGCCCGTGAGGGGGTCAATAATCTGACGGACGACAACTGCCTGGGGTCCTACCTCGGTTTTCTCCGGTAACGCCTTCCCCGGCATGAGGGGGTTGACAACCCCTCGGTGACGGAGAATCTCGGGACTCACTCCCTCTACCAACAGGGCCAAACGTCCTTCGTCAATCTCCATTCCAGAACAGAGGCAGGGAATCTGCACCGCTTCTCCCTGGTGATAAAACGTCCACTGTTCGATCGCCGTTTCCCCAGACTTCAACCGTTTGCAATAGCCCGTTAATCGGGGGCGGGTTGCCCCTAAAATCTCCCGGAAATCTCGCTGTCTGAGTTCTTCTAAACTCGCTGCACCCCAGAGTTGCAAAGCGGCAGGATTCGCCCACCACAGTTGCAACTGTTCGAGATCGAACAGCCAAATGGGCGATCGTAAGAGGGACAAGCAAGAGGGCAGTTTAAATGGAGTCACGACAGTTTTGTTGATTTCAATAGAGTATTAATTTAGGGGCTCATCCCGCTCAGAATGCTGTTTGCAATGGTTTAATAGACCTCTTGCAAAATAACGGATTGATCCCCCCAACCCCCCGGGAGATCCCTGACCAGAGTAGGTTTTTTACGTTCAGGGGGATTTTCCTCACATTTAAGATTACTTCCGGTCCCCTTGCTAAGGTCCGGGGACCGGAGAGGACCCCACCCTTAAGTATCCCCCTACCCCGTCTAGGTTTTTTACAACAAGGTTGTAAACCTGACTCAGTATGCTTGAACCCTGACTTGATCGCCCAATTTGTAAAACACAGAGCCCTTAAGGAGAGTTAACTTATCGCGGGGGGAGAGATTGAGTGCAAGTTCCCAGGCGATCAATTTGAGATTCTAAACTCAACAACAAGGGGATGATCCCTTCAAACACCTGGCCCCGCACTTGGTCCTCAATTTGGGTGGAAATGGCCCCGATCGCCCTTGCACCCATATTCAGGCTGGCTCCTTTTATCCGGTGAGCTTTTAACTCAACGGTACTCCAATCCTGGCGATCGCAGGCGGAACGAATCACCTCGATATCCCCCCGCAGGCTATCCACAAAGGCTCGCAGCAGACGTTCTTGTAATTCCAGTTTACCTCGGGAAATCTCCTGGAGACGCTTCCAATCAATCGGTGAATCTTCCAGGGTTTCCTGCGGTAAATTTCTAGGAGACAAGGACCCGGATGGTTCCAAGGCGTTAGAACTGCTGACCCCGTGATTGAGAGTGGGTTTTAGTTGGGGGTTTTCGGGCAAATTGGACCCCGGGGGCTGAAGGGGGATGATCTGGGGAATCCAGCGATCGAGTGCTGCCTGTAATTGTTCGAGGAGGACGGGTTTGCTGATATAGTCATCCATTCCCGCCTCCAGACACTTTTGGCGATCGCTATTGAGCGCATGAGCAGTCAGGGCGATGACGATGGTATGATGGCGGTTTCCTTCGGACTGCCGGAGTTCGCGGGTCACCTCATAGCCATCTTTCAGGGGCATCTGACAATCCATAAACACCAGATCATAATCTTCACAGGCAAGGCGATCGAGGGCTTCGAGTCCATTATTGACACAATCGGCATGGTAGCCCAAGGTATTGAGTTGAAAGACAATCACTTGTTGATTAATCTCGTGATCTTCGGCGATTAAGATTTTAATGGGGGAGAGGGGAGGAGGGGCCAAGGAGAAGGCGGAGCCAGAGAAGGGTTCTCCGTGAGACCCTCGGGGGCGATCGCGCCCAGCCCCCTGCGGATTTAAAACCTGCTGCAAGCTTTCCACAAACTGAGACCCCCGTAAGGGTTTGATGATATAAGCACTGATCCAATGGGGTGCTAAGGCTTCGGCGATCGCCCGTTGATTAAACTGAGCTAAGGCGATCGTCCGGGTTGTCGCCAAATTTGGCTCCTGCTTCAGGGCTTGTAACAGAGTTGAGCGATCGCCCTCCAGGAGGTTCACACTTGCCAGAAGTGCATGGTATGGGGTTCCCTCCGCTGCCGCTGCGCGCAAGGCACTCAGGGCACTCTGGGGGTCCGTGACTTGATCCACGGTAATTCCCCAGCGATCGGCAAAATGCTGTACCGACTGACGATGCATGGCACTCTCATCGGCAACCAGCAGTTTTAGAGACTCCATCTCCAAGGTTGTACCCCGGGAATTTTCCCCTTCTGGGCGATTTTGCTGTACCGGCAAGGTAACGGTAAACCAAAAGGTAGAACCCTGATTCAATTCGCTTTCAACGCCAATCGTCCCCTGCATCAGTTCCACCAATTGCTTAGAGATAGCCAATCCTAACCCGGTCCCACCATACTTGCGGGTGGAGGAACTATCCACTTGGGAAAAGGATTGAAACAACTTGGTTTGATCCTGGGGTAAAATGCCAATCCCCGTATCGGTGACGGCAAATCGCAAGGTGACGGGATTGCGCTGCGCCGGGGGTAGGGAATCTGCCTTTGAGGTGGAATCGCAGACGGCACTCACGGCGATCGCCACTTCCCCAATTTCGGTAAATTTAATCGCATTATTGACTAAATTCAGCAAAATCTGACGCAAGCGCGCCGGATCTCCAAACAGATGCCGAGGAACGTTGCGATCGATGCAAATGCCCAAATCCAGTCCCTTTTCTTGGGCTGGAGCCACCATCAAATCCACCACGGATTCTATACATTCATCCAAATCGAAATCAATTGGGTTGAGATGCATTTCTCGCGCTTCTAATTTAGAAAAGTCGAGAATATCGTTAATCACCGTTAACAGATGTTCAGCACTGGAAAAAATTGTTTGAGCATAGTGTTTTTGTTGGGGATTTAATTCCGTTGCCAGGAGCAATCCCGTCATTCCGAGTACGCCATTCATGGGGGTGCGGATTTCATGGCTCATACTGGCTAAAAACTCACTCTTGGCCCGATTAGCGGCCACTGCCGCCTGTTTCATCTGGGCTAAAACAATGTTTTGTTTGGCCAGTTTTTGGGAGATGCGGGTTTGCTCTGCCAGCAGTTGGGCTTGAGAGAGGGCAATGCTGACTTGATTGGCAAGTTGTTGTAGCAATTCGGTTTCAAATTGTGTCCAGTGGCGGGGGGTGGAACATTGATGGGCAATTAGTAATCCCCACAATCGTTCCCGCAGGGGTTCCTCTGGGGCATCCCTTTGGAGTAATGGCACGACGAGGTTGGCTTTAACGCCGATTCGTCTAAGCAAGTCCTGATAGCAAGCGTGAATCTCTGCGGACTCGACATCGCAGATGGCATTGACTCTGCCTTGTTTGTATTGTTCTAAATAGGTTTTGGGAAAGCAGGTATCGGTAATCTGATTTCCTAATAGGGGCTGACAGGTTTCAACGACAGATTCTTTGACCACAATTCCGGTTCCATCAGCCATCAGTTGAAAGACGATCGCCCGATCCGCGTGGAGAACTTGTCGGACTTCTTCAACGGTGGTTTGGAGAATTTCTCCAATATCTAAGGATTGACGAATTTTGATGGTCAATTCCGCAAAGAGTTGAGCACGTTGATTTTGTTTGATAATTTCCTCCTGGGCTTCTACCCAATCGGTAATGTCTTCAGAAATTCCCATGAGATATTTAGGGCTGTTAGTTTCATCGATAATCGGGACTTTACGAGTATGAAGCAATCTCATCCCTTGATGTGGAGTTTGAACAATTTCTAAGGGAATATCTGCCATTTGTTGGGTTAAGAGGGCTTGGCGATCGCTTTGAGTGAAAAAATCCGCTTCTTCTGAATTAAATAAATCATAGTCAGTTTTGCCTAAAACTTGCTCTTGGGAATAGCCAAATTGTTGTTCGCTGGCTTTATTCCACCGAATAAATTGCAAGGTTTTGGCATCTTTGATAAATAAGCCGAGGGGCATATTTTCAATAACTGAGTTGAGAAAGGTTTTGGTTTGTGCTAATTCGGATTCAATGTCTGGAGGGTGGAGGATCTCGAACCGGGATCCGTCGGGGGGATGTTGGCGATCGCAACTTTCCTCGGGAGTGGGGGGTTGTGGCGGTTCACGGCTCTCCGGCTTGATCAAGGTAAAACGAGGGATTATCCTGACTAGGAGTAAGTTGGCGATCGCCGTCGCCATTGCCAGGGAGTCCTGAGGGAGTCCGAAAAATGGGGGGGCGATTCCAGTCCAATCTAAAATGCTGAGGAGGATTAGACTAACCCCTGGGGCTACAGCAAGGATCCAGAGGACCTGGGTTGCCCTCGTCCCTTCCCTGATTTGACACTCAACTGTGAATATGTCCCGTTTCATGACTTCACCCTTAATAACCGCAACTCCGATCCCAGCAGCGATCGCCATCACCAACAGGGACAGCATTATCCTAACCTCCCCGCCAAACGGCTGGTCCCTGGTCCCTAGGGTGGGTCCGGTTAAATACATTCCAGCAAACCAAGCTGATGCGATCGCGGCACCCCTTGTCAACCCACCTCGGGGGGATCTTGGTTCTGTTTTAAGGGGTCCATCCAGGGCGATCGTCAGATAAGACACTGCGATCGCCATCCCCATTGACAGCCCCACTATGTGAGGATCGTAGCTGCCGGTTAACATAGTCTCGCTATAGCGATTGATTCCCATTCCCTGGAGCATACGAATCACTTTGATAGTTAGTACATTTCACGGATCACAGGCAACGAACTTCCTTCTCGCCTTCCTGTCCTTTTCTCTACCTTTTCCTCAACTTTTGATCCCAGTCGGCTTCGGGTTTTCAGTCCTCACCCCGCAAGGTGCAATATATTTCTCCCCGGGAAGCATTTTAATCTCCTGTTAGGAAGATGACGCTGATTGTTGATTGTCTTACCAGTAATTGAGGTTTTGACTAATGGTATCACTCATTTTAAACCCTCGCTCTAAGATTTAAAGCTTAATTAAATCTTAAATTTTATCGAACAACCTCACTTTGGTGATTATAATAAGGCATCTTAAAACTGATAAACCTTTCACTCAAAGAGTAATTTAGATTACAGTTTTTTTGTAAAAAATCTGTTGCCTATTATTCCGACATTGAGAGATTTACTCACCTCAACTCCGATTCCAGAAAAATAGTTTTCTGCCCTGCACGGATTGCGGTCCATTCAAATTGCCATTGGGCGATCGCGATGAAAACCGCACTCTCACGCGGATACCTGATACCAATAGGTTTTACAAAACAAATCGACTCAGGTTACCCACTCCCTTACTCACCGAGTTGGAAACCGGAGTAAACCCTGGATTCAGGGATTTGGCTGACCCTCCCTAGCTCCTATTTAAAAGCTGAAGTCTACCCGGTTATTAAGCCAGGACCCTCTCGCCGATTAACAATGTTCCTGACCTTTTTCCTCGCGTTTAGCATAGTCTGCCCTCCGCATCCTCAGTTGAATATCTTCCAGCAACTTGCGATTCACCGCCAATAAATCAGCCACCAAACCTAGGATAATCAGTTGCACCCCGATTAGAATTAAAATAGCGGCTAAAATCAAGCTCGGAATTCGAGTCCGGTCAGTTCCCATTAAAAAGAAACCTAACCAGCGCAACCCCAAAGCCACCCCTAACCCCAGGGGAAAACTTCCTAAAAGCAGGAAGAAACGCAGGGGTTTATAGGTCATAAAAATTCTAAAAATAGTTAAAATAGACCGATGAATATAGCTGGGAATACTCTTGACTAATCGAGAAGGTCGTAACTCTCCATTGGTGCGGATGGGGACCGAAGTAATTGCCATCCCTTTCTGTCCCGCTTGGATAATCGTTTCTAAGGTATAGGTATATTGATTAAAAACATTTAACTGCATCGCCGCTTCCCGACTAAAAGCCCGAAAGCCACTCGGTGCGTCGGGGATTCTCGTATTACTAGCCAGACGCACCACCCAACTCCCTAGGCGTTGCAAGAATTTTTTAGTCGGGGAAAAATGTTCAATATCTTGAATCGGTCGTGCACCAATGACAATTTCCGCAGTTCCTAATAAAATAGGGTGAATCAAAGCCGGGATATCTTCAGCACAATATTGATTATCCGCATCGGTATTTACAATAATATCAGCACCGGCTTTTAGAGAGGCTTCTAATCCCGCCATAAATGCCTTAGCCAAACCTTGATTATTGGCAAGACGAACAATATGATCCACCCCACAAGCTTTAGCCACTTCCACCGTGCGATCGCGACTACCATCATCAATCACCAACCACTCAATTTTATCAATCCCCGGTAACTCACGGGGTAGTTCACTCAGGGTAAGTCCCAGAGTCTGTTCTTCGTTATAACAGGGAATTTGAATAATTAGTTTCGTCATAGCATCCTTGCGTATTGAGCGCTTAAATTTTAGCGCTTGCAGGGGAAGTTGGGGAAGATGGGGAGGATGGGGGAGATGGGGAGGATGGGGGAGATGGGGAAGTTTGTAGTAACGACTTCAGTCGTTATCCCTCCGATGTTCGTAGTAACGACTTCAGTCGTTTCCGCGTTACTGGGGTTGAAGCTAAGTAACGCCCCAATCTCAGCCTTTGTCTCCAGTTCCCCAGCAGGCAAGGCGATAGACCCTCAGATTGCTCGTGTTATGGCGGATGCCATAACACGAGAGCAACGACTGAAGTCGTTATTACAAACATCTTCCCCATCTCCCCCATCCTCCCCATCTTCCCAATCCCCCCATCTGCTATGATTAAAGCAATCTAACACTCAAGTGCCAAACCATACACCCGCTAACTACAACAGACAGATTATGCCGCTCTATACTTATTTCTGTCCTAGTACCAATCAAAAACTGGACGTAACTCACTCCATTAAAGATAAAGCGCAAACTTGGGGAGAATTGTGCCAGTTGGCAAACCTCGAACCGGGACAGACGCCTCTATCTGCACCCGTGCGACGTCTAATCAGCGCCCCTGCGGTGATGTTTCCCACCGGCAACAGCGAGCTCAAAAGTCACGGGTTTAGCAAATTGGTGAAACGGGACGATGGGGTTTATGAAAATGTCACCGCCACTGATGGAGAAAGTCGGATTGTCCGACCCGGCGATCGCAACACCTATCCTGATTTGAAAAAGAAAATCGGCGACTAAATCCATACCATCAGATATTTCTATCCCAGAGTTGAGTGGTGAATACTCAGCTCTTTTTTAATTGAGCGTCGGTTTCTTCACCCTTCTATCCCCTCCTCTACCCATGCTCTAGCATCACCTAGAAAAGACCATTTACCCACGATTTGCAGCCTCGCCCCTCTGTTTTAAGATAGACTTTTTCTAAAAACCCGGCCATTTTCTAAAATTTCGCCTATATTGAAGGGCAAGAACCAATTCATCGAGTCTTTGCATTCCGGGTCATTATTGTATATCGGAAATAACTCATGCGTGTCTTACTTTTATATCCACTTTTTCCCAAAAGTTTCTGGTCCTTTGAAAAAGCTTTAGCTTTAGTCGATCGCAAAGCCCTACTACCGCCCCTCTGTTTAGTCACCGTTGCCGCCTTGTTACCCCAGGAATGGGAATATAAACTCGCCGATCGCAACATTCGTGACATCACCGAGGAAGAATGGGAATGGGCAGATTTAGTCATTTTATCGGCCATGATTGTTCAACAAGAAGATTTTCTGGCCCTGATTCGAGAAGCTAAACAGCGTTCTAAACCCGTAGCTGTCGGTGGACCTTACGTTACATCCCTCCCCAAGGAAGCCGCAGCCGCCGGTGCCGATTACCTGATTTTAGATGAAGGAGAAATCACTCTTCCCCTATTTGTGGAAGCTCTAAAACGAGGGGAAAAAACTGGCACTTTCAGCGCTAACGGAGAAAAAGCCGACGTTACGCAAACTCCCATACCCCGCTTTGATTTATTAGATCGTCATGCCTATGATACGATGGCGATCCAATTTTCTCGGGGCTGTCCTTTTCAATGCGAATTCTGCGATATTATTGTCCTCTACGGACGCAAATCTCGCACTAAACATCCCTCCCAAATTTTAGCCGAACTCGATCGCCTCTTAGAATTGGGATTTACTCAAGCGGTTTTTCTGGTAGATGACAACTTTATTGGCAATAAGCGCAACGTTAAACTTTTGCTCAAAGAGTTGAAAATTTGGCAAGAAAGAAATCGCTATCCCTTCCGGTTAATTACGGAAGCCTCCGTTGATTTAGGCCAAGATCCAGAATTGCTAGAAATGATGGTGGACTGCAATTTTTATGTAGTCTTTTTGGGAATTGAAACCCCCGATGAAGAAAGCCTAACCCTGACCAAAAAGTTCCAAAATACCCGAGATTCTCTCAGTGATTCAGTCCAAGCAATTACCCAGGCGGGAATGCGGGTGATGGCAGGATTTATTATTGGCTTTGATGGAGAAAAACCGGGGGCAGGCGATCGCATTGTCCAGTTTGTCGAAAATACCTCCATTCCAATGGCAATGTTCAGTATGTTGCAAGCCCTTCCCCATACCGCACTCTGGGAGAGATTACAGAAAGAAGGGCGCTTAAATACTGGAATTGCCAATGGCAACCAAACCACCTTAATGAACTTCATTCCCACCCGACCTCTGGAAGAAATTGCCCGGGAATACATTGATGGATTTTGGCAACTCTACGATCCCCAACGCTATTTAGACCGCACCTACCGCCACTTTATGATCATGGGTAAACCCCGGAATCCGGTACCGAGGCGTCGAATGAACTGGCCTACCATTCGCGCATTTTTAACCATTTGCTGGCGGCAAGGAATAGTTCGTCCCACCCGGTGGAAATTCTGGCTTTATTTGCTTAATATTCTCCGCCATAATCCCCGGGTCGTGGATCATTATTTGGCGCTGTGCGGACTCTTTGAACATTTCAGCGAATATCGGACCATCGTTCGAGACCAAATTGAAAGTCAACTGGCTGAATATTTAGCAGAACAAAAGCGGATTGAAGCTTATGAAGCTGAACGAGAAGAGTCGGCTGTAGCTTAACTTCAATTACCAAACTGGGTGCGTGACTCCTGCTTACGCACCTGAGACTTGTCTATTTTTTCCTTAGCGGTCCTCTGGATTTAGCTGAACCATTGCCCAAGTGGTATAAGTACGAATCGGACTCCAAAGCATACCTGAAAGAGGGGAAAGCCGGGGAGATATTGCGGGAGAATCACTGGAATGTGATCAAAAAACAGGTAAGAAAAATGCACGACTGAATAGCACCAAATGGTTCAGGACGTAACGTAATGACCCCAACCTTTACAACAAGTAAATATTACAAAATAACAGCTAAAAAAAACTCTGCTAGGAAACACTTTATTAATGGGGGTTGAGGTAGACTAAGCCGGACAGTCGCCCGTCCAACTTAATCTACATCAACCCCTTATACTCATGATGTGCGTGGATGTCTCAACCCGCCAAGGGCTACAGGGTTGCCTAAAATCAGCCACTGGCCCGAGGGGCACAATGCGAGTCGGATTGAGTTCGGGTAATCCCACATAATAGAGGCGTTTTACATGGTCAATATTACAAACCGATGACACCCTGGGATATTGGTACAAAGCTCGACAATAATCCCAGAGGTGAGGAAAATCAACCAGCCGCTTTAGATTGCACTTGAACAGCCCATAATAGGCGGAATCAAATCGAAATAGGGTGGTAAATAAACACCAATCGGCTAGGGTAACTTCGTCGCCGCAAAGGTACCGTTGCTTAGATAGCAATTGCTCCCAGGTCTCTAAGGCTTGAAACAACTGTGTTACAGCTTCTTCGTAGGCTGATTGGGAAGCAGCAAAGCCCGATCGATAGACACCGTTGTTAATCGGTTGATAGATTTGGTCTATGACGCGATCAATGGTTTCCTGAAGCTCCAATGGATAAAAGTCAACAGAATTTGCACCCAAGTCATCAAATGCAGAATTAAACATCTGAATAATTTGGCGAGATTCATTATTGACGATTTGATTCGTCTGTTTGTCCCACAATACAGGTACAGTCACTCTGCCGGTATAATTGGGTGCAGACTTGACATAAACCTGCCACAGGTATTCAGCCTGATTCACCGTATCACGAATGCATCCTGAATAATCAGAAAACTGCCAGCCCTGGTCACTAATTACCGGATCGACGATCGATAGCCCAATAATATTTTCCAGTCCTTTGAGTTTCCATAACAATGCGGTACGATGTGCCCAAGGACAACCTAATGAAATGTACAGGTGATAACGTCCAGCGACAGCGGGAAAATCGCTCGATCCATCAACCGTCACCCAATTATGAAACTGGGTAGACATCCGCTTAAAGTTCCCATTCTCATCTTGTTCCGTCCAATCGGTGGACCATTTTCCGTTAACTAATTGACCTAATGACATAGTTCCTCTCAGTGAAAATTTAGTGATGTGAAGGCATAGGCGGCCATGCTGAAAGCGCCATAGGTGTAACTCTGGTGGAGTTGAATCCCTTTCGCTTGCGATCCTGCTGCCCCCAATGCGACAAATAGGGGCAAAAGATGTTCTTCAGTGGGGTGATTCTCGTGGGCGTAGGGTGCGAGTTGACGATACTGCATCAAGCGTTGCCAGTCCTGTTGGGCGATCGCTTCCCTTAGCCATACATCAAACTGCTGAACCCAGGAGGGTGGTGCCGCATCATACTGGGCGCTAAAAGCATGAAGATTATGGGTGGCACTCCCACTGCCAATGATCAGCACACCTTCCTGCCGTAAGGGTTCTAATGCTTGTCCTAGTTGCCAATGGTAGGTGGCATCCCGATAATACTGAATTGATAGTTGCACTACGGGAATATCTGCGGCTGGGTAGGCTACCATCAGTGGGGTCCAAGTCCCGTGGTCAAACCCACGGGCTGAATCGGTTTGGCAGGGAATACCAGCCTGCTTGAGCAAGGTGACAACGCGATCGCCTAGTTCCGGTGACCCTGGTGCTGGATAGTTGAGTTTGTACAGGGCCGCTGGAAATCCTGAAAAATCATGAATTGTCCGAGGGGCAACTGCTGTACTCACCGTGGGCATTGCCGAATACCAATGAGCCGAAATGACCAAGATTGCTTTGGGTTTTGGAAAATGTTGATGGAGCGATTTCAGAAATGCTGTTACAGCGCCATCTTGAAGGGGTAAATCCGGTGCCCCGTGGGAAATAAAGAGCGTTGGCAAGCTGTCCATGACAATCATGATTATGTAGGAGAACTATGGAGACTGTTGGCGTTTTAACTATTTTTGGGTAGGCCGTTGCAGTTAACCGATCTGCTCCAATGGGTTTTATTTGGCTTACTTTTAGGATTCTCTAGGTCCGTTTGCGTGGCAAAATTTCACCCATTGCCCAAGCTCCATTTCCTAGCAAAAATTGCACTAAACAAGCGATCGCAAAAAATGCCGGAAATTCCCAGCCCCCACCCTGATTGGTAAACAACCAGCCATTACCACCATGCACTTTGAACGTTGCTACTAGCAGAATCGGGAACAAACCTAACGCAATCCAGCGGCTGTAAATCCCCGCTATCAGAAATAGTCCCCCTACAATCTCAGCTAAAGCCACAGGTGCAGCCATAAAACCTGGAAGTCCCATTGTGGTAAAAAATTGCGCCGTTCCGGGTAGCGTAAAGACCACCACTTTCAAGAATCCATGCGCTAGGAACAATAGCCCCAAACTCACCCGTAAGAGCGTAATGCCATACAATGCTGTCTCTATTTCAAGGGCGGGTTTCGTCAAACGTTGCGATCGCGATTGAGTAACGACTGGGACAGGATCAAGAACCGTAATCTTCATCATTTCCTCCTGAGTAGAATAGTTCTAATTAGAAACATTGGGCAGACGACGATTGATTTAGAGCGTAATCTCGACATTCTTAGGGCTATTCAGTTCTAAGGCGACAGGTTGAAATGATGTACCCTTATGCCCCCCATCGCAATAGGGCAAGTTTTTAGACAACCCACAACTACAAAGCCAATGGGTTCCAGCATCTAGGCGCACTGCAACTGGTTTCTGGGAATTAGAGTGGGTCATTGTGATTTTCTCCTTAGTTTGAAATCAGACAGTTCTAGTTAGAACTATCTTAGCTAGTCGAAGTGGATCTGTCAACCTCAAGCGGCAAAGTTATTTCTGAAAGGCTTGCCTGAGTTGCACGAGGAGGTTGGTGAGAACCTCTACCTCTGTGGGTTGGAGGAGATCGAAGCGTTCTTTAAGATGAGCTATGTGGCTAGGGAAAGACTGCTCAAAGAGCTCCTGTCCCTGATCTGTTAATTGCACAATAACGTTACGACGATTGTCTTGTGGGACTTCACGGATGACGAGTTGTTTTTTGATGAGGCGATCGATGACACCCGTTAAAGTACCTTTGGTAATCAACGTTTTCTCCCCAATTTCACCCATGCTGAGTCCGTTGGTATTACCCAAGGTAGCAATCACATCAAACTGAGCAGGGGTTAAATCAAATTGTCGAACGTGCGCCTCAGAGTAAGAGGAAAACGCCTGATAGGTCCGAACGAGTTCCCGCATCGCGGGCAAAAAAGACGCTTTCGCAGCTTGAATCGTTGATTTTTCGGGCATGGATATGGATACCTGGATGCAGAATAGAACTATTCTAGTTAGTAATATATTGTAACCCAATCATTTGCTACTCAGTCAATTCTTGGCGATTCCCTTACTTCACCTTGAAGATCGGTACAACTATTAATAGACTGAAAATTTCCGCCTAGACCCAAACTTACTACTTATGCAGATGATTTCCGCATAATACGCTACTTAGACTGCATAGCCAGATGCTTTCCGCCTCTGAAACCCTTACCCTGTGACCTTTCTAAAATCTGTCATGATGCTGACAAAGCATCTATACTGGGCAGCAATCCTAGCCTCAATATTAGTCAGAGCAAGCAATTTTTAGCCCACATCCCTGCTGGTGAATCAAGTCAACAAACCCTAAATACGCAAATTGCCAAAGTGAATCAAACCACCTTAATGAACTTCATTCCCACCCGACCTCTGGAAGAAATTGCCCGGGAATACATTGAGGGATTTTGGCAACTCTACGATCCCCAACGCTATTTAGACCGCACCTACCGCCATTTTATGATCATGGGTAAACCCCGGAATCCGGTAATGCGTCGAATGAACTGGCCGACCATTCGCGCATTTTTAACCATTTGCTGGCGGCAAGGAATAGTTCGTCCCACCCGGTGGAAATTCTGGCTTTATTTGGTTAATATTCTCCGCCATAATCCCCGGGTCGTGGATCATTATTTGGCGCTGTGCGGACTCTTTGAACATTTCAGCGAATATCGAACCATTGTTCGAGACCCAATTGAAAGTCAACTGGGTGAATATTTAGCAGAACAAAAGCGGATTGAAGCTTATGAATCTGAACGAGAAGAGTCGGCTGTAGCTTAATTTCAATTACCAAACTGGGTGCGTGACTCCTGCTTACGCACCTGAGACTTGTCTATTTTTTCCTTAGCGGTCCTCTGGATTTAGCTGAACCATTGCCCAAGTGGTATAAGTACCAATCGGACTCCAAATCATATAAGGAATTAATAAAACCACCGCCCAAGTTGAAATCGACCAAACACTTAAGGCTAACAAATAGCTGAGTAATCCTCCAGTCGCGCCAATAATTGTCCCCACGGTGAGACTTCGCAATTTACACATCACTGCGGTATAAGAAATGGTGACCATTTCTAAGATTAAATAAAACCCCATTAAAACCCAAGTCAGTTGACTTCCCGGGTCGGCTTCCCAAACCAAATAAGCGGACCAACCGCCACAGATAAAAATGACCGTCCAAATGATGGGAATAGCCTTTTCAAAGGTCAACCATCGGGGACGCTGCAACCGATTAAACCAGCGAATATCTGACCCAGTTAAGGCACTACCCAGACCCGCCACCAAAGTGCCGATCGCCGCAATCACCATCCAAGACTTAATCATAAATCCCCATCTCCATATCATCCCATATTTTCCCCTCCAGTATATCCTGAATTTTCAGTTCGTCATGACTACTCCCCCCATCCTCCCCATTTCGTAGTAACGACTTCAGTCGTTATTTTCCTTTATTAGTAAAAAACCCCCCCATCCTCCCTAGTTCGTAGTAACGACTTCAGTCGTTAGTTCCCCTTATTAGTAAAAAACCCATAATCCTCCCCAGTTCGTAGTAACGACTTCAGTCGTTATCCCATTTCCCCAAGTTATCCTTTACATTAAAAATTTTATCCCAGAGAATACAGCCAACCATCCCGGGCGCAAATTCTAACAATTCCATCCCAAACAATGGGGGTAGCTTCAAAAGAGATCCCCGGTAAAAAATGTTCCAATTGTTCTACCTTTAACCGATAAAACTCTCCCCGTTGATTCCGGACCGCATTCATGCGATCACCCTGAGTCTCTTCAAACTGTAAATCAAACAAATACACCCCATTATATCCGGCGGCAATCAGTTTATTCCCTTCCGTAAAAATTGGCGTAGAAATCGAACCCCCAATATTCATTTTAAATAAAATCAAAGGCGTTTCATAGTCTTTATTCAACCAAGGTCCTTTAACCTTTTGACCTGTGACTTCAGTTTGCGACCCAATATAAAGATAACCATCAATCGCACTGGTAGCAAATAAAGCCGGAAATTCTCCACTCGGATTATATTCATCATTGAGGGCAACCGACCCAATAATTCCCCCCTCCCATCCACTAAAATTGCGATTCCCTGTGGGAAAAAACCACTGAACTGCATTCTCTTCGGGTTGGGTTGGGTCAAGTTTAAACACTCCCCCTTTGCCGGGAATATATTGCCGTTCTATGGCACAAAAAAGTTTGTTTTCCTTAGAAATAACCACGCTACCATCAATATCAGACCCGGTGAAGAAATCCCAGACAATTTTTTGGGTTTCTAGGTTAATGCCATAGATATGACCAGAACCTGAAGCTATAAAAATTTGATTTCCGAGTCGGGCGGGGGAAGATTCGGTGACGAGATTACCTCCTTGTCGGCGACTATCCTCGGCTTCATAGAGTTGAACTTCGCCTAAAATTTCAGGTTGAAGAATGCCGGATTTGAGGGTAGCAGCATCGGTGGCACTATTCAGAAAATACCCGATGCTATTTTCTCCGACATTGAATAAGACTCCATTGCCTAAATCTAAGGCACTGCTATCATTATCCCGGCTATAACTGGCGGTTTTTCTAATATCGAGTTTCCAGAGTTCTTTGCCCGTTCTAAAGGAAATGGCGCGAAAGCTGGGGAGAGGACCTGAAGAGGCAAGGGAATTTTGAATGCCTAACCGACTGCCTTGTAAGATGACGATGCGATTTTCTTCGGAGGCTTTTTCATCGATATAAAGACTGGAACTCCCTTTAATGACATCATCAAACTGATAGCGCCATAAGACTTCGTTGGTGGCAATATCAATTTTTCTTAAGCTGTGATCATAAGCGCCAATGGTGAGATAAACTTTGCCTTGGTCTCGGGTGAGGGTGGGTTGTCCGGTCCATCCGGCACCACTCCAGGTGCGCCAGGAGGTGCCGACTCGGGTTCTGCCGGTTCCGAGGGCAAATTTATCGAGGAGATTTAATTTTTGGGGAGTTCCTCTGCCATAAAATCTCCGGTAGTCGTTACCGAGAAAGGTGGGGATTAATAATTCAGTGTCGAGGGAGAGTCCGGCGATCGCCTCGTTGACGGTTTTAGTAACAGTGGGTAACAGATTCCTCGGAGGTACAGTCGGGGTGGGGGTGCGACATCCTTGTAAAATGGGCGGCAGTGAAGAACCCATTAAAAAGAGAAGCGCGTTTTTGTTGAAGGTTCGCCGGTTCAAAGTCATGGGTAAAACAGTTACAATTTACAAGGGTTGGACCGATCGCCAGGGAACGAAACCATCAGCCAAAAGTGGGACTGTGACATTGACTCATCCCAGGACGATCGCAATGTCTAGGTGACTCCGTTGCGATGAAAATTGACCCAGGCAATATCATCGTACCTGAAATTCCGAGGCGAGCGCCCCAGGAAATGGAACTGCTAGGGTCTAGCAACGTCTACAAATTCTATATTTTGAGTGAATATTGTGAGTCCATACCGCGAGAGTTAAAGGCATGAAACCACAGAGGTTATTATTGAGTATTGTCACTGCTGGGGCGATCGCCACCTCGGGTCTGGTGACTCCTCCTTTCTCCACCGTTGCCACCGCCTTTAGTGCCGATGAACAAACCAGCATCAATGTCTACCAACAGGCGAGTCCTTCGGTGGTGACAATCCGCGTAGGCAGAGGTGCAGGGTCTGGAAGTATTATCAGTGCTGATGGCCTCGTTTTAACTAATGATCATGTGGTGAGTTCGGCGCGTAATGGCAGAGTGGAGGTGCTCACCAGTACGGGACAGACTTACACCGGGGATGTGATTGCCACCGATCGCCGCAATGATTTAGCCTTAGTTCGACTCAGAACCAGCGATCGCCTGCCTGCGTTACGGATAGCGAGTCGAGAGGGGATCCAAGTCGGTCAACGGGTTTATGCGATCGGCAGTCCCTTTGGACTCTCCGGAACCTTTACCACCGGAATTCTCAGCCGAATTGCTGATAATGGGGACTTACAAACCGATGCCGCCATCAATCCCGGGAATTCCGGCGGTCCTTTGCTCAATTCCAATGGAGAACTCATTGGGGTCAATAAAGCGATTTTAAGCCCCAATCGTGGGGGTAATATAGGGATTGGATTTGCAACGAGTGCGACAGTTGCCCAGGACTTTATCGCCGCTAATCGGTCGCGGACCGTGGCCCAAGGGCCTGATAGGACGCCAGCGCCTGAGTCAGGGCGATCGCGGTCCACTTCTCCCCCGCCTCGCTTAGGGGTGGAGGTGAATGCGGGTTTAGTGATTCAGTCTGTAGAACGGGGGTCTCCTGCCGCGCAAATTGGGTTACGGGCCGGCGATCGCCTGTTAGGAGTGAATGGCACTCGGTTACAGCGGATCGAGCAACTGCTGGCGTTTTTAAATACCCGTCCGAATTCCGCAGTGTTCACCATCAGTCGAGGACGGCGAGTGGCCAATGTGCGCGTCAATTTTTAAGGGGCCACTGCCCGGACAATTTCGCTTCAACGAATAAAACCCCAGCATTTTGCTGAGGTTTGGTTGTGATGTTTTAAGGTGAGGAGAGGGGCCGAGGAATTTTCCCCTGCCGAGAACAGTATTTTAGAAGTAGCGGATCATCAGGGGCACTAAAGCTTCCATCGTTTGTCCCGTAACGCGATCGCGGACCCGGGCTTGACGGAAGGCGGTGCGTCCAGTATAGGAGAAAATACTCCGGGAACTCATATCGCCAATTAATTCAACTAATTCATAACGGCCATCGGAACTGCTGTCGGGGGTGATAATATTCCCCCGAGAGGCGACACCCCCAGTGCGATCGAGAATTACTGGCAAAGAGCGAATCACCGGATAGGTCACACCTTCGTAGGTAATCATTCGTTCGGTCAGGGCTGCAAGGGGTCTTTGAGCCGATGCCGCTTGCGGGAAGCTGAAACCCGAGGCTAGGACCAGTCCCATACCCAATAAAAGGGCTTGAAGTTTGGCGGAATTTTTCATGGATTTTAAGGGGAAAAGATAGACGAATAATTACAAAATAATCCCGCTTCGGCATTTAGCCAAATTGGGATGTTTCTTTTCTCGGGGATTGACCCCCAGGGGGTCGAAAAGGTTCCGAGGGATTGAGGAGACTCCATCCCATTGTGATAGGTCTGTCAAAATCCGTACTTTTCAAGATTCGGTTGGCTAATCATACGGGGTGTGCTACCCCCAAGCAACCTAGGACTAAAATCAGAAAGTCTGGAGACAGGATATCGCGGTTCCCACAGTTATACCAAATCCGGTTGTCTCAAGCTGGTTTGCTCTATAAGTGAAGCGTTGGCGGGCTAATTTAGCAAACGCTTGAGCCATTGAGTCGCGCTTCACATCCCTACCTCATGATTCTGGGAAACGCTCCAACTAGAATAATCATAATTCCCCTGACTCTGACAACCCCGAGTCACAGTGTTACAGTAAACAGAGATTAACATCACAGGAGGTAACGTGGAAGTCAAAGCCAAACTGACCCTAGAAGAATTTTTCGCTTTACCGGAAGGGGATATTACTTATGAATTGGTTGATGGAGAAGCTAAACCCAAAATGTCACCGAAACGATTTCATTCCAGATTAACGGGCATCCTGTTTCTACTGCTGACGCAATGGCATCAAAACCGGGGTGAGGTGGGAATTGAGTGGGCCATAAGGCTCAAACGCAAGGGCAAAGACTGGGCACCCATCCCGGATTTGCTGTATATTTCAGAGGCTCGCCTCTCTTGCGATCGCATCCTGGATGAACCCTGTCCCGTTCCTCCCGAATTAGCCATTGAAATTATTTCCCCAGACCAAAGTTTTGGCGAAATCAGTGGCAAGGCGATCGATTACTTAAATGCCGGAGTTTCTCGCATCTGGATTGTCGATGCTCAAGTCAAAACCATAACCATTTTCTATCCCGATTCTCCTCCTGAAACCAAACGCGGGGATGAAGTTATTACCGATGAATTATTGCCCGGATTAGAATTCACTCCCACCCAGATTTTTGATGATGCTAAAATTCCTTAATCCCCGGAAAAATTGGTAGAAATTTAGCAATTTAGGGGTTATCCACGCCATCCCCCTCGCCCAATTCACCTCATCCACTGCCAACCCTTGATCCAGGGTAATCCCTCGGACTCAGAGGCCCTATTCTGAAATTTTTACTCCGGACCTACCATAAACCGTTTAAAATAAAATTAAATAGTGTGTAGATTTGTATCAAGTTCGGATTAAGAAACTCATGGCCCCTGCTGTTTTAATCGAAAACCTGCAAAAGCGCTACGGAAGCGTTGAAGCGGTTAAAGACGTCTCGTTCCAAATTGATCCCGGTGAAATCTTCGGGCTGTTGGGTCCCAATGGTGCAGGCAAAACCACCACCATTCGCTGTTTATGCAGTCTCGTCACTCCCGATGCCGGTCGTCTGGAGGTTTCTGGCATTGATGTAGTGGCAAACCCTAAATTGGCCCGCACTAAGCTGGGTTATGTGGCCCAGGAAGTGGCTTTAGATAAGGTACTGACAGGTCGCGAACTGTTGGAATTGCAAGCGGCATTATATCATATTCCCAAATCTTTGGCAAGAGATAGAATTAAGACGGTCCTGGATTTATTGGGATTGGACGAATGGGCCGATCGCCAAACAGGGAAATATTCTGGGGGTCTCAAGAAGCGGCTGGATTTGGCCGCAGGATTATTGCACCAACCGGATGTTTTAGTCTTGGATGAACCCACGGTGGGATTGGATATTGAGACTCGGATGGCCGTGTGGGGATTCCTGCGACAGTTGCGCGAAAATGGGACAACAGTTTTGATTACCAGTCATTATCTGGAAGAAATTGATGCCTTGGCCGATCGCGTGGCAATTATCGATCGCGGTCAAGTGATTGATAGTGACACTCCCTCTGCTTTAAAGGATAAAGTCGGAGGCGATCGCATTACCCTCCGGATCCGGGAATTCTCGCCAATGGAAGAGGCGCAACAAGCCAAATCTTTACTCGAACCTCTGCCCTTTGTAGAAGAAATTATCATCAACAATGCCCAAGGAAATTCCCTGAATTTGGTGGTGAAATCTCAAAGTGATGCCCTATTAACCATTCAGCAAGCCTTACGAGATGCCGGTTTACCCACCTTCGGAATTGCCCAATCTCGACCCAGTTTAGATGATGTTTATCTCACCGCCACGGGTCGCACCCTGTTAGATGCAGAAATCGCCGCAGCAGGAACGCGGGACCCGAAAAAGGAACGCAAACAGAATATGCGATAACATTCAGTCCCGCTACATCAGTCCCGCTACATCAGTCCCACTTGGGTTTTTACCCTTCTAATTCAACTGCAAAAAATACCATAAACAATCAGATTATGAGTCAAACCGTTACACCAAATCCAACTACAGCCTTAAGTAAACCCGGGATTGAGATTCCTGCCAGTAACCCCATCGGGGAATTTACTCAGGAAACCTTGGCCCTGACCAAACGGCTGTTTATTCAATTAAAACGCCGTCCCTCTAGCTTAATTGCTGGGGTGATTCAGCCGTTGATGTGGTTGATTCTCTTCGGCGCTTTGTTTCAAAATGCTCCTCAAGGAATGTTTGGCGAGAGTGTGAATTATGCCCAATTTTTAGGGGCAGGGGTAATAGTGTTTACCGCCTTTTCTGGGGCGTTAAATGCGGGATTGCCGATTATGTTTGATCGCGAATTTGGGTTTCTGAATCGTCTCCTGGTTGCCCCTCTCTCAACTCGGTTTTCGATTGTGGTAGCTTCAGCAATTTATATTTTGCTGTTGAGCTTAATTCAAACGGCGGTGATTGTGATTGCCGGGGCTTTTATGGGGGCTGGATTACCGGGGGGATTAGGATTAGGGGCGATCGCCTTTATTACCTTGCTGCTGGTTTTAGGCGTCACCGGATTGAGTCTGGGATTAGCCTTTGCCTTACCGGGACATATCGAACTGTTGGCGGTGATTTTCGTGATTAACTTGCCACTATTGTTTGCCAGTACCGCATTAGCGCCGCTTTCCTTTATGCCGAAATGGTTGCAAGTGGTGGCAACCTTGAATCCCCTGAGTTATGCGATCGAACCGATTCGCTATCTGTATCTACATTCTGACTGGACCCTTGGCAGTATCGTCATGCAGGCCCCTTGGGGAGAAGTCAGCTTTGGCGGTGCATTGGGAATCCTTGCCGGATTTGCAGCAGTGGCATTATTGAGCATTCAACCCCTACTCCGGAGAACTTTTGCTTAGTAGAATGGTCGGTATAATCAATGGTTCACCTGACAACCCTATGAAATCGAAGTTCACTTTGAAGGCAACTGCTCGAATTTCACTCGGAACCCTGGCGGCGATCGCCATGACTGCCGTAATGTTACCTGAGTCTGCGACAGCAGAAGAAACCAACCGCGCCAGTGATTTACTAGAACCCCAAATTCAGCTTCAAAAAAATCCCTTTGAATCAACCTCTGGAGATGGGCAGCAGATGAATGTATTGGATCTCATTCATCGTGCTCAATTCGGAACCACCCGCAGTATGCAGGAATTTAATCTCCAGCAACAGCAAAGTATCAATGATGCAGCAGCGGATTTCCGTTCCCGACAATTGGAAATGCTGCATAATTCTGAAGCGGGAATCTCTGAAGAAGCCATCCCCAACTCAGATTTAACTCCTGGGGGTACTCCTTAACTAAGTTTAGTTTAGGAATCCGTAATAAACGCTGATGGATTCAGTTCCATCGGCGTTTATTTTTGTCCGAAGTTAGGCAGAACTCTTATCCCTCATTCAGGCAATTTATGCGGGGGAATTAAGCGCCAATTCTAAACGGTTTGCTAAATCAATAATGTCATCTTTTCTAGGAATTTCATCGAGCCAGTGGCTAGGAATAGCAGCAAATCCATATTCAATTCCAGCCAAGCCGCCTGTAACCGCTGCGGTTGTATCGGTATCATCTCCTAAATTAACGGCGGTTAATACGGCTTCGGCATAAGAAGAGGTATTTAACCAGGACCATAATGCAGCCTCTAGGGTATGAACAACATAGCCACTGGATTTAATTTCCTCCATCGGATAATTGGCAATTTTCCCGCTCAATACCCGGTTAAAATGAGACATTTCCCTGGAATAGGCGGGGGTTTGATAAATCCCTGTAACTTTTTCGATTCCTTGTAAATACGCAGATTTGCGATCGCATCCGGCCAACAATTGGGTTGCAATACTCACATAAATTCCACAAGCCATTTGGGCGCGGGGATGGCCGTGAGTGATGCAAGATACTTCATGTACCCGCTGAATTAAATCTGCAAACTCTACCGTTTGATGATAAAATACTAGAGGCAAAATTCGCATTAACGAGCCATTACCATTATTCCGTTCCGAGGAACCTCCAGCCTGAACCGGGGGAATGCCTCTTTTGAGCCGATCAATGGCGTTAATCGTCGTCATTCCCATGTCAAATGCATGACCATGCGGTGTCCAAAACCCCTCCTCTGACCACTTGATAAAAGAATCGGCGATCGCCTCTAGGGAAAATCCGCCACACATTGACTCCGCCAAGCAAAATGTCAGCGAACTATCATCGGACCACAGAGAATAACGGCTCATTCCGGTTACTGGATCCTTGACTCGTTCCTCTCGACTAATAAATTGTACTGGAAAGCCAAGTGCATCACCAATGCAGACACCCATTAACCCGGATAATACCTGGGAACTCGACTCTAACATCAGATTAACCCTTCAACAGTGATACTCCCCAAATGTACATCAATAGCTGTGAGAACTGCTATATTACCAGTAAGGACAAGGCACTGCCCTGTCCCTATGGTTAAATGCAAAACTTTTTTCGGGAAATCTCTTACAGAAGTGAGGAGTAATTAAGCCGATCGCACTTGCGCCAAGACTAACCCAAACCAATTGTTTGGATCGGTCCAAGTTTTCACCGTACTCAACCCTTGTGCTTGCAAATACTGCCGCATTTCGTCTAAATCAAATTTCCGAGAAATTTCCGTGAGGATGGTTTCTTCCGGTTCAAATTCAACGGTTAAATCCAAAGCGCGCAGTTGCACGGTTTGGGTTCGCCGACTTCTCAAGTGCATTTCAATTTGATGTTGTTCTTGGTTATAAAATGCCCAATGCTCAAACTGATCTGGTTTAAAATTACCATCAAAGCGCCAATTCAAATGATGCAACACATTTTGATTAAATTCGGCAGTTACCCCTTGAGCATCGTTATAAGCCGGTTCTAAAATGGTAGGAGATTTATGCAGGTCAATTCCTAACAAAAAATATTCCCCAACTTTGAGGGCCTGAACAATATCTGCAAAAAAGCGATCGCATTCTTCGGGGTTCAAATTTCCCAAGGTACTGCCTAAAAAGCAAAGGGTGCGGGTAGGCAGAATCGCCGGAGTCAAATTAGCTAGGGCTAATTCATAAGTGCTGACTAACCCATGCACCTGCAATGAGGGATAATCTAATAATAACTGGTTGGCGCTACTTTCCAAAATTCCCCCACTGACATCAATCGGCAAATAGCGCAGGGGATATCCGAGATTTTCGTAAGCATCTAACAGAATTCGGGTTTTGGTGGAACTGCCACTGCCGAGTTCTACAATTTCGCTTGAACCTGTAATTTGGGCAATTTCTGCGGAACAATCCTGCAAAATTGCCGCTTCAGTCCGAGTAGGATAATATTCAGGTAATTCGCAGATTTGCTCAAATAAATGAGACCCGCGATCGTCATAAAAATAGCGAGGAGAAAGGGTTTTTTGCGTCTGGGTTAACCCCTCAATGACATCAGAACCGTTATCGATTTCTGTGGAAGAAAGGGTGGGGCTGACTAATCGTTCTAGCCGCAAGCGTTCCGATAGAATAGCGGGTTCAAAGTCCAGCCGGGTGGCTAACTCTGGGGGATCAGACGGTTTGGCAAATTTCATCCGTATTTTTTAGGTGTGAGGCATAAACAAATCCGGGTCGCGGTTCTATCAGCTATCTCATTGCTTATGAGACTGAATAGAATCGCGATCGCCGTTCTTATATTGTCTCATTGTCTGCGAAAACCGGGCGGAAAAGTTCCTGCTTTAGGAATAAATTTCCTCACTAATCGCGAACTCTAATTAATCGGATAGATTTGCATAATTCCTATTAATCACTTCCCCCAGCACAGCGAAATCCTGCTAAAATCTGCCGCATCCAAGGATGATACCAGTTACGGAAACTGGCGCGCATCGCCCAAGGACGAGTCGCCCAACTGCTGCCGCGTAAGACGCGATGCTGTTGGTCAAAATAGGTTTGGGAGTATCCGGGATAGGGATAGGGTTTAAATCCGGGATAGGGGGCAAACCAACTAGAGGTCCATTCCCAGACATTTCCCATCATGTCATAACATCCGTAGGCGCTAACACCTTGGGGATAGCAATTAACGGGGGTTGTTTGAGCGTGTTGATTATCATGATTGCAGCGATCGCCCGTCGGAAATTCATCCCCCCAAGGATAGATGCGCTGGGTCTGGGTCACTGGGTCCCAACAGGCCGCTTTTTCCCATTCCGCTTCCGAGGGGAGTCGTTTCCCCACAAATCTTGCATACGCTTCCGCTTCATAGTAACTAACGCCACAGACGGGATGATGATTAAACGCCGGTTCCTCCCGCCAATACAGCGGTTGAGTCACTTGTGCGCCTTGTAACCACTCCCAACCCGCCTTAGACCACCAATCCCGAGTTTGATATCCTCCGCATTGTATAAATTGCCGATATTGTTCACAGGTGACGGGATAGGGGTCAATAGTGTAATCCGGCAGGTACAATTGTTGGGGGGATTGCTCGTTATCTAGGGCATCAGGTCCATCGTTTCCGAACCAAAACTCTCCGGCAGGAATAGGGACAGCGTGAGTGGGCAATTTTGAAGCATCGCCGATCGCCTCCTCTCCTTTTCCCATCGCCCATTTCTGCAATTGCAAAATAAAGGCAATGGTTTCTGTATGCTGACTTTCATGTTGCAGGATAAACCGCCAAATTCGCTCTTGTTTTTCCAAGTCAGCGGTTTTTAAATACGCGAAAACCTGCGATCGCACCGCCGAAATATAATCCAAAATCTCCGGCAATGGCGGCAACTCAACTCGTTGATGTTTCGGCAATCCATCCTGTGCCATCAGTTGCCGATACTGGGGAAATAAAGGCGGCATTCCTGCACCGCGTTCCAGCAACCATAATCCTTCCGTAAATCCAATATGTCCTAAGTGCCAACCCACCGGACTAAAATCGGGATGGACTTGACAGCGAAAGGTTGCGTCATCCATCGATTCAAAAAGCTTGAGGGTACCCAGGCGACATTGAACCATCGATTCGCGGAGTTCCTCTCTCACTGCCGCAGGGTCACGGAGTACCCCAGAGGCGATCGCCTTAGATTTGATGGATATTGATGTCAAGGTTCTCCCCCACCGTAATAATACTTTCTTCAGGACATTTATGCCAATCTCCCTCGAACAAAGGTTCCGAGGCAATCATCACTGAGTCGGGAAAGTTCGGATCATCCCGTAACCAGTACAAAGTCGGTGCACCTGTCTGATGAGCAAAGCGTGAGGCAACCAATTGATGTCCGTCGGTAATGATAAAATTCGCCGAAAATTTCACCCCTTCGGGTCTAGCAAGTTCCGTTAAAATGGTTAAGGTACTGTGCAATGCTGAAGTGAGGGGGGGATGCGCTTGCCGGTGATGATCTGCCGTGACATCTAAAAGGGAGAGAAATAGGGCAAAAATATGTTCCGTGTCCGTCGTCCCGCCAATTTGCTGGTAAATATCATCCTCTAGCTTGTTGCGAATTGGACGATACAGGGTTTTGCGGAAGTTGTCGATAAACCCGTTATGCACCGCCATAATCCGGCGATCGCCAAAAGGCGGACAATTGCTCAACGTTACATCCTGTCCGGCAGTCGCACTACGGACACATCCGAGGAAGGTTCCGGTTTCAATATACCGACTCAAATGCGGCAGGTTCGTATCATTCCAAATCGGCAGCAGATTTTTGTAGGTAAAGGGGTCAACGTCCCGGTCGGGATCATACCATCCGATGCCAAACCCATCCGCGTTGACGACTCCAGAAGTCATCTCTCGGGGTTCATAGCTTTGCGCCACTAGGGAATGCTCAGGTTTTAGGAGTAGGCGATCGAGTTGAATCGGTCGGCCTAAATAGGCAAGTAAACGACACATAGTAAATTTTGTATTTGACTCTGTAAAATTATAGAGCAAATCAGTCCCGGGTGAAGCGAAAACTTTCCTCGGGTGACTCAAAACGCTTGTAAAGAAGACAGGCAACCTACACAGTTCCATGAAGTATATTGTTTTGTTTGTCATTTTGGGGACCGGACTGCTCACCCTGGGAGAGCAATTAGGCGGATTCGGATGGGTGTTCGCCTGGTTAGGTCTTGATTTTTTAATTGTGGCTGCCGCTTATCTAAAACTGGGGTATAAAATTTTTGGCAAGCGCTCAACCGATGGACAATTGGCAACCCCTTCCGTTGTCTTATTATTCCCTTACCTGTTATTTTGTTGGGGGTTTTGGCATCTACAGCGCCGATTTTTGAGAGAAGACTGTTATAATTATATTGCCCCGGGTTTGTGGATGGGCAGACGGGCTTTTGTGGATGAGTTACCCGCAGATATTAGTTTATTAGTGGATTTAACCGCTGAATTTCCTGAACCCAAAGGGGCGCTAGAGGGGAAAGACTATCTTTGTTTACCCACGTTAGATGCTCATGTTCCCGATGAGGGAGAATTTCGCGCCTTAGTCCAAAAAATTGCCGATTGGCCGGGAAATGTTTACATCCACTGTGCGATTGGACATGGGCGATCGGCCACCGTCGCGGCTGCGGTTTTGATGGCCCGAGGATTGGCAACCAATGCTCAGGAAGCGGAAGCGATGTTAAAGAAAGCGCGACCCTGGATTAAGTTAAATCAAGCCCAGCGTCAGTTATTAGAAACCGTTGTGTTTTAATTCTGGAATACAGAATTTACGCAAGCTTTAACATTAAACCCTAAATGTAGAGGCGATTCGCTTTCTCGCCTCTACATAGTCTGAGAATATACTGATCAGGGGAAAGGTCTTGAAGTGCGTCAGGCTTAAAAATTAAGATTTTTCTCCCCCAGATTACCCCGTGATGACCCAACTCGGGGAAGTTTAATGGACTAATGAAGTAAATACTTAATTCTCCTAATTCATGAATCCCCCAATGGAGATTTAATTGTTTCTAAATCGGTTATTTTATGGCGGTCTAAAAATATGTCAACATTTAATGGTAATCCGGCGTCTATGCTATTTATTAGAACAGAAACAGGAGTCAATGCTTTATGAAATCTGAAAGAATTCTTTTTTCATTGGTGTTAATGGGGTTGATTGGATTAATCGCCCCTTTAGGGGGACTGAATGCTGCCGAAGTGACGCGGCAAGGGTTAGGCGTAGAGTCGGCCACCTTGATGGCTAAGGGCGATCGCGAGTTGGATCTGGATAATGTCCCCAGATCGGTGCAAAGTGCGGTGATTAGTGACCTGTCGCGCCGCCAAAATATCCCCGAACGACAAATCCGGATTACGGAAGCAACCCGCCAAACTTGGCCGGATTCCTGCCTCGGTTTGTCGGGACCGAACGAATTCTGCTCTCAAGTGCGAACCGATGGTTGGCGGATGGTGCTCACGGAAAATAACAATCGGTGGGTGTATCGCACCGATGAAAACGGTCGAACGGTTCGGTTAGAATCGGGACAGAATGCAGCAAGTACAGAGTTACCGAGATCGGTCTCCGATGCTGTCTTACAAGCAGTTTCCAGTCGGGCGCGGATGTCTATCAATAACTTTCGGATTGTCAAAGCGGTGCGCCAGACTTGGCCCGATGGCTGTCTGGGGGTTCCCCAATCCGGGTTTATGTGTACACAAGCCCTGGTTGAGGGGTGGGAAGTGACCGTGATCAGCGATCGCGCTGCGGGTCAACGGTGGATTTATCGCACCGATAACTCGGGTCGTACTGTTATTTTATCCGAAGCTTACGATGGTCGATCCAGCCTACCGCGATTGGGTCCTAATACTGTCTTACAAACGGGTACAAACCGACCTCTCACGAATTCCGCCCAAATTCCAACTCACGAAATGCCCGGTCCGTTAACCCAGGGAATCATCTTCCGGGCCATTTCCACTGGGGGAATCACCGGACAGACTTATGAAACGGTCCTGATGAATAATGGTACATTAATGCAGGTCTTACAAGGACCGGGCAATGCCAATGATTCCGGGCGGCGAGTGGGTCGGATTTCGCCCCGAGAAGTGCAGGAGTTTCGCCGGTTGCTTTCCCAGCAGCAATTCGATCGCTATAACGGATTGAATGTATCTCAGTCTGGGGGGAGTGCGGACTATATCACAGTTACCCTTTCTAGCCGTTCGAGTACGATTCGCTATGCTGATATTAGCCAACAACAGCTACCCTCCAATTTACAGCCGGTGATTCAATCATGGAATCGAATTGTGAGTCAAATTGGACGGTAAAGGGTCCGATAGGATAGAAAATTAAGTCCGATGAATTGAGATGAAAATGAGGCGGTTCAGGAGGAGTCGGAGTGACTGAGGACGAGGGTGAAGGATAAGTTATAAACCGGGTTTCTATTCTGATTATGTGATTAATTTCACCTAAATGGTTTCAAGAAATCCGGTATTTTTTCCGCCTTATTTCAGAGTGAATCAAGGGTTTAGAGTACCGAGATGGAAGAGGGTCCCTGGGATCTAAAACTGGGGCAAATTGAGTTCAGGTAGCCGGGGATACAAACGGGCAGAACGATTTGCGTATTAGCGCGATCGCGCTGCCCGTCTTGATTTATGGGACATATCCTGTTACAGTTGAAAATATACCCGTAGTGGGTTTTACATAAACGCCCGATCAATATTGGGGCGGGTTCGGATAAAACAGCGATCGCCAATTCCCTTCAATTACTCGGATCCCTGTAGCGAAAAGGATGGGTTGCAAGTGAGTTCTTGTGATTGGAAGTCACATTAAATGACAGGGGAAAGTCTTGGATTTAGGTCTGTGTGGTGGGATTATCCCGGAACTCGCCACCTCGCGATTGAAGTAGCGTTTGCGGAACTTACAGCCGGGGTGTTGTTGTCTAAATTGACATCTGAGGTTGAACTTGATCGCAGAAACTCCATTGTGATCTTGCCCCCAGGATGCCATGTGCAATCCGGGTTAATTCCAACAGGCATTTAGGCATCGCCAATAACGGAGCAGTGCTATGAACCACGACGAACAACGCCGTAAAAAACAGCCTAACCCGCTGGTACTCGCCGTCATGCTGACAGGTGTCTTACTCCTAGAAGTGCATCCCAAAGCCGCTTCTAGTGCGAGTGCAGTGAGCGATCCCATGGCGATCGCGGGTCAACTGGTGCGTAACACGCGCAATCTACTGCGTCAGACGATTGACCCGTACCGTCTCCCCGAGGCGGTGAGCCAAGCAGTGGAACAAGACATTTCCTACAAGCTGGGAATTCCCGCCTCTGAACTCTCCATTACTGACTACAGTCTGGAATCCCAGCCTCGTCAGTGTCAGGACAAGGCGGAACCCCCCGAGGATTGTACCGATACCAGCCTACAGCCGTGGCGAATTGTCGTCGCCGATCGCTGGGTGTATCGTAGCGATCCCCAGGGACAGACCCTGCAACTGGAAACCCCCGATGTGCCGGTTAGCTATCTCCCTGCTGAGGTTGCCAATGCAGTCCTAGAAGCCTCCGCCCGTCGTTCGGGGTTGGATCTTGCCGAGCTCAGCATTACCCAAATTCAGGTCCGGGATTGGCCGAATCTCTGCCTAGAGGTAGATGCTTCCGGTCAAAACTGTCATACAGGCACTGTCCCCGGTTGGCAGATTGCGATCGCCGCTGGTCCGAAACGTTTGGTTTATCACGTCGATCGCTCAGGGAAGGTCCTCTTATTCAATTCCGCCTTATCTTCAACCCTTGATCCTTTGGAGCAGCCCCATTTGCCCTCGGGTTTAGCAACCCTAGTCAAAGCTGACCTCACCGAAAAAGTCGGGATTTCACCGGATCAATTGGACATCGCAGAATATAGCCCCCAAACTTGGAGCGACAGTTGTCTAGGACTGCTCCATTCCCAAGCCGTCTGCGATCGCAACACTGTCAACGGCTGGCGAATCGTCCTCTCCAATGGTGGCACGCGCTGGGTTTATCGCACCGATGCCACCGGCAAAACCCTGGGATTAGAAACCTCAATTTCTGAACCTCTAAACCCTAAAAACTAACCCTTTAAAACCTAATTCAGACTGAATCTCTAACCTTAAACTTTCACTTCTTCCCCTGATCCCGTCTGCTAAACCCTGCAAAGGGAACCCTCCCCCAAAATAGTCCCGCTCGGAATTTACTCCGGAAGCGGGCCTATTTTTCTGAAATTTAAACCCATCCCAAGCCGAGGAGATTTTTCCGGCTCATCCCTTATGAACCCCTACAAAAAAGGGTTTCCGGACTCGGAAAACCTCCTCAAATAGTGCTAATCTAACGATCACAACAGGGGTATTTCATTTTTCGGAGTTCCCGGATTAATCTGCCTTTGCTCTGAGCCGCTTTACCTTTTAAACTAGGATATTCTATCCAGAAAGAAGCGCTTTCCTTCCCATCGACTCTTGGTGGTTAAATCCGTGAGGAAGGGCTTTCTGTGTCAAGGGAATCGAACTTCAGGAGGATTTTGCCATGTTACTGCCCCACAACCTGTCGATCGCCACCAGCTATTTGCTCTTGGGCCTCACGGGTTTGAGTCTTGCGGGATGTCAAAACTTAGGGTTGGGTTCATCCGGGGATCTCAGGGTTGATCAGCCGGTGCGGTTGATCGCAGAAGTCGATCGCCAAGCCGTCTTCGTCAGTCTGCCCTCACCTCGAAGCAACCCGAACCCGAACTTTTCTGCCGAAGTTCTGGAAATCGACCTGAACGGGAAGAAGCGCCCCATTGAGGCAACCCGGAAGCAAATTACATATCTGGATTCGGTGACGGGGGAATCCAACCTGTTACATCTGTTGGGCTTCAATTGGGCTGGAACCCAACGCTGGATTTTTGATCCCCAGCATCCCTCCCCGCAATTCTGGCGCAATCCCCAAGACTCTTCATTGCTCTTGTTTCAACCTCAATCCAATCTGGGGGGCTTATATCTACTGGATACCAACACCCTGGAAGTGAAGGCGATCGGCAACCATCAGGCGCTACGGGAGATGATTGCCAAAACCAGAGCATTGCCCCCAACGCCCCCACCCCCCAATTGCAAGGAATCCGAGTGCGAGGCGGGGGCGAAAATTCTCTACTGGGCTTCTGCTCCCAATTGGTCCCCGGATGGCAGGATGATTGCCTTTACCTCGAATCGGGAAACTTTAGGCTCAGCTTCCGATATAAGTGTTTGGGTTTTGGATGTGGCAACGGGTAAGGCAACAAAAATCCTGGGCCGCCCTGGGGATAAATATCAGATTTTCGGATGGACCGCCCAAGGTCAAATTTTGGCTTGGGAGTATAGCCAATTGCCCAATTCATTGGTCGCCATCTCTCCCACCACGGGAGATCAGGAAGTTTTATTACAGGGTGAATATCTGGAATTTCTGGCCCTGAGCGATGACTACAAGACGTTGCTCTATGCCAGCCGCCCCTCGGGAGAAAGCTCTACAAGCAGCTTTGCTAAACTCTACGCCTTTTCAGTGGATACCCGAGAAAGTCAACTCCTGTTTGAAGAAACGCCCATCGAACGGTTATCTAGCATCCGCCCGGATTTCTCAGAACAAAGCGATCGCGTGGTGGCGGTCCTCAGCGATGTTGAAGGCGGTCACACCCTCTGGGTTTATGACTTACCTCGACAAATCAGCCAGCGGGTTTCCCTCCCCCCAGGTAAACGACTCTTTGCCACGGAACGCAAGCTAGAGTGGGCCGGAGACCGCTTGGTTGTTCCCCTGGAAGATGTCCAAACTCAGACATTTAGCACCCTGCTGATGGCGGTTGACTTGTAGGGTCCACCCTCTAAGTTCGGGGACAATTTTAAAGATTTCTTGAATCTACGGTTTTCCGGTCGGGATAAGCTTGTTTTTTCTCCAACCCTTTGATAGAATTCCTTCATACCTAGCAACTGGTTAGCTAAAAAATGAGCGTTCAGCCTCGACATTTACAGGGTTTGCAGACCCAACCTTCCCTGAGCAAAAGGTCAGCCCAATTAGAATCTCCTAGGGAAACCTTTTACTATTTCGCCTATGGTTCCTGTATGTGTCCGGTGGATTTAAAACGATCGCTGGGGGAACCCACCCATCCATACACGATCGGTCCGGCTACCCTCAAAGGCTATCGACTGCAATTTTCTGGATATTCAACCTTACGAAATTGCGGCGTTCTCGATGTCGTCAAAGACCCAACAGCCTCTGTCGAAGGCGTTCTCTATCAACTCCCTTGGCGGCTGTCCGATCGCCTGGATGAACGGGAAAAAGGCTATCATCGCGAGGCGATCGAAATCTTATCCGGTCACACCGTTTACCAGAATGTTCGCACTTATACCGTAGCCCATAAGCTCTCGCAAGAACTCCCCCCCAACGACTGGTATTTTCAAGTTGTCTTACGCGGGGCCGTCACCTGCGGACTCCCGGAATCCTACTGTTGGCATCTATTCAACTATATGCATCAGTTGCAAACCCGCCCCATTCAGAATACGCCGCTCAAAACTGCCGCAATTTCTACCCAGTTACTCGGATGAAAACAGCGCTTTTTTGGCGGGAAAATTGCCGAACTTTCTCATCTAAATCGCTCAATATATTTATTGCCCCATTCCACCCCTCAAAAAACCCGTTTTCTGTCACGAAAACGGGTGAGAAGTCGGGGTATTTTCAATCTCTACCACACCGGCCAAATACCCAAGTGATCACCTCACCTGGGCAGTGCGCTGTTCTAACGGAATCTCTATGCGATCGCCTGGTTTGGGGTCGAGCGCCCGCGTGGGAATCTGGTGCTTTGCCAACAACGAGCGAAAATCTTCAATCGTTCCTTGAGCGCGAATCACAGACATTAACAGTCCCTCAAATATCACATCCCCTCCCGCTGCTGTGGGTAGCATCACTTGGGGTTGCAGCATTCTAGCCAGTTCTAAAGCACTTTCTTTCCCCTTAATAATTGAACCCACCAGGGGTAGGGATAAATCCACAATTGGGGCGATCACCACATCAATGGGACCTTCATTTTTCAGGGTCGGAGAATGAGACCCGTGGGGTTCGTAATACAGACTCGTCCCCGTTGCTAAATCCCGGAGAATATAGGCATTTTCCACCACAAAAGGTCCGATGGGTGAACCGGGAATCGCCTTAATTTCCAGTTGATTTCCCAAGCAAAAACTTTCCCCATGCGCCAGGGGGGTGATTTGAGTATAATTTAACTCCTGGACTATCTTAGCTGCATTGACCGAAGCCACAACGGGAATCTGGCGATCGAGTTGTTTTAAGGTGGGCGGATGAGCATGATCTTCCAAACCCTGGGACAGTAAAATCAAGTCGATATTGTCCGGGATGGAGCGTTCCCTGCGGCGAGCGCTTTTGAACAACCAAGGCTGGTTTCCAAATACTAATGGACCCACGAGCCACGGGTCGAGTAGAATCCGCTTAGAGGCTAATTCAATGAGCCACGAATTACTGTCTAACCAAGTCAAATACATAATCCGAACAATCTTATCTTATTGATAACGCCTGTCAATATTTTACGTCTTTGTTACAATTGCGGCTCAGATTTTTAGGAATTGCCTCGGGATAGGGACTTTCATCACATTGAGGCGACTGCAATAAAAGCACCCCTTTTTAAATCCTCGCCAATAGCGCCGAGGGAGGAGTTGGGTTGGGGTAGTCAGTGGTGTTCTTTGTCTGTTGGCGATCGCCACCCATCACCCTCTAATCGGGCTATCAGAGAAAGGGGCGCTTCAGACCCAAATATTGATAAATGGAAACCCAGCTAGTCAATTATACGTTCTACCCTGTCCCGAGTGACCCAAAGGGGAGGACTGAACCAACCACCTCTGCTCCCCCGAATCCATAGCCCTTTTCTTCTGCGTGATCCCTGCTCAAAAAGATGGGATCCCTGATGGGTTTTCCCCTAATTTTTTTCGGGCGATCGCCTAGGTGCAAGAACGCTCATAGAGCAATGGTTTTCGGGCGGGGGTCCTGAAAAATTCTCTGAATTTAGGACTCAAATCACAGAGGGAGGGAGCTTTAAATCACAAATTAACTTGATAAAATACCCGATACTTGGGATAATAAAGTTAAAGAAATCATTACGTTTTCACGAGGGGAGAAAATGGTAATTCAGGGAAATTTCTACAAATTGACAATTTCAGAAATTTTTTGTCAAATCTGGCGCTCCGGAAAAATCACTTACCTAGAACGCTGGGGGTTGATGAGCGCGCTACTCAAGGATTCACTCACGGAAGATGAAATGGACGCCATCAACCGCCTGCTTCATGCAGTCCGGCGTGGATGGTTACGAGTTGAAGAGTAAACCCCCGTGGGCCAGGGTCAGTTGTCATTCATGCCGCGATCGTCCAGATGAAGCTTGGTTAAACAGTAATCTGGGATCCCTCTAAAAACACATCAATTTTGGGCTTGAAACGATTCGTTAGAAGGAGAGCCAGATCGGGTTTCTCCAGTTTCTGAGGTATATTTTGGATTTTTTTACAACCTAAACCCCCCCATGATGCGCCGGTAGAGAGAAAGCGCTCCTGACTTCATCGCCGACACAGCCTGGAGCGCCCAAAGCATACCCACTGCCGTATCCCGATCAGCTCCGATACTCCAGGAACCGAGAAACGCCGATTGTTCAAAGAACTGGATTTCTGTACAAAATTTTGGATAATTCGCAATAAATTATACTCCATACTCTATCCCACCCCTCGTCCTGGGGTACAGTATGGGGAAGACAAACAAACCGGATTTCTTTACAGAAACTTCCCTCACAGAATTAAGTTAAGCGCACAAGAAGCCAGGCTTCTGGCCCTAGGTTGTGGCAAACCCCCCAAATTTTGTCAAGAAACCGGGTTGCTAACCGCTACTGAACGGGCATTTTAGCTGCGGGCTTTTCCATTGGGTTGAATGACCCCTTTCAAATTGGCTCCGCGAAGGTTGACATTGACCACATTCGCTTGAGAGAGGTTTGCGCCCGAAAGATTAGCTTTGGTCAAATCTGCATCCATCAAATGAGAACCCATCAGATTAGCCTCACTCAAATTCGCTTCACTCAGATTGGTTTGAATCAGATAAGCGCCACTCAAGTTGGCAAGACTGAGTTCGGCACCACTGAGGTTCGCGCCAGTGAGCAGTTTATTACTTAAATCAACCCCGGTTAAATTGGCCCCACTAAAGTTAATCCCACTTAATTGGGCATCCTTGAGGCAAACTTCGGTTAAATCCGTTTGGCTGAGGTTGGCTTTGCTGAGATTCGCGCCGCACAGATTAGCTTCCCGAATATCTGCTCGGTTGAGGTTAGCCCAATTGAGATGAGCTTGACTGAGGTTAGCTTGCTTGAGATTTGCACCACTGAGGTTGGCATGAGTGAGATCCGCAAGGTTCAAGTTGCTTTGCTTGAGTTTGGCACCGGTGAGGTCAACTTGACGCAAGTTGGCTTTGGTTAAATCGGCTTTGTTGAGGCTCGCCAGACTGAGATCGGCTTCGCGCAGGTCCGCAGAGGTCAGATTCGTGCCGATTAAGTAGGTTTGATTTAATTTGGCTCCACTGAGGTTGGCTCCACTGAGGTTGGCTCCGCTCACATCGGCATTGTTGAGGTTGGCTCCGGTGAGGTTGGCTCCCCTGAGGTCGGCCCAATTGAGGTGAGCTCCAGCTAAGTTGGCTCCGGTGAGGTTGGCTCCGGTGAGGTTGGCTCCACTGAGGCTGGCTCCGCTTAAATTGGCTCGACTCAGATTAGCTCCACTCAAGTCGGCTTTGGTGAGGCTGGCTCCCCCTAAGTAGACACCGCTGAGATTGGCTCCGCTTAAGTCCGCTTTGGCGAGGCTCAGACGATTAAAATCTCTCATTCCTCCTGCGTATTGCTGCAAGAGTTCTTCTTTGGAGAAGCTAAGTTTAGGTGCGCTCAGGAGGTCCGCCGTCATAGCTAAAATACTTTCTTATAATTATTTAATCTTTCTATTAGAATTTTACTCAAATTTACGGAGTCGGGGAAACCGAGTATTCTCTGAACTCTCATTACGTTTTGTAACGAAGTCTATCGGGCTGATGTCGGTGCGTTCAATTCTGCTGAATTTCGATGAGATTGGGTGAAGAATTTGGGGAGAGTAAAAGGCCAAAATTCTTATATATCAAGGGTTTTAGCTCGGATTTTCTCTGAACACAGAATTTTAGAGACTCAGGAAAACAGAGGGTCACTCTGGGGATAGGTTGGGTTGAGAAAATAGAATCTAGGTGACCGGAGAATATCGATCGCCCTCCAAAAACCAGCGATCGCCCACGGTTACGGCCTTTTTCTTACAGTCTACAACAGTTCGTTTCATCGGCTACATTTTCCACCTACGGAGAAATCTCCGAGAATTTTCGGTTGACAAATTTGATAGCTTGTAGTACAGCGTCGAACAAAGGGACGGGAAGTTAAGGGGGAAATGCCCTAGAGGGGGATTTGAACGGAGGACCATTCCTGACCGATAATAAACCCCTGAAGCCCACCCCTTAAAAAACCCGGAGAAAACATGACGTTAACCCCTTCAACCATGCTGGCACTAGGAACCCCAGCACCGGATTTTCAACTCCCGGATGTGGTGACCACAAAGACAATCTCCCTGGAAACCTTTGGGGATAAAACCGCACTGGTTGTGATGTTTATCTGTCAACATTGCCCCTTTGTCAAGCACATTCAAGAAGAACTTGCCAATATTGGCTCATATTACCAGGATCGCTCCGTGGGAATTGTAGCCATTAGCTCTAATTCTGTGGAGACTCATCCCCAGGATGCTCCGGAACATCTCAAAGCAATGGCGTTAACGTTAGGATTTTCCTTCCCCTATTGTTACGATCAAACCCAACAGGTGGCGATCGCCTATACTGCTGCTTGCACCCCAGATTTTTTTGTCTTTGATGGCCGTCGTCGCTTGGTGTATCGCGGTCAACTCGATGACAGTCGTCCCGGGAATAATCAACCCGTGACGGGAAAAGACTTGCGTTCGGCGATCGATGCGGTATTGGCGGGAGACCCCATTTCGCAAGACCAAAAACCTAGCATTGGCTGCAATATCAAATGGAAACCGGGCCATGAACCGGCCTATTATGGAGCATGGTAGGAACCGATCGCCCCAGAACCCGGAAAACCCATATCCTGGGGCGATCGGCTATTTTTTCCTCCTTTTGATATATAGCGCTTCCTGGACTGATGAGGTAAAGGGAATCAGCCCTTGTGCTTGACCCACCCGCCAAAGTGAGATATAATGTAAGGCCGATTATTGAGCCACCCTGACCCGGACTTGTCGAGGGCTAGGATTGTGGTGCAGACCGGCTAGTTAGCGTAACATAACCTCTAACACTTCGCATCAATCCTAGGGTAGAAGCCACAGAACAGCCCAGCCCGTAAATTTAAAGAGAGAACAATCGAATGCGATCGCCAACAGACCCCGGAAGTTTCCGGCATTAACTCGCGATCGCAATTTTTGATTCTCTTTAAAAATTCGTGGTGAGTGAACCTATCAATATGCATTTAGAAGTATGGCCCGGTAAAGTCTATCCCTTGGGTTCCTACTGGGATGGTAAAGGAACAAATTTTGCTTTATTTAGTGAAAACGCCACAGGCGTAGAACTCTGTTTATTTGACAAAGACGGCAAAGAGCAACGGGTTTCGATCACCGAAGTCGATAACCATGTCTGGCATGGCTACATCCCTGGAATCTCCCCGGGACAGCGCTATGGATATCGAGTGCATGGGCCTTATGACCCCGCTGCCGGTCATCGATTTAACCCCAACAAACTCCTGATCGACCCCTACGCTAAAGCCATTGAAGGGGATGTGCTCAACGGACCCGAACTCTCTGGCTATAACTGGGAAGACCCCGAAGAAGACCTCTCCTTCAGCGATACCGATAGCGCTCATTTAATCCCTAAATCCATCGTCATTGATGAATCCTTTGATTGGGAAGGAGACCAACTCTTACAAACCCCCTTCCATGAAACCATCATTTACGAAACCCACGTTAAAGGATTTACCAAACTTCAACCGAATATCCCCGAAGAAATACGAGGCACCTATAGTGGACTAGCGCATCCTGCGGTCATTTCTCACCTGCAAACCTTGGGGATTACGGCAGTCGAACTCATGCCGGTTCATCACTTCCTAGCCTATCCCGGACATTTGGCGGATAAAGGGCTCAAAAATTATTGGGGTTACGACTCCATCAATTTCTTCGCCCCTTATTCTGGTTATAGTTCCGCCACTGTACCCGGAGAACAAGTGCAGGAATTTAAAGAAATGGTCAAGGCCCTGCATAAAGCGGGTATCGAAGTCATTTTAGATGTGGTGTACAACCACACGGGAGAAGGCAATCACCTCGGTCCCACGGTATCCATGCGGGGGGTAGATAATGCCTGCTACTATCGCCTTGTCGATGACAATCTCCGATATAACATGGATTTCACGGGATGCGGCAATTCCCTAAACGTGCGCCATCCGCAAATCCTGAAATTAATTATGGATAGTCTGCGCTACTGGGTGCTAGAAATGCACGTCGATGGGTTCCGGTTTGATTTAGCATCGGCCCTGGCGCGAGAATTGTATGACGTTAATAACCTGGGGTCTTTCTTTAATATCATCCATCAGGATCCGGTCCTTTCCGATGTGAAACTGATCGCTGAACCCTGGGATGTGGGTCCCGGAGGCTACCAGGTGGGGAATTTTCCTCTGTTATGGTCGGAATGGAATGGGCGATATCGCGATACCGTGCGTGACTTTTGGCGAGGAGAGGACCGGACCCTAGGCGAATTTGCCTATCGGTTTACCGGGAGTTCGGATTTATATGAAACCACAGGCCGGAGTCCTTATGCCAGTATTAACTTTATCACGGCTCATGATGGGTTCCCCCTCTACGATTTAGTGAGCTACAACGAAAAGCATAATGAAGCCAATGGGGAAAATAACTGTGATGGGGAGAGTCACAATCGGTCCTGGAATTGTGGCGCAGAAGGAGATACCGATGATCCCCAGGTGTTGGCCTTGCGAGAACGCCAAAAGCGGAATTTTCTGGTGACGCTGATGCTGTCCCAGGGTATCCCGATGCTATTGGCGGGGGATGAAATGGAACGGAGTCAAGGGGGGAATAATAATGCCTACTGTCAGGATAGTGAAATTTCCTGGCTAAATTGGGAGTTTCCCGAGGAAAAAGCCCAGTTGTTAGATTTCACTCGGCAATTGATTTATTTCCGTCGCAAGCATCCGGTGTTTCAGCGGCGCAAGTGGTTTCAGGGCCGCCCGATTTATGGGAAGACGGTGAATGATATTGCCTGGTTCAATCCCGATGGCAGCGAGATGGCGGATGAAGAGTGGAGTGTGGGGTTTGCCAAGGCGATCGCCGTCTTGTTGAATGGCCAGGAAATTCCTCGGCGCAATCGGTATGGTCAGCGAGTCATTGACGAAACTTTCCTCCTGTTCTTTAATGCCCATTGGGAATCAATCGAATTTAAGTTACCCGAGGGCTTAAATGAACAGCAGTGGGTGGCGGTGATTGATACCAAGGAACCCAGTTTTTTGGAAGATGGACCCACCTATACTGGGAATAAGACGGTCCCCGTTTTCGGGCAATCGGTGGTGGTGTTAAGACGTTCCGAGTAGAGACGCCCAGATAAAGCGTCGGGGCAGTCCCTGGATTGTCCCGATATCCTCTAGGCATTGATCTCAGAAATGCCGGATTTTTGCGTATTCAGTTTTGGGGAAAAGAGTGCGTCACGGAAGCCACCGCAACGCACCACAACACCTGCCAAATTCATGGCAAGACGATGTAACAGGATAGTAAGGAATAGTAGATTAACATATCGTCTGCATCAAAAATCACAATTTTTTTAAATTGATTCCAATTTAAGGCCACCTTTGGGGAAAGGAAGAGGTTTAAAGGCCCGGGTTTGCCGGTTTCCTACTCCAGGGGGACCCCATTGGTTAGAAACCGGGTTTCTTGAGAAAATCTTTGGCGATCGCCAATAAATTTGGGTGAGAAACCCGGTTTCTTGTCCCTGGGCTCTCATCCTGTACCCCAGGACTCGGTTAGAGTAGGCCCAAGTCGTAGTTTCTTTGTAAATTTATGTAAAATTGCGTCATGAAGTCATTTAGATAGAACCGATGGATACGACGACTCTCTCATCAACATTTTTTTTAACCCTACTGATGACGATCGGGTTATTGTTCTTTATTCGGGCCTCGGTGAAGGACCGAACGGAGGAACTGCAATGGGTAACCGAACAGCCGGAAGAGGCGATTCTGCCTGAGTTACAAGGGTATTTCGATCGCCGCGCTTATCGGGTGAAGGCAGTAGATGGGGAACGCAATCAAGTCACCTTTGAAGGATATGTCCGTCCCAGTTGGTTTCTGGCGATTTTCTTGACCCTGTTGGCGGCAGTGGGGATGCTCTGTTTGGGCCTCATTCTCTCAATGGTCATCCCACAAGGGGGGAATTTATTTCTGGGGTTGATTCTGTTGTCCCCAGTCGCTGGATGGTTTTATTGGCAAAATTCGGGTCGCATGGAACAGGTTTCTCTCCAAGTCAAGTCTATGGAGAGTTCTGGGGATAATCCGACCCAAAATAGAATTACAGTCACGGGTCATCGGGATGAGTTGGCGGTGCTTAAGCAAACCCTGGGACCTCGGTACAGTCAAGGGAAGACCACCGGGTTGCTGGAGTTGAACTCTACAAATACAGCAACAAAGTAGGACAAGAAACCCGGACGGTTACCGGGTTATCTCATCCTGTACTGACCCTTGAGGGCGATACCATAGCAGAAATTAGCCCGATGCAAACCCGTGAGCTTGTCATGGAGCTAATTTCTAAAAAGCGTCGTATTTTAATCGGTTTGTTTCCTTATTGACCCCATTCGGTCAAGTCCGACATAAAGTTGAGTTTGATCAGCCAAACGCTTTTGACTCGGTTCCTGGTGAGGATGACGAGTCATTTCGGCAGGGTGATAGCCCAGATTGGGACCCGAACTTTACCTTGGCCGTCGTGGAACCGATCGCCCTGGAAAAGTTCAGGTTTTAGAACTCGCGGCGATCGCGACTGGACGCGGGTTTCCCTAAATCGCCAAGGAAACTGGATGCGCTATTAAGATCGCGACTCCTGATGCGGGACTAAAACCGTTCTTTTCCCATGACAAATCAACCGATTGACGGCACATTTGCCCTTACGGGACTCTCTATGACCCCAGATTTGGCAAAAACCTGGTGAATGCCCTTGTAAATTTGCTAAATTTACGCGCCACTCTGTTCGAGTCCGCTAGGAATCCCACCCTCGCACCGCAGGGTCATCCGAGGCGATCGCCCGCCCAGTATAATCCCTCGCCGCAGCCGTCTGGTCCCGTGAACCTTCAGTTCTCATGACTGACAGAAAAACCCTTTTACCTGACTGATAAAGCCACAGGGGGTATTTCTGCTTTGCTCTCAAAAAACTTTAAGCTTGGGAATAAGAAATGATTTTCTTCTACATATTGAGCACCGAACAATCCTTTCTCTGCCCAGAAGTATCGATCCGTGGTATGCTCGTTTCTCTTGACTAACAACAAAGCTGGAGGCACGATGCCTTCTGCCTTGATGAATTTACGGGCGGCTGTGACTGGCTTATCTTCACCGCTTTCGATACTATACTGAGGCACGTGCTCTAAAATCCTGCGCCCTTCTTGGCGGCGACGGCTCTTACGCTTACGTCTCCTTGCCAAAATCCTTACCTCCTATTTCAGCCGACAGGTGTAGTGATGGTTACAAAAGTCGTGCTGATTATATCCGCTGTAATAAAAAAAATCAATCCCTCTTGCTAAGTTTGTTACCAAACGCCGCATCTCTTATCTCATCAGCCTTTTCAGACTTTTTTTGCTCCCCTTTCGAGAGAGGAACGGCAAAAATTCACAAAACTATAAAATTTGTTACAAAAATCAATAGAGGGGAACCGACGTAGGAGTGCAGAATTCTCCGGCCCTGTTTACCCGAGGAAGCGGCGCTTTATTCCTGCGGTGATGGCTCGTCCTCACTCCCTGACGTCCCGGTATTGCCATAAAATTGCCACAAAATTGCCACAAAATTGCCCGAAAATACAAAGAAGGTTCAACGGGTTTTATCAATGGGGCTAAAGTATCTTACCCCAGAAGTAAGCAACCGGACCCAATTTCTGCCAACATGAACACAGAGGGTCCGGTCCTCGGGTTAAGCGAGTCAGCATAAACAGGGTGCGGGGAAAGAGGCGGGCATCAGTGAGCGTTACTTTGTTAAATCGAATAAGGGAAGATGGGAATGGGAGCCAGTTCAGAATTTGTTGCCCTGTGTAAATCACAGGTGGGTTTGCTCTCGAAAGGGCTAGGATCCTCCGTGAGCGTGGTCTATTTGACAGAAGAACTGGCAGAAGACCGGGAAGCCAAGCTGATTCCGATTGTGACTTATCCGGAAACCGCTGTGGTGTGGGAAGAAAATCCCGCCCGGGCGATCGCCGGTACAGAGATTCCCACAGAGATTCCCGGGCGTCCCACTCCCGACTTTCCACCCACGGCAATTTCCGGGGAACCCCCGATAACGGGAACGGATGCCTCCCTGACCCCAGGTCCTCCCTTGGTCTCCGCTTCCTCCCAAAGACCCGTGACGGTTCATTTAGTCGAACCCATCCGCTATTTAAACCCAGAAGATGAACCGATCGCCGAGGGGGAAGATTTGGCGCAACCGAGGCAAATTGTCTTACCCCTGCTGCATGAAGAAATCGTCATGGGACTGTTGGTGACGCGCCGCGAGGACCGACCCTGGACCGATCGCGAACGAATTCAGATTGAATATATCGCCCAAACCATTGCGATCGCCTGCATTTTGGATCGACGCCAGCGATGGTTAAGTCAGCAACTGCGCCAACATCAACGCCTGCAAGCGGAACAACATGATTTACTCGATAACCTCCTGCACCAGGTCCGCAGTCCCCTCACCGCCTTACGCACCTTTGGAAAATTATTGTTAAAACGCCTCCGGGAACCGGACCCGAACCGCGATATTGCCGGAAGTATCCTGCGGGAGAGCGATCGCGTTCAAGAGTTACTGCAACAGATGAATCTGGCGATCGAACCGGAAGAAATCGCAGCGGTCCCGGATGTGCAAACCGAGGTCCCGTCGGAAACCCCGATGTTGGAGAAGCGATCGCCACAATTGTTACTCCCGGCTTTTGATGTAGAACCCTGCGATATCCGGACTGTACTGGAACCCTTGCTGATTTCAGCCCAGGCGATCGCCAGCGAACGGCATCTGCAACTCAATACCGAGATCCCGTCGGAATTGCCTCCGGTTCTCGCTTCTTCCAAGGCCCTGCGGGAAGTCTTGAGTAATTTGATTGACAATGCCTTGAAATATACCCCCTCCGGAGGCGAAATTTATGTGAAAGTGGGGGATAAGTGCCAAATTGAGGGGGTAACCTTGATGGCGATCGCCATTAGTGACACGGGTATCGGCATTCCCCCCCAAGACTTAGAACAGTTATTTCAACGGTATTATCGCGGTGTCAAAGCCCAGAGTGATATTCCCGGTACGGGATTGGGATTGGCGATCGCCCGCGAACTGATCACCCAAATGCAAGGGGAAATCGAAGTCTTTAGTCCCACTCCCCCCCAATGGCGAGATCCCAATTGGAAAAACCGCCCCAGTTCCAATCATCCGGGGACAACCTTTATTGTTTGGCTGCAACTCTCAGGGTGATTCTCCCCTCAATAGTCTCAATGTTTTCATCTGCGCTATGAATTTAACTTTACTCTTGGCGATCGCCTTAGCGATCGTTCATATTGGGGCCAAAAATCTGCTCTTTCTTGATTCGGTTCCGCGTAACTGCTGGCTTTCAATGGCGGGTGGCGTATCGGTCGCTTACACTTTTATGCACATTTTTCCCGAACTGAGTGAAGGACAAGCTCGGGTTGAGGCGTCAGCGCTCAACGGCTTGGAGTTTTTAGAGCATCATGTTTACCTGATGTCACTGTTAGGATTCTCTATATTTTACGGGTTGGAAAAACTAGCGAAGACATCGCGGCAGCACCAAGTTAAAATGGGGCGAGGAGATGCCACAAGCGATCAGGTGTTTTGGCTACATATTATTTCTTTTTCTCTTTATAACGCCCTGATTGGCTATCTGCTGTCCGATCCAGAAGAAGAAGCGAGTGTTTTGAGTTTGTGCTTCTTTTTCATCGCAATGGCATTGCATTTTCTCGTCAATAACTTTGGCTTGCGCGAACATCACAAACGGGTTTACGATCACACTGGGCGCTGGGTACTCGCGGCAGCGGTGATTGTGGGATGGGCGATTGGTCGTGCAACGATCATTTCCCATGAGGCGATCGCCCTACTCTTTGCCTTTTTAGCCGGAGGCATTATTCTCAACATCCTCAAGGAAGAACTACCGGAAGAACGGGAAACCCAATTTTGGGCCTTTGCGGCGGGTGCGGGTGTTTATTCGGTACTATTACTCATCATCTGACTCTTAGGAAGGTAAGGGATTGATTTGGATACTCCCTTCAATTATTAAGGGGCTATAAAAACCCACACCTATAAGGGTTCAATGTTTATTTAAGTATTTAGACTTATTAAAATCTGGAGGCTCAGGGACCCGAGAATCCTGCCCGGAAGTTATCAATAAAACTCTGTCCACAGACGGATGCGCCAGAGGAATTAGGGGGATTTTTTCAGGAGTTTTCAGGGATTAATTTCAGGAGGGAAAACCCTAAAACTCTTGCCCGGTGGGAAATGAGAAATTATTTTAACGAATCTATTGCGGAAACTAAATCTAGGCGTTATCATTTCCAAAGAACTACCTCTAAGGGTAGAGGTGGGTCGGACTCTTCCTCTAGGCTTAGAAAATTTCTGACTCCCGGGGTTGGAATTCCCCAGAGGCTAACCCTAATAAATGTCGAAAATTCGGCCATTTGAGGGCAGTCTGCTGCTATTTTAATCGGGAAAACCTGTCAGGGAATTTAGATAAATGAACGGGTCCGGATTTGGTATTCGGTGCTACATTAGATTGAGTAGCAATTTTGTAGCCTTAGTTACTTTTACGAGCTTTCAATAGGAGCCAACCCAAGATGCATCCGGTATGTATAATTCCTCTCAGCATTTCAGTCTGTGCCTTTCTGATTAATCGACGCACTTCTGAGGAAACCGTAGGCGTGATGACCATGACCCTAGCTGGACTGTTAGCGGTTGTGGCGTTAATCTTGGCCCCGTGGCAGATTCAGATGGTGGGTGCTTTAGCTTTACTGTTAGATCGCTGTCAGTTGTTGAAGGTTCGGGGGTAGGTTAGGGGTCATTTGTCATTTGTCATTTGTCCTGGGTTGATTGGGGAGATGGGGAAGGGTAGAGGGTTTTTATCAACAGTGCGATCGCTACACAGGTGCTGTCGATAGATTTTTCCATCACGGGGATGATTCTTCCCCTGGATTGGGGACAATGTAGAGCGGCTTCTCACCCACTTTAGGCTGATTCGCTTCAGGGGATGGGGAGAATGGGGAAGATGACTCTAAAATTACGGGGTTGAGATAACGGAAACTCGATTAAATTTTCCCATCCTTGATTGCCAAGGATGGGAAAATTTCTATAATTGTAAATATTTGTAAAATTAAGCGGTCAAAAGGTAGAATCCGGTAGAAATCTGGCTCAAAATAGAAAGTTGAATTGGTCGTCAATGCCACAAATGCCAGAAAAAACCTGGACCATTGGGGAGGAAAGGCGATCGCTTCTGTAGATTCAACTGGCTTTCCCAGCCTTCGATAATCCCTCTCCCTTCACCCGTTCTGAACCCCTGGGGCGACTGCCCTTTTATGAGTAAGCCTGATTAATATGATTCCCTTAGAACTGAGTTTAAAAAACTTTCTGAGCTATCGCGAAGCTACCCTAGACTTTCATGGGTTGCATACCGCCTGTATTTGTGGACCAAATGGTGCCGGAAAATCCTCCCTTTTGGAAGCCCTCGCCTGGTCCCTCTGGGGAAATAGTCGCGCTGGAACTGAGGATGATATTATTCATACTGGGGAAATGGAAGCGCGGGTGGATTTTACCTTCCAAACCAATCAGCAAATCTATCGGGTCATTCGTTCTCGCCAACGGGGTCAATCCAGTGCTCTGGAATTTCAAGTGGCAACGACTGCGGAGGATTTGACTGCCAATCAACTAGAGCATCTTGAGTTTCGCTCTCTGACGGAGAAGGGTTTACGAGCGACTCAGGATAAGATTATCCAACATATCAAACTCGACTACGAAACCTTTACCAATTCATCTTACCTGCGCCAAGGTCGAGCGGATGAGTTTATGTTGAAACGACCCTCGGAACGGAAGCAGGTTTTGGCAACTCTGCTGAGGTTGGACCATTATGATGAGTTGGCAGAACAGGCAAAAGACCGATCGCGGGAAGCAAAGGGTCAAGTCCAGTTGCTAGAACAAAGTTTAGCTTCGCTACAGCAACGATTACAAGAAACCATCGCGATCGCCCAAAATCTGGACCAGGTGGAAGCGCAAATTCTCCAGGGTCAAGAGCAAGTGAACCACCAGCGATCGCAATTGCAACAATTCCAACAACTCCAACTCCAACGCCAAAACTGGCAACAGCAAATCGCTCATCATCAGGACCGCGATCGCCACTTAAAGGACGACTGCGATCGCACCCACCAAGAACTCAATCTCAACCATCGTCGCCGCCAAGAATTAGAGGCACTGCTCAAACAAGAGGGCGAAATTTTGGCGGGATATCATCAATATCAGCAATTACAAGCACAGGAAGAAGTTCAAGCCTCTAAATTCCAATCTTATCAACAAGCGACTCAACAGCGTCAGCAATTACAGGACCAGGAACGCAAAACTTTGGCTTCCCTGGAATCCCAAATTTCTTCCACCCAAGGGGAATTGGAGTATATTCGCCGCCAGGAAGGGGAACTACAGGATATTCTGAATAAAGCGCCGGAAGTTGAAGCAGCGATCGCGAAATTACAACAAGCGCGCGATCGCCTCACTTATCTGGATGAGCTACATACGCGAGTCAAACCCCTGATGACCCGACAACAAACCCTACAAGTCGAACTCGATCGCATTCGCACTCGGTTATCCGCACGTTTGGAAGAAATTGCCGGTCAAATTCATCGCCTGGAAGTGGAACAAGATAACAGCTATGTTTTAGAGGAAAGCTTAGGAGAAGTGGCGATCGCCATTAATGCCTTAGAGAAAAAACGAGTCTATCAACAACGGGTGCGAGAAAAAGGTTTAGAACGTCGCAGCTTTATGGAACGGTTGATGGCACAAACCTCGGATTATGAAACCCAACTGGCAGCGGTTACCCAAAAAATCCAGATGTTACAGGTCCCGGATGCACTTTGTCCCCTCTGTGACAGACCCTTGGATGAACATCACTGGGATTTAGTGATTGAAAAGCAGAAAGCGCAGGAACAGGGGATTATCAATCAGTTGTGGGTGTTGAAGGAACAACTCGCAACGAGCGATCGGGAAATTCAGATTCTGCGGCAGGAGTATCGGGAACTGGAGGAAGAGTTAAAACACTACAATGCCTTGCGGGAACGTCGGGGACAATTACAGGCTCAAATTGATGCAACTTTAGCCTCCCGGGACCGTTTACAACATCTCACTATAGAAAAACAACAGTTAGAACAATCACTACATACGGGAAGTTATGCCGGGGAATTATACCAAGAACTGCAACAGGTGGAGCAGTCGCTGCAACAGTTAAATTACAATGACCAAGACCGCAGTTTGGCCCTGAATGAGGAAAAACGCTGGCGTTGGGGGGAAATTAAGCAAGGGCAAATTCAGCAATCCCAACGGCAAATGGCACAATTACAAGGGCGGAAGCCTGAGTTAGAACAACGCCTGACGCAATTACAAGCCGCATTACAAGAGCAACAAACAAACTCTCCCTTGCAACAGCAGATTGCGTTGCTCGATCGCCACTTACAAACCATTGGCTATGACCCCCAGGAACATAACCGCCTCCGAGGTGCGTTAAGAACCGGCCAAATCTGGCTGGGACGACTGGAGGAGTTAAAGCAAGCACAGCAACAATATCCCCAGATTGAACAGCGAATTGGGGAGTTAACTCGTCAGTTGGAGGCACGAGTAGGCGATCGCACGGCGCTCCGTCAGCAGATGCAAGCGCTGCATCAACAACTTCAGGATATCCCCGACCCCGGCGATCGCATCAAAGCCACCGAAAAACAAATCCAGCTTTTGCGATCCTCCTTGGATAGTTTACTGGCAACGAAAGGACGTCTGCAACAACAACAACAGCATCTCGCGGCACTCCAAAGTCAGTCTGAAGAACAACGTAAACAACTGGAAACCTCTCGTCGTCAAGAACGGGTGTATCGGGAACTGGCAACAGCATTTGGCAAAAATGGCATCCAAGCCTTGATGATTGAAAATGTGTTGCCGCAGTTGGAGGGAGAAACCAATCAGATTTTATCTCGCCTGAGTGGCAATCAACTCCATGTTCAATTTGTGACTCAGCGCGCTACTCGGGGACGCAGCAAAAAAAATACCAAATTAATTGATACCTTGGATATTTTAATTGCCGATGCGCGAGGGACAAGGGCTTATGAAACTTATTCGGGAGGGGAGGCATTTAGGATTAATTTTGCGATTCGGTTAGCATTAGCGCGATTACTGGCTCATCGGGCGGGTACTTCGTTACAAATGTTAATTGTGGATGAAGGATTTGGAACTCAGGACCGGGAAGGATGCGATCGCTTGATTGCTGCAATTAATGCGATCGCCTCGGAATTTGCCTGCATTCTCACCGTGACCCATATGCCGCAATTTCGCGAAGCCTTTCAAGCCCGCATTGAAGTCAGCAAAAATCAAAATGGTTCTCAACTGAGTTTATCAGTTTAATCAGGATCTCCTGACAAATCCCGGGAATCAATCTCATCCCCAAACCATTGGGGGCCTGCTTCTGTGGGACCTTTCCGGGGCGGCGACAAAGCAACCCACTCCCCCGCATCGATTGATCCGTTGTCAGGGGGATTCACGAATCGCCTCTCTATTCTGCGGAAGCCCTGTTCAACTCACCCCACGGCGCAGGATCTTCTATCGCGATCGCCGCCCCCTCCCAGGCTGTCGGATTTTTTCTCCTCAGCACTTCAGGATATGGTATCATTTTTTCTAAGGAAAGGAGGCTTTGTTTTAATTTATCTTATTAATTCAAACCAACGAATTGCTCAGTCTAATCAGCTTCGTCAACCCCTAACCCCAGTCCTCCAGAATCGGTTAGTAACTTCAGTTAAATATCTGGGGTTTTCCCTCGAATTTCTGACGCTTACATGAGATTACTTCGGGAGAAAGCCTGATTGACGGAAACCGGACGCCTCCCTCGATAAATTAATGTACTCGACGTAATCCTTAGCATCTTGTGAATTTTAAATGGCAGTAAACTTGGATCGCTTACAAGAAATTTCCGGTGGGGATCGTGAATTTGAACGAGAAATTTTACAGGCATTTGTCGAAGATGCTTGGGTCAGCCTCAATCTTCTAAAGAATTTCTTAGCCCTAAATGATTATTCCGCTTTTAGTAATCAAGCCCATCAACTCAAAGGGTCTAGCGCCAATATGGGCCTTACCGTTATCCAAAATATTGCCTTGGAACTCGATACAAAGGGACAGCAGCAAAATCTCTACGGAACTGAACAGGACCTAGAAAATATAGAAAAAATTCTAAATGAGCTAGAAGATTATCTCTCTAAAATTTGAGCGATTTATGCGGGGTCACAATCAGTCAGAATTGTTACCCCATTTTCATCCGAATTAGGGGTTGAGCAGGTAGGTCAAAAATCTCCCTATTCATCAGGTTTCGGCGGGATGTCCCGATTATTCCCAGGGTTTCTAGGATGTGGGTACAGTTGGAGAGGCAAAAGACCCGAAACTGGCAGGACTTAAGCTTCCTTTTGAGATATTTACCCTGAATGGAGAGGCGATTCGCTCCTGATGCCTCTAAATTTAAAGGTTGATGTTAAATATTGCGTAAGTTTTGAGCAGCAATTTGAACCTCTGCTAGTCTTGCCTTGGGGGAATCATGCCGGTGGCAGTAGCACCCCAAAGTTTACTGATCCCCCGATGCTCAAGGGTCACAAGTCTTGACGGAATTAAGTGTTTATGGTATTGTTTAAAGCTTTTCTAAGTTAATTACAAAATTTTTATAAAGTAAGTCATCACCAAGACAAACCTATGCTGGCTGGTAAACTGTAGCATAGGCTACAATTTCAGGAGAAAAATCCGCCTAAATTTAAAGCCGTACCCCCTCCCAAATTTGAGGAATTGATGATAATTTTTACAAAATTTAAAAGATCAGGGGATAAAAATAAATAATAATAGAATCATCAGAAAACCCCGAGTTCTGTGCGGGGTACAGTCCCTCGTCAATTTAAGAAATTACAATCTAAGCGGCCCACCATGAGTATCGGTGAGGTGTTCTCCATGTTAAATAGTTTTTTTTTGCTTCCCCGCGTTATCCCTACTGTCTCTCTGAGTAATCCGTTGGAACACAATAAGATAGAAGACCCCCAAAAGCGCAGCGCCTTGTTGCGAAAAGTCATCGACCAAATCTGGCAATCTCTGGAACTCAAAACGATCCTCCAGACAGCGGTGGATGAGATTGCCACAATGCTCAACTTAGATGCCTGTAGTTTCTTGTGGTATTTTGAGCGCACGGAACGGGTGCAAGTGGTCTGCAAACGGACCCGGAATCACGAATTTGCAGCATTAGAGGGAACGAAACCCCTCGCGGAGGTGGGATATCATCCCTTAGAGATTTTAGGCACCTCCGCCAGTGCGATCGCCCAAGGACAGATGGTGATCAGTTGTGGTCCCCTGAACGAGTCCCGGACCTTTGGTGCGATGACGCGCCTGATCTCTAATTGTCCCGTAGCGCGTCCCCCCCAGAACTTGAGCCAGGGTGACAAAAATCATCCGCCAGTTTCTGCACCGGGGACACTGGATGCCCTGGCCAATTTATTGGTTCCCGTGAAAGGACAGGAGGGATGGATCGGCTTTATCGCCTGTCTCTCACAGAATTCTCGCACTTGGTCCACTGCCGAGGTGGAATTTGTCCAACTGCTCGCCCAACAACTGGAAATTGCCATTCGGCAAGCACAATTGTACGATCGCGTTCAAAAACAAGCACAAAGAGAGAGATTGGTCAATCAAATTGTTAACCAAACCCGTCAGAGTTTCGACCTGGAAACGATTTTAACCCAGGCGATCGCCCAACTGTTAGAAGCCTTAGAAGTCGATCGCTGCTTGATCCACCTCGTCGAAGATCGGGAAGAAGGGGTCACCGGCGATCGGCATCGTGAGGACTGTTTCTGGAATGCGGCTAACGATGTAGCTTTCCGCAGAGAGCATCTCTTTGAAGTCTGTCGCCCCCCCTTCCCCTCCTCCATCGATGACTTTGATACCCACGGACCCATCACCCAATGGACGATCGCCCATCGCGAAGAAGTGATCATCTCCGATGTCAGCGAAGACCCCCGGATCGGCAAGCAAAATGAAGAATATGACAAAGCCGAGATCAAATCCTCGATGGTTATGCCAGTACAAGCCAATGGCAGACTCCATGCGATTCTTTATATTAATCAATGTTCCCGAGTCCGCCAGTGGTCCAAACATGACCGGGAACTCGCCCGCGCCGTCGCGGATCAACTGGCGATTTCCATCCAACAAGCCTGCTTATATGCCCAAAAAAGTGCCACTATGGAGCGAGAATCGCTCTTGCGCTTGATTGGGGAACATATCCGTCGCACGTTAGATATCAATACCATCTTGCAAACCAGTGCGCGGGAAGTGCGGCAATTATTGGGAGCCGATCGCGTTGCTATCTATCAGTTTAGCAAAGAAACCGCAGGCCAAATCGTTGTCGAAGAAAGTACCTCCCAACTCTGTCTGCGCGAAGCCGTCAAAGAACATGATTGCTTTTACCAGGAATGTGCCGACCAATTGCAATCGGCACAACAGCCTTTAGTTCGAGCGGTGGAAGATGTGTATAAAACCCACTGCAATGACGAACATCTCGCCTGTTGGCAACATTTACAAGTCCGGGCGAGTCTGAGCGTTCCCATCTCGCGCGGGAACAAGGTGTGGGGACTGCTGATTGTCCATGAATGCCATAAATCCAGAGGATGGCGGACTTCGGAAATAGAACTGTTGCAGCAACTCGCCGATCAGTTGGCGATCGCCATCCATCAAGCGGAATTATACGATCGCGCCTGTGCCAATGCGATCGCTGCCGAAACCAAAGCAGCAGAATTACAACAAGCCTTACGGCAACTCCAGGAAACCCAAGCACAACTGATTCAAAGCGAAAAAATGTCTAGTTTGGGTCAATTAGTCGCCGGAGTCGCCCACGAAATCAACAATCCGGTTAACTTTATCTATGGGAACTTATCTCATGTGGATGGATATGCCCAAGATATGCTGAAATTGATAGAAGCCTATCAGAAACGGTATCCTGACTCGGGCCCAGAAATCGAAGAAATCGCTGAAGAAATTGACCTCAAGTTTCTGCGCGAAGATATGCCAAAAGTCCTCAATTCTATGAAAATCGGGGCCGATCGCATCCGAGAAATTGTCTTATCCTTGCGGAATTTCTCCCGCCTAGACCAAGCCGAAATGAAATTTGCCAACCTGCATGAAGGGATTGATAACACCTTGCTGATTCTCCAAAACCGCTTGCGAGCCAAAGCCGGTCATTTGGGCATAGAATTGGTCAAAGACTATGGGAAACTGCCCTTAGTAGAGTGCTATCCTGGACAACTCAATCAGGTGTTGATGAATATTCTCACGAATGGCATTGATGCCTTAGAAAGTTATAATGAAAGCCGATCCCTTGAAGAAATTCGCCAAAACCCCAGCCGGATTACCATTCGCACCCAATGGGTGAAGAAACAGGGACATAATGACCGGGTTATCATTGCGATCGGCGATAACGGACCGGGAATTCCCCATCACATCAAAGCGCGATTATTTGACCCATTTTTTACCACAAAAGCAGTGGGTAAAGGCACGGGATTAGGACTTTCGATTAGTTATCAAATCATCGAAAAACATAAAGGGGCGATCGCCTGTATTTCTGAACCGGGAGAGGGAGCAGAATTTGTCATTGAAATTCCCGTCCGTCAATCCGAGAATGCGATCGTTGCTAAACCCCAACTCATGGCAGTGGGTTCGTAAGCACCAAGAAACCGGGTTTCTGCAACAACTGTTGCAAATTGTCCTAAATTTAGGAAAGAAACCCGGTTTCTGAACCCCTGGGAAAAGAGCAAGCAAGAAACCGGGTTTCTGCGACAATTGTTGCAAATTGTCCTAAATTTAGGAAAGAAACCCGGTTTCTGAACCCCAAAAGACCAAGAAACCGGGTTTCTGCGACCATTGTTGCAAATTGTCCTAAATTTAGGAAAGAAACCCGGTTTCTGAACCCCTGAACCGCTGCCAGTTTACAAGAAACCAGGTTTCTGCCATAATCAGTTAACAAACCACCGTTTAATCTAGTCTACTAACCTACTTTTTGAAATGCCACGTCGCCAACTTGTCTTTCAAACAGGTCATTACTACCATATTTATAACCGAGGTAATAATCGCCAACTTATTTTTTTTGAAAGAGATAACTACATTCATTTTTTACGCCAAATCAAAAAATATTTAATCGAAAACAATACGGCAGACATCATCGCTTATTGTCTGATGCCGAATCACTATCATTTATTAATTTACCTAAAAAATAATAACTTTTCCCAAGTCATGCAAGCATTTACCCTGTCTTACACCAAAGCTATCAATAAGCGCTATCAAAAAGTAGGCTCCTTATTTCAGGGGCCTTTCCAGGCGATTCATGTCCATCAAGATGAATATTTGCTTCATCTCACTCAATATATTCATTTAAACCCAGTCAAGGCTAACCTTGTTGAAAAACCAGAGGATTGGGAGTTCTCCAGCTATCCAGAATATCTGGAACTGCGCCAAGGGACTATACCGCAATGGAATAAACTGCGATCGCAATTTCAATCCGTTGAGAATTATCGTTATTTTGTAGAAAATTCACCCGACAATCCATCAATTCAACATTTAACATTTGACGAATAAAGATTTCTGAACCCCCGACAAAAGAGCAAGAAACCGGGTTTCTGCGACAATTGTTGCAAATTGACCTAAATTTTAGGAAAGAAACCCGGTTTCTGAACCCCCGCCGACCAAGAAACCGGGTTTCTGCGACAATTGTTGCAAATTGACCTAAATTGAGGAAAGAAACCCGGTTTCTGAACCCCTGCCAAAGACCAAGAAACCGGGTTTCTG